>DATDXV010000022.1:0-10171 GCA_035289205.1 archaeon
GTCAATCGTTCCCCTCACAGGGATTACTGCGTTGATTGCTAAGTTCAAAGCATGATGGTATGCTGAAACAATGTCAGCCATTACCTTTTCTTCATCTATCGACAGCGCATCCTTCGTATATATTACTCCCTTCTCCCATGCCGCGCTGATGCTCATCTTAACTTCCATGGGTGCAATCTTCAGCATCTGCATTACAGATGCGAGCTCTGCCGAGATCGTAGCGCCTTTCTTCACAACAACCTTGTCCTTTGCAACAGCTATCTTTCCCCCCTCCACCTTTGCCTGCAGGCCTACCTTGCTCAACGTGGTTATTGCAGGTCCTGGCATAAGGTCTGTCGGACCCGCCTTCACTTCTATGTCAAAAGGCGCGACATCCCCGCCCTTTGCCGGAACTTTCAGCTTGTTCCTGTCAAGGAACTTGCAAAGCCTGAATGGGTCCATGTCTGTGAGAAGCAGGGCAGGGCTCGAGCTCATATGCTGCAGCATTTCCTTCTCGCCTTTCTCAAGGGCACGCACAAGTATGCTTTTCTTCTTTACATAAATGCTGTTCTTCATCTCCTTCCTAATTTTTTGCATGGCCTTCGCTGGGAATTTATGAAGATCAATCAGGCAGACCACAGGGCTGTCTGTTATTGCTTTCGCCAGGCTGTTCACAGCCTCTATTTTCTCTTTCCTTACCTCAGATCTTCCCTTCTTCATATCACTTCAGCTCCACCTTCACGGGCTTGCCCATCGTTGTTTTGATCACTATTTTTTTCATGTTCTCTTCGTTCTTCGGCAGCGCAGCTATAACAGCATCAATTGCAGCCCTCGCATTTTCAGCGACTTTCTTGTCATCCATCTCCTCAGTGCCGATTCTTAGCTGAATTGTCGGAGAATCCCTTATCTGCACTCTTACGATTTTCATCCTCTTCTCAACAGCGCCTTTCAGATCTTCCAAATTAGCAGGAACAGGGGCAGGCATCATATTTCTTGGTGAAAGAACAGGACCCAGAGATTTACCAATGAGAGGCATGAGAGGCGCTTCTGCAATGAATCCCGCGCATTCATTCGCGAGCTTCTTAGCAGACTTCTTGTCCCGGGCAAGTCCTTCGATTTCCTCCTTCCTTATAACCCTGACATTCTCAAGCTTCTGCGCCTTTGGAATAAGATTGTCAACCATCAGGCCTATTTTCTCCATCCTCGGCAGATGTGGAAGCATGACTTCTGCCTTGATCTTATGCTCAGCCTTCTTCATATCAAGGCCTTTGAAGCTTAGCATCAAGTCTATGCTCTGCTTGAAGTTTCTCTTCTTAGATTCTCTAGCTGCCTGTAATGCTTTCAGTATGTTCTCTTCATTCATACAATCCGTTCTCGCTACGATAGCTACTCCCTAAGGAGTACAACAATACAACAATACTCTAGGATTAATCTATTTAAAGGTTTTTATATCGGAAAAGGAAAAACATTATATGGTATCGGAGTTTGTTAAGCAGTTTGCGACTTTGATTGTTGCAGCCTTCGGTTTTGCTTCGGCTTTGGCATGGAACACTGCCATACAGAACTGGTTGCAATCCCAGCCTACACTTTCTGCAGCTGGTCCCTGGGGCTATGCTATAGCAGTGACAATATTCGCTGTAATAATTACAATGTGGGTTGGGAAGTACTCTCAGGAGCAGAAGTAGGCAACTGTTCAACAGTTACAACTTCCTTTGCCTCCTGTATCTCGCTTTCGACAACCTTCATCCTTTCATCATATCCCTGTGCCACAGCAATCAATCCCTTCTTAATTTCGTTAATCTTGTTTTCTATGTCAATTGCTTTTGCGGCAACTCTATCTACAGAATCCTTTACCTCAGTACGTATTTCATCCTTCAGCTTCTCCCTGTCCTGGCTCATATTTGAAACCATCTGGCTGCATATGTTTTCTATCTTGTCTGTCCTGTCTATCAGTTCATGCTTCAACTCGTTTGTAAACAGCTTCTTATCCCCTCTCCTCAAAAACTCCAGGGAAAGCATGGATATGATGACAAACAGGACTGCAAGTTCAATATAGTTGAATCCTGCAAGCCTAAGCAAAAGCACTATTGCTGCACCTATCAAACCCAGCCAGAAAACATATTCAAATGCCATGGAATAGATGCAGGGCAAAAGCATTTAACTGTACTGGAAGCCGTTTCCTGCGGGCAAAAGTCTGCTGCCTCTTTTGTTGACTCCAGTCAACTGGATTATGGTGCTGTATGTTTGCCTTGGTTCATATGTCAGCTTTGCTACTATGTCCCATTCGCCGCCAACAAGGTTCAAATCTTTAATGCCTTGCATATCTAATAGTTCTCTGCAGACAGCCCTCTCATGCCCCGGATCTGTTTTTATCAGAGCAAACGAGATCATAGAACAAAATTTCATTTTGAAATATTTAAACAAGCTTGATAGGTATGGCGATTGTCGATTGCTAAAATTTTATCGCATTCAAAATCTTGCATTTTTCCTTTACTACCCCTTCTGCTTCAAGCATGTTCTGATAAATCTCACCGATTCTATTATAATCTTCCCCCGAAAACTTTGCTATAAGATCGAATTCTCCGAAAAGGGGATGCACATATTCAACTTCCTTTATTTTTTTTAGTTGTCTATAGACAAAAAGTTCCTTAGATGTTCCAGCCTTAATTAAGGCAAAAGCAAGAGCCATAGCATCACTATTGTATCCTCGAGTCCCATTGGCCAGAATTAATCTCTTTGACAATTTCCTTCGGTGTCTTTCCCTCTACTGTCACGCCTACGCTAATGCAGGTTGAAACAACCTGCTTCACAGCAGATTTCAAATCAGAAGTATTCATTGCATCTATCTTGGACTTGGCAATCTTAACAGCAGAGTCAAACTTCAAATCCCCGACAGGTTGCTCCTTCCATGCCGTTTTAGATAGCTTCTCTACTTTGAGCTCCTTCTTTATCATTGAGCTTACAGGTGGAGTTCCCACTATGATATTGGCAGTTTTTGTTTCTGTATCAACCTCGATCTCGACAGGAACCTGCATTCCTTCAAAATCAGCTGTTTTCTTGTTCACCTCTCCGATAATCTTGTTAACATCAGCCTTGATAGAGCTGAGGAACGGACCGAGAGGCGGAGCTGGGCTTGCCTTCCCGCCGTCAATAAGAATCTTGATCCTGCTCTTACCCACTTGCACCGCCTCCGATCTTTTCAACAATCCTTATGGAATCTATTGATATTGAAATGGGTATGGGTATCGCGGAGCCCATCAGTTCCAGTGTGATTTCCCCCTTTGCTTCATCAACCCTGACAACCTTCCCTTTCTCGTTCTTGAAAGGCCCTCCGACAATCTCCACGACATCCCCCCTGTCAACCTTGATCTCAGCCTTCTTTGTTTCCAGGAATTTCTTCAGTTCCAGAATAGGGACATCCTTCCTTATTATTCCCTTCACGTGCGGAACTCCGCCGATAACGGTTTCTATGCTGTGGACATCCCCTTCAATGAATATGTACCCCCTCAGCTCCTCAGGATGGACAAATGCCTTGATTCCGGCCTGCATGTTGGTCGATCTGGTGGAGAGCGTTTCTATAACCGTGCTCTCCCTTCCGACTGTTGTTCTTACTGTGAATATCATACCGCTGGCACCAATAATCTGTATGCGACGAATATTATAAATCCTATCAGCCCTATCACAAGTATTCCCAAGCCTGTTATCTTGAATTCAGATATGATCTCCTCGTTTGTCGGCTTTGCCGCCACTGCAATAACCCTTCTGTACGATTGCAGCTTGTTTACGAAATTCTCCAGCACGCGCTTCACCATTCCCGGCTTCTTCACAGCATGTTCCTCCTTCTTCTGCGGTGCAGGCTGGGCTGGTTGCACAGGTTGCGCCTGCGGATTTTGCTGAGGTTGACTCTCTTCCATTATATCACTTAAGAAATAGACATTATGCAGAGGGAGAGTTTATAAACCTTTTGAATCAGACGAAATCTATGCCGAGAATGTTCTCTATCTCCCTTCTCTTCTCCTTGGAGTATGTTTTCGCTCCGCCGTATATCTGATTTGATTTGACCCCGGTAATAATCAGAAGCGTTCTGATGTTGTCCCCCATCTCCTTCTCAATCTGCGCCCCCCAGATTATCTTTGCATCAGGCGAAAGCTTTGTTCCGACGCCGTCAACAATCTGCTGGCATTCCTTTACTGTCATGTCAGTCCCCCCTGTAACATTAATGAGGGCTCCTGCCGCGCCTTCGATATCGACATCAAGCAACGGGTTATTGAGCGCCTTCTCAACAGCCTCCAGTGCCCTGCTCTCCGTGTCGCTCTCCCCTAATCCGATCATGGACATCCCCCCTCCGCCCATCACAGCCTTTATGTCTGCGAAGTCCAAGTTGACAAGGCCAGGCTTTGTGACAAGCTCCGCGATTCCTTTAACAGAATTCACAAGGATCTCGTCGGAAATCTTGAAGGCTGTAGTCAGGCTTACATCAGGAACCATCTCGAGAAGCTTTTCGTTTGGAACAACAATAAGAGTGTCAACAACGCCCTCCAGCTGCTCAAGCCCCCACTTTGCGTTTTCCATCCTGTGTTTTCTTTCTGCAATGAAAGGAAGAGTGACAATAGCGACAACCAAAGCGCCCAATTTCTTCGCTACTTCCGCAACAATAGAAGAAGCGCCCGTTCCCGTTCCTCCGCCCAAACCGCAGGTAATGAAAACCAAGTCAGCGCCTTGCAAGGCTCTTTTTATCTCCTCCCTGCTCTCCTTCGCCGATTCCATGCCAACCTTTGGATCAGCCCCCGCCCCTAGTCCTTTAGTCAATTCTTTTCCGATAAGTATCTTCACATCAGCGTCTGTATAGAGAAGATCCTGCGCATCGGTGTTCATCCCGACAACTTCCACCCCAGTCACGCCGATCTGCATCATCCTGGATATTGTGTTGTTGCCCGCGCCTCCGATTCCGATAACCTTTATCTCAGCGCGCCTTGCCTCAAGAAGTTTTCTGAGATCTTCGTCTGTGCTGATGTTGGATTTCGAATCAGTAACAGACCTTGTCGCCATAAAAATCTGTTCAGAGATGGTTTGGTTAAATATTTAACCTTTTCGTTTTGATTATAAGAGGGCTTATAATTTACTTCTGCTCATGTCTCTCGTAAACTTCCGAGAATTTCACCTTCTCGAAGCCAAGATACTTGAAAAAATCATCAGCCATCTTCTTTTTGTAGACAGAATTGACTAATGGGGGCATTATTATCTCCAGCTCCTTGTCAGTGTGAGAAACTTTCATGTGGTCTATGTTCTGCTTTGCATGGAAATCGACGATGCACTTGACCTTGTCATCGAAATTCTCCACATCTTGCTTGATCTTTATGCTGTAGACAAGGACTTTTCCCGCAAGAGGATGATTGAAGTCTACTCTGACCCTCCCCCCGCTCACAGAAAGCACCTTCCCTCTCATGTTGTCCGCTGTTATCCACATCCCAGGCATAGGTTCTGTGTCATGCTTCTTGAACTCCCTCTCGGGAACCATCTTGATTAGCTCAGGCATCCTTGGTCCGAAGGTCTTCTCCGGTTCGAGTTCTATTGTTTTCTCGTCTCCAACCTTCATCTCCTTGATTGCATCGTTCAGGGCCGGCCAAATCCAGTCAGAATCCAGGACAATAGGTGCGTCCTTGGACTCGTCCATGACATCGTTGCTCTCCTTTATCCTGCCTGTGTATTCAATCCTGAAAAACTTGTGCTCAGACATGCAACTCATGCAATTTCTGAGCTTATAAAGTTAATTCTATTTCAAAATAGAAACGGTTATATACCTAATTGATTAAGGATATTTATGGCGCAGTATGACGATTTCTCTGCATTGCTGAAGGAGACGGGGCAGTTTGATGACCTGGAGATAAGGATTCTCAGGTCAATAATGGTTCTCTCCGCAAGAAAGACGCAGAAGATGACTGCGGCATTCATTGCGAAGGAAGCGGGGGTCTCTGTTACAAATGCATACAAGTACCTTTATTCTTTGCAGAAGAAGGGGCTTGTTGAAAGCAGCGAGGAGAAGAACAAGACGTTCTGGCTTGCAAGATCAATAAACCCCTTCCCCAGGCTGTTTGCATATATGACCGAGGGATATATGAAGAAGAAGGAACTGTTCAAGAAGCTGGAAGACTACTATTCGCCTTTCATCTCAAAGGAGCAGATATGGAGCGGAGAAAAGATATATGAGCAGTACGCGGACGGATTCGTGGAGAAGGCTTCTCTTCTTTTTGAATTGGCTAAGCGGGAGATAATAATCACAACAGACAAGCTATATGACAACATAATCCTGCTGGATGGCATAAGGCGCGCGATCGAAAGGGGGGTGAATATAAGGGTCATCAGCGAAGAGCTCCACCCAGAGACAGTCTCCAAATTGAAGAAGATAGGCATTGAAATGCGCCTCGGCAAGGCCTGGCCATATGTGGTTCTTGTTGACGGAAGGCATGGAATAACCTCTGAGGGCAACAAGGGCGTTTGGTTCCTGAACCAAGACACAACCTACAAGTTCAGGTTCGAAGAGATTTGGGAGAAGGCCCAGTCATTTTAACTCCCCCTAGAGTGAATCGGGTATTTGATTCCCTCAATGCAATAATTATAATGAAGTTTATAATCATCCTTGCGCTTGCTCTCCTTGCAACAACGGCCATTTTCAGCCAGCAGCAGGCAAGGCCAGTCAGCGTTTCCCATGTGTTTGACGGAGACACCATAAAGCTTTCCACAGGACAGGCCATAAGGCTCGTTGGTATAAATGCCCCTGAAAAAGGCGAGCCTCTTTACGAAGAGTCTTCTGAAAAGCTTTCCGATCTTGTTCTTGGGAAAGAGATAGAAATGGAGAGCGACAGCGTGAACAGGGACCGTTATAACAGACTGCTGCGTTACCTTTTCGTGAACGGCGTAAACGTGAACATCGAGCTGGTCAGAAACGGCTATGCAAGGGCTTATCTTTTGCAAAATAACATGAAGTACTCTGGAGAGATACAAGAGGCAGAAAATTATGCGAAGAAAAATAATCTTGGGATGTGGTCTAAAGAGTAATCTATTCGATTAGTATCCCTGGCCTGTTGGGCTCCGCAATCAGGGCCTTCGGATGATTCATACCCTCCCCTTTCTTTATTTCGAACCCTGCCCCGAACATCTTCTGCAGATAGTCCTTTGCCCCGCTCATCCCTTCGAATTCCTTCTTCTCTGTAAGCAGGACTTCTTCCAGCTTCGGTATTTTCTTAAGCTTGTTATAATAATCTGCAGCTGTCTTTCCTAGGTTTCTTATCTCCTCATTTCCCATAAGCTCTTTTATGCCAACCCCTTCCATCACAGCCCTGTAGACATTATACTTCCAGGAGGGAGAGATGAACAGCGTTATCTTGCTAGGCTTCTCTATGGTTGTGGTCTTTATTATTTTCCTTATGTCCTCCTCAACTTTCATAAGCAGGCCGTCAATCGCTTCGTTGCTTACGTTCACAAGCTTCGGATTGTATTTGGGCCATCCGGAAATGAAACCCTTGCCTTCCAATTCGCCCCACCAATGCTCTGCTGTATGGGGGAGCATCGGGGCATTCAGGACAATTATGGTCTTTATGAATTCCTCCAGAGTCGCCTTGTCCGCGTTTTCCATGCCGCCAACCCTGTTTAGATAATGCCTGAGCATCATCGTTGCCTCATAGAAGCTATACTTCACAGAAGAGGAGAATTCTGTTCTTTCGCAGTGCTCTGTTGACTTCTGTATAATCCTTTGGAGCTTGCTAAGCAGATTCTTCTCCGCGGTGCCTGACTCCCTTCTCTTCATCTTCTTTAGATCCATTATAATGGAATTTATAAAATCAACCCTGTTCCTTATTGCCTTTACGTTCTCCGATCTCCAGTCAGCATCATCAAGTTTTTCTGTGAATCCGACAAGATTCATCCTCACTATGTCGCTTCCCATGCTCTCTACCAGCTGCTTCAGCGGAATGACGTTGCCCTTTGATTTTGACATCTTCTCCCCCTCAACATTGACAAATCCGTTGATTGCGATCCCCTTCGGCCAGAACTTCTCCTTGAACAAAGCAGCGTGCTGGAACATGTAGAATGTCAGGTGATGCTGCAACAGGTCCTTTCCGCTCATCCTCATGTCAACAGGATAGAAATATTCGAACTCCTCTTTCATCTTTTCTATCAGTTTCTTGCTCAATCCAGACGCCTTAGCTGCGTCATTTGCTGTGCCTTTTCCTAAGAAGATATGATCAAAGACATCATTGGTAAGCTTCTTGGCATCAATTTTGTTTTCAGTGATGATTCTAGCAATTGTGTAATATGCCATGTAGATTGTTGAGTCGCTCAATGTCTCTACAATCCATTCATTGTTCCATGGAAGCTTTGTCCCAAGGCCGGATTTCCTTGTGCATGCCTTGTCTGCTAGCCAGTCTATTGTGTTCAGGAAGTTGTTCCTCGCCTCTTCCGGGTATATTGCCATCTTCTCAAGGCATTTTCTCGCCTTCTCCTTCCACTTCTCATCGGAGTATGCGACAAACCACTGGTTCTGAAGTATCTTCACGAAGCAAGTCGTTGTGCACCTGCAGACAACCTCTCCGGTTGTCTCCCACAGTTCATCTGCAATCCCCCTCTTCTTGAACTCCTCAATAAGCTTTTCCTTAACCTCGGCAACCTTCTTTCCTGACCATTTCCCGCAGTTGTCCTTCAAAACGCCTTGGTGGAACTCCTTCTTGTATATTCCAGAAGTGGCCTTTTCCAGCTTGTCCTCTTCCTTTGTAGACTTGATTCCCATCTTCTCGCATATCTCAACTGCAGGCATATCTCCTAACCCTTCTGTTTCTATCAATGAGATGGGCTCTATCTCGAACCTTGTCACTCCATACCTCTCCAGGTCACCTCTGTCCCTTAACTCCTTCAGAGCAGTCCAGTCATATGGAGCGTGGGCAGGAACAGACATTACAACGCCTGTTGAATTCTCCGGATCAACAAAATGCGCTGGAAGCACAGAGATCTTCCTGTTGCTTATCGGATCTGTGATGGTCTTTCCCAGCAGTTTTATCCCGTCTATCTCCTGCAGAATCTTTGTATGCTTTAACTGTTCCTTGAGTTTCTGTTCCGCATACTTGCTGACAATCCATTTCTCGTTTCCAACCTGGACCTTGACATAAGAAGCGTCAGGATTGACCCACATGTTTGTCACTCCGTAGATGGTCTCCGGCCTCAGGGTTGCCGCAACAAAGAAAGTCCCCTTCTCTTCAGCAGATTCGAACTTCAGAAGGGTGTAGCTTATCACGCTCTCCCCCTCTCCCTTAAGCCTGTCATGATCGCCTGTGGGGCTCTGGTCCTGCGGGCACCAGACAACAGGGTGCGTTCCCTCTCTTACATAACCCAATTTCTTCAGGGTTTCATACTGCCATTCTATGAACCTTGAGAACTGCGGGGTGATGTCTGTTGTTATGAATGTTCTTCTCCAGTCTGTCGAAATCCCCGCCAGCTCCATAGTATCTCTTTGTGACTTGGCCCAGAATTTCGCGACATATTCCGGGCCCAGCTTCTTGAAGTCCTCGATATCCTTGTCTGTTGCTCCGAAGTCTTTGAATGTCTGCACCTGAACTTGGTCATCCAGTCTTAGCCTTTTTACAGCGCCTGTTATCGGCTCCCCCGTTGCATGGAAACCCTGAGGGAAAACTACGTTAAAGCCTTGCATCCGTTTGAATCTTGCATATGTGTCTGTCCTGAACAGAGAATATGCATGCCCTACATGCAACCCCCCATTAACATAAGAAATCGGGAATGTGATGAAGAACTTCTTCTTTTTGCTATCTATGTCCGCTTCAAAGGCTCTTTTTGCCTTCCATTCCGCCTGCACCTTTTTCTGTATAGATAGCAAATCCATGGATACCATCAATAAGTTAATAAAGAGTCTGCTTTAAATTAAAGCTTATGCCCGGCTAGCTCAGTTTGGATAGAGCGCTTGCCTTCTATCAAATCGATAGAAGATTTGAGCTTCGGCTATGATTGGAAGATAGCAAGAGGTCGTGGGTTCGAATCCCATGTCGGGCGCCATTTAACTTAAGCTTAAATTCTTTCTCTTTGCGATGGGCGGTGTGTCGAATAGTTGAGCGATTGTCTAACATCTCTATCGGTTTTTTAACCTTTCTTTTCTAAACAATCTTATGCCGAAGCGGATAGCTATCATAAC
>DATDXV010000023.1:0-5433 GCA_035289205.1 archaeon
AAGACAGGCCAGGACATGACAGGAGATACTCAATGCATGCAGACAAGATCAAAAAGGAAGTTGGATGGCAACCAAAACACAAGTTTGAGGAAGCCCTGCCAAAAACCATACAATGGTACTTGGACAACCAGGACTGGATCGCAAAACTTCAGAAGAGGAATGCGGAGATCAATGCTCATATAGAGGGGAAGAAGAATGGCTGAGGAGATACAGACAAGCATAGAAGGACTGAAGATAAGGATACAGAAGGTCATGGGAGACTCGCGAGGCGTTTTGTGCGAACTGGCACCGCAGGGCATGGCAGATCCGTTTTTCTCTGCAGGCGTAAAGAATATGTACGCTTCTGTAGCCGTAGGAAAGCATACGCAGAGAGCTGGACATTATCATCACAAGAACCAAGAAGTCTTCTATACTTTGACAGGCTGCGCACTCTGGGTATTTTCTGATTTCCGAAAGGGCTCTTCTACGTTCGGGAAGACCTATGCTATTGTGGTCGGGGCAGAGAGCCCTCCTACAAAAACAGATGCTCCGGTCTTCGTAGTAGATGACAAAAAAATGGCTCAGGTTTTTGTTCCCTCGGGGGTTTATCATGCATATTGGCCTCTAACAGATACATCTGTTTCTGTTCTGGCAGTGGCTTCAGAGCCTTACAACAAAGAGGATTATGTTTATCCGAAATTGGGTGATGTGCCTGGAGTTGGGAAGATACTTGGTATGTTCGGCATAGAAGTGAAAGCATGAAGAAGGTCCTTGTTGTCGGCGCCAGTGGTTTTCTCGGGAAGAAGATAGCTTCCAGGATGCGCTCAGAGGGACTTTCCGTTGTCGGGACAGGATTCTCAGCTGCAGGCAGCGATGCGATACGCTTAGACACCAGGGCCAGAAGCGAAATTGAAGAGATCATAAAGAACGTTGCTCCGGATGTCGTAGTGGATGCGCACGGCATGACAAGCGTGGATCAGTGCGAGAAGAATCCGGAGGAGGCGCATGCGATTAACGTTGACGGCACAGGGAACCTTTCTGCGGTAGCTGCTGCTCATGGGGCAAAGTATGTTTATATTTCTACGGACTATGTGTTCGACGGCAGGTCGGGCGAGAAATACACGGAAACTACGCCCAAAAATCCCATAAATGTCTATGGAAAGACAAAGGACAAGGCAGAGAAGGTTGTGATGAAGCATATTCCTGATGCTTTGATACTCAGAACCTCTTCCATCTACGGATTCAATGACAAGGACGACAAGAGCAATTTTGCAAAGTTCGTATACACAAGCCTGAAGGCTGGAAAGGAGGTCAGATGCGTGACAGACCAGTTTACATGCCCTGCCCTGATCGATGACATAGCTGAAGCCGTCATAGTGCTCCTCAGAAAGAAGAAGCTTGGAATCTATCACGTCGTAGGTTCTGAGTTCCTTAGCAGACACGATTTCGCGGTCAATGTTGCGAATGTGTTCGGGCTTGATGCCAACCTTATAAAACTGGCAAGCACTTCTGAGATGAACTTCGCTGCACCAAGGCCTCTGCATCTGGACCTCAGCACCGCGAAGCTCCAATCAGAAGGCTTAAAAACGTCAGGTTCCTTAGAAGGATTAAGGACAATGAAGAGGCAGATGAATTTATGAAAGGAGTTATTTTAGCTGGTGGATCAGGAAGCAGGTTAGCACCGCTTACAAACGTCACAAATAAACATTTACTTCCGGTCTTCGATCGCCCTATGGTAGCCCACCCTATGGAAACATTGAAGAGCATGGGCATAAAAAATATATGCGTGGTAACAGGCGGAGACTACATCTCTGATTTCATGCGATTCCTTGGAAGCGGCTCAAACCATGATGTTCATTTTACCTACAAGATCCAAGATGGTCCACTGGGCATCGCACATGCGCTATTGCAGGCGGAGCATTTCTTCGGCAAAGATAAGGTAGTTGCGATACTTGGAGATAACATCTTCGAGAGGGTAGAGGTTCCAAAGGAGGCCTTTACAGATGGCAATGCTTACATATTCCTGAAAAAAGTAAAAGATGCAAGCAGGTTCGGTGTTGCAGAATTTGATGGGAGCGGCAAGGTCATAAACATAGAAGAGAAGCCCAAGCAGCCAAAGTCAGACTTCGCTGTGACTGGTTTGTATATTTATCCAAACGATGTTTTCGACTTCATAAAAACTCTCAGCCCTAGCGCAAGGAACGAGCTGGAGATAACGGATGTAAATAATCATTACCTTAAGCAGGGAAAGCTTAAGGCAATTATGCTTGATGGCTTCTGGTCCGATGCGGGAACAATTCCCACACTTCTTAAGGCAAGCATACTGAAGGCTTCTAAACAAGGCGGCATGAAGCTGGAAGATCTGATGAACGAGTAAAAGTTTATTAACCGGCTTGACGCAGATTGTCTATGCTTTTCGACGCATTGTTCATATTCGTCCTGTACTACATCACGCTGCTTGTGACCTACTGGGTCTATCTCTACTATAGGAAGCAGAGGGAGAGCTTCATAGAGAGCAGCAAGCTCTTCACGAACATAATCCAGCTGATGTTCCTGGCAGCCATACTCTACCTGTTCTTCACAACCGAGCAGACCATACTTAGCATTGCGCTCGGCTCCACGCTTGCAATAGGGGGGCTTTCGCTTAAGATCCTTGCCCTGCAGTCCTGGGAGGAGAGCAGGAGAGGAATGATGAAAGACGGGATATACGCGATTGTCAGGCATCCCCTGTATCTTGGGAACAT
Source organism: archaeon (assembly GCA_035289205.1). Taxonomy (GTDB): domain Archaea; phylum Aenigmatarchaeota; class Aenigmatarchaeia; order Aenigmatarchaeales; family DATDXV01; genus DATDXV01. The sequence continues at coordinate 2,724 of DATDXV010000023.1, forward strand.
GATAACCTATATTGGCTTGTCAATGATACTTTCTGTCTACGGCTTCGTGGCTTCACTGCCTTTGGTGCCAATCTTCTTTTTAAGGGGCAAGAATGAAGAGGGCATGGACAGATCTTACAGATCCTACAAGAAGGAAGTCTCTGGATATGCCCCGCGCGTTGCGAAGAGAAGAAAATGATCCCATGCCAAGGCGCTTGAAGTTTTTTATAACAGGGGGGGCAGGCTTTTTAGGTCAGAGCCTGGCAAGGCATCTTTTGAAGAGAGGGTACAGGGTTGCAACCATCGACCTTGCTTCATTCGACTATCCAGACATCCGAGACAGGGTAGAGCATTTTCAGGGAGACATACGAAACAAGGAGCTGCTTCAAAGAGCTGCGAAAGGCGCGGACGTCATAGTGCATGCAGCTGCCGGCCTGCCGTTATGGAAACCGGAGGAGATAAGATCCGTAAACATCGAGGGAACGAACAACGTCCTGCTGGTTGCGATTGAACTGAACATAAAGCGCGTTGTTTATATTTCATCAACAGCGGTTTACGGGATTCCGGACCAACATCCGCTCTATGAAAATAGCAGGCTTGAAGGCGTGGGGCCTTATGGAGAGAGCAAGATAGAGGCCGAGAGGATATGCGGATTATACAGAAACAAATTGTGCGTTCCAATATTGCGGCCAAAATCCTTTATCGGTCCCGGAAGGCTCGGGGTCTTTGACATCCTTTTCGACTGGATAAGGAGGGGAAAGAACATTCCGATAATCGGCAAAGGAAATAACCTCTATCAGTTGTTGCATGTTGATGATCTGAATGAGGCCATTCTCCTTGCATCAGCCAAGCCTTCCAAGAAAGCAAATGACACATTCAACATCGGCGCCGAGAAGTTCGGCACAATGAAGCAGGACTACCAAGCTTTGCTGGACTATGCTGGCTTCGGAAAAAAGGTCATAGGCACGCCTGCGAGGCCTCTTGTCTATACACTGAAGTTCTTCGAGATGCTGGGGATATCTCCGCTGTACAAATGGGTATACGAGACTGCTGACAAAGACTCATATGTTTCTATTGAAAAGGCAAAGAAGGTCTTGGGATGGAGACCGAAGAAAAGCAATGTCGATGCGTTGATTGACAGCTACAAGTGGTACCTCAAACATTACAGGGAGTATGAAGGCAAATCTGGAGTGACGCACAGGGTGCCTTGGAAGCAGGGCATCTTAGCATTCTTCAGATGGTTCTTCTAGCGTAAAGAATAAAAGCAAGCTCAACAGATTTTTTGCATGAGAACCTACCTTAAGCAGACAGAGGACGAATTCATTGTCACTGCAGAGTTGCCTGGATTCTCAAAAGACGATCTAAAGGTGAAGATAACCGAGGACAGCGTTGCGATCTCTGTGGATAAGAAGAAGATTGCGATAGAGAAAGGAAAGAACTTCTACAGGGAGGAGAGCAGCTACGGGAGCATGAGCGAGCACTTCACACTGCCTTTAAGGGTTGAGGCAAACAAGAGCAAGATAGAGTTCAGGAACGGCATTCTGGAAATCATAATACCGAAGAAAAAGAAGGTCAGCCTAAAGAAATGATGCCTGGCTTTCCCTTTTCTCCATCTACTCTAAATTTCACATCCAAAAACTTTTCGATGACCTTGATATTCTCCAGAATGTGCTGGCTTATTTCGCTTGACAGTATAGACCCTGATTCATGCAGCGCCATATATTGGAGAAGCATGTCAGCTGCATGCCTGTCAACTGCGCCGTTTGCATATTCTATAACGAAGTTCTTTGCACAATCCCTTCCGACCTCTTCTGCTCTTTTCTTCAGCTCACCCAGAGCGTCAGAGCCTATGATTCTATACTGGCCTTCTCCAACAATCAATATGCCTGTCCCTGTGGACAAGGTATCTGCATAGCGGTTTTCTATTTTCGATTCGATGCCAAGTTTCTCCTTCAAAACTTCTGCAGCAGAGTTGCTCTGGCGCTCTGCAACTGAACCTTTCTGCAGCCCTGCGGAAGCAACAGAGATGATTTCTATGCGCTTCAACTTATCCTGTTCCAATATCTTCATTTCCTTCTGCTTCCATGGATGGGTCTTGACTTCCACTTTCGCTCCTCCCTTGGGGTAGAAGCCGTCGCGAATTATCTTTATTTCAGTTTTGTCTTCGAGAAGAGGCAGAAAAACCCTTTTGATGTATTCAACTGGCGGAGCCCATTTGTTCCATGTTCCACCGCCATCGAACTCTATCCTTACAGAGCTCTTCAAATTGGCTGTTGCTATTAACAGGGCTTGGAGAACAAGCCCTATTGATCCTGCCGTAGAAATTTTCACAACTATATCTTTCGCCTCTAGCTTGCTTGGTATAAACTCCAGAGAGGTTGAACCTAGTTCTAGACCTTTGATTTCCGCACTACAAAGCTCTGCAAGGGACCTTATTCCTTCCATATGTTGGACCTTCAAACCAGCTTCCGGCCTCGCGCCACGTATGTTTGCTATTCTAACAGGCTTTTCTGTCAGGGCAGAAAGGGCAATAGCTGTTCTTACTAACTGTCCTCCAGCCTCGCTTCCGTCTATCTCAATCATATCCATAAGAAATGTTTGTGTTGCATGACTTAAAAAACAATAAAAGGATATGGTCTAGACCTAAGGTTCCGTGCAATTAAAAGCTATTTCTAATACAACTAATTTATGAAGAGCCCAAAAAATATGCAGAGCGGTTGGCAGAGAGGTT
>DATDXV010000024.1:0-6072 GCA_035289205.1 archaeon
CGTCGAACTTGATGCGGCGCTTATTCACATAGCTGTCGCTGAGGAAGAGCCTTACTGAGTCGCAACCGGAGGCGCAGCCTATGCTGATTATTGATGGGAACGTGCCGGAAACCCTAATCCCGTAAACAACATTCGGAGGCTTGAACGCCTCAATATCGCTGAGAACATAAGGATAGCTGAGGAAATTGTCAAATGTGCCTTTCTGCTCTAGTCCTCTTATCATGTTATTGCCAACGGAAACCAGCTCAGGCCTTTCCCAGAAAACCTTTGCGCCCTGAAACATTGACAGCACTCCGATCGCTCCAACGATAAGCAGGGCCGCGGCAGCAATCTCTATCAGATATACAAACCCCTTCAAGCTACCATGCCTCCACAGTTATGTTTCCATACAGGGATCCGATGAGGACGTTCCTGACTATTTTTGAACCGAGCTGCTCGCCAACGAAGCCGCACTGGAGCATCTTGTTTGTTTCATTGTATACTACTATCCTGAATCCTCCGAGGGTTTTGTTGTCAAGAAGCCCGCATGTCTGATTGAGCCTGTCTATCTTATTCGGAGAGAGCCTGTAGTTGGATGCGGCAAAGCCGACCCTCTTTATTTTATACGCTTCATCAGGAGGCAGATTCTCCCAGTCTTCGGGGGATCCATGATCATTGACAAGATAAGTTACTAGTGACAGAGCTGTGAGCCTTGTAGTATCAAGCCTGGACGTTGTCTCTATGTTTGACCAGATGAAGTTGATCTGGGAAGCGATGAAGAAAATCACTATGGAAAAGAATACAACCCCTAAAATAAAATCTATTCTTATCTGCCCCAGCATATGATCACAGGAATCCTATCTGGAAGAGGAACATCATGATTGCAAATCCGGACAGTGTCATTATCGCGCTGTGCTTCAGGCCCGCTATAGGCGAGTTCTCCCCTATCTGCCCAGCTACCAGGCCGGAGAAGATGCCCTGGATAACTATCATCAGGAGGAAGAGGGCGTTGTAGGAGCATGCCACCTGGCTCCCCAAGTTGAACATGCTGCACATGGTTGAGTAGAGAGTGCAGGGAGTGCAGGCCAGGGAAACTGTTGACTGGCAGATTGTGCATGGATCCTGAAACGCGAACAGCCCTCCGCCAAACGCTGAAGATGTTTCCACATTGAGCTGCAGCAGCGGGAGCAGCGTTTTGGAGATTCCTATTATTATCCCGATGAAAATAAAGTAGATCGCATACATTATTATCACCTGCTGGTATGTCATTGCGCTCTTCTCCTTGTCTGCCTCTTTCAGCAGCGCTATGTCAGAGGCGGTTGATTCCATGGTTCTTGACAGGTCCCCGCCGCTGCTGTATGCCTCGTTGATTATCCTGACAACCCTTACTATCAGCTGCGACTTGGAAAGGCGCTTGCCAAACCTGTCCAATGCCTCCTGGACAGGAACACCCCACGAGATCTGGTAGTTGAGCTTCTTTATCTCTCCTGAAAGTTTTCCATAATCTGTCTTGGCAACCTGCCTCAGGGCTTCAGGCAGCGAGAGGCCTACCTTCTGCGCCTCTGAAAGATCAAGGAGAAAATCCGGGAACTCCTCCTCTATGGCCTTGATCCTCTGATACTCCATATACGAGACAATTATGTAGGGAAGGGTTCCAGCCATGATAGCAAGAAGTATGATATTGCCCATTACGCCAGGCGTCGAGCTGAAACCCAGGACGCCTATGAGTATCATTACAACCGCAACTATGGGCGGGACAAACTTCCAGTTGAACTCCATGTCCATTTTCCCGAATTTGAAATCCATTTCAACCACCGCTCCAAGGCGCCAATGCCCTCAGCAGCATGATGAATCCCACGGAGATGAAAGGCAGCCCGAAGAATATTACAAGGAACTGCAGGGAGACTATGAAGAGCCCGCTCTCCCCGCCGGAGAATATAGAAAAGAGGGCTGTCATTATGATGAAGAATATTGAGCCTACCAGGACAAGGGTTATGTACACTTCAGTCAGAAGGCTTAATGTGTCTGCATACTGCTCCAGCTTCCTCCTGTAGTCTGCTATGAGCTGCCTTGATTTGTCATGAAGGAAATCCCCCAGGTTCCCTCCTGTGGCAATTACAGTCTCCATCCCCCACAAAAGCTGCTTCAGCTCATCTGAGGGGCAGCGGGAAGCGGTCTTTCTTATCGCGCCTATCATATCCATACCGAAGGCCTCTATGTCCCTGTTGATCTTTGCCATCTCCTTCGAGAACTCACCGTACTCCTTGAACTTGGAGAGTATCCTGAAAATAACCGCTGGCGGAGCTCCTGAACTCGCTATTGTTCCCATGAATGTTGTTGCAAACGGCAGAGCCGTGTCAATGTTCTTCTTTCTACCCCCGGCAATCATGCTCGGATAGCTATAGAAGAAAAAGAAGACCGCAAGCAAAATGAAAATCGTGACTGTAAACGAGAAGAGAAACGCAAGCAGGGCTGTCTTGAACAGGAGGGATGTGATTATGACAAGGGTAGGAAACTCAAGAATGAAAACAAGCAGGAGCGTGAAGAACGTCACATAAACATACTCCTCCAGGCTCAGGCCTATGTCTGACTTGAGGAGGTCGGGCTTTATGCTGTCAAAGTGTTCGATGTAAGGCTCAAGCGCTCTGCCGAAAACCTTGAATGCAAAATCCCTGAAGAGCTTCCACATTGCACCACTAGATAGCGCCCAGCAGCTCCGACGGCCTCAGATCATAGAGCCTGATTAGCTTCGCAACGTCCTTGAAGTTTGTTATGGAGTTCTGGGACATCCAGTCCAGGACTTTGGACCTTTGTGTGATCTCTTTCTGCAGATAGTGCGAAGGAACGCCGAACTGCTTTGATATCCTGTCCAGGGTTATCGACTTGTTTGTCTCCATGTACTTGTCTGTTTCCGGATCCCATCTGAAAACCTGGTTGACCACAGGCATGTTCTTCTCCCTGTCAAAGCCTATAACCTCGTATATGCTCTTTATCCTTCTCACATGCTTGTTCCCGTATTTTATTTTTCCGATGAAGACTATCAGGTCCAGGGCCTCGATGAGGCTTGGCGGAAGCGATATTGGCGGCGTCGTCATCCTGTCTATCAATCTTTCGACCGTGTCTGCATGGATCGTTGCCAATGATGGATGGCCAGTGCTTATCTGCTGGAACAGGACATACGCTTCTTTCCCTCTTACTTCACCTACGATTATGTAGTCAGGCCTCTGCCTCAGCGATTCTTTGAGAAGATCAAACAGATCAACTTCCCCCACCTTCTCCCCTCCGACATCCGCCAAAGCCTGCCTTGCAACCTGTGGCACCCAGTGGGGCTGAGGAATCACGATCTCGGGCGTGTCTTCAATAGATACTATTTTGGAATTGAATGGAATGAACAGTGAAACAGCATTCAACAATGACGTTTTGCCGGAAGCTGTTCCGCCGGAGATCAGTATGGACCTTCCGTATTCTATGCAGATCCAGAGAAATGAAGCCATCTTGGAATCCATGGTCTTGAAACCCATGAGATCTATTGGAGTGAGCGGGGTCTCAGTAAAACGCCTGATCGTATCATGCACAAAAAGAGGGGCGTCTTTTCCTCCAACATAGAAACTTACAGGATTGCATGTGATATCATAGACAGGAGATCTCTCCTTATTTTCAAAAATCTCTACCTTTGATATTATTTTAAACTCAAGATCGCCTCTGGTAAGCCTGTCTATCATTCTTGTTATGTCGCTTTCTCCATATTTTTTGATGAATTCATTGAGTTCTTTTATCTTTCTAAAAGATATCCTGCCGCCCCTGTTCATTTCAGAGATATTCACAATTTTATACAAATCACGTATTTTTGCCTTTCCTCTGACAGATCCTATAGCCAAATTAACCAAGAATGCCGGTAGCATATGAGATCTCTTTGTGCTTTTTTGATTTGCAACAAGCATCTCTATATTTTTATTGGAAAATATCTCCTTTGAGAACCTAGCATAGTAGGCAGAGGGGACATAAACAACGAAACCTTCACCATTTAAGTTAAAACTGGAATAAATGCCGAATCTTGAAAGCAGAAACATTACCTTCGTTGAAAGTATTTTTGAATAGGTTGTAAATGCTATATCACCTTCTGATGTGCCATCCGATTCAAACAAGCCCCTCAAGAGACTTGCAACTATCTTCTTATTGGATCTCTCAATAATATTTGGAACATCAACTTTGCGCGATTTCTTGCCATAGGGTATTCCGAATATATTGTGCAATATTCCAGCTACTATTTTGCTATTTATGTAAAGTCTTGACGGGTAATTCGTGTAATGCTTTGCTTTTATATTGAAGAGGAATTCGATTGCCCTGCGAAGGGACTCGCCATGCTCTTTATGCACACCGTAGTCTATGCTAACATTATTTCTTGTAAGAGAACCATCGCCGATAACCCAGCCAACAAAATATGCAAGCTCTTCAGACAGTCTCAAGGGCATTCTAACCCTGGCGCCTCTGCCTCTGCTTCCATCCCTAAGTATGCAATCGAGATACTCGAATTCTTCCAAACTTCTTCCTTTAGGCTCTATGCTATCAATCAATTCAGATAGTGGAATGCTTCCCGTTTTGCCTCTTCTTATATCCTTGAGTCTTGTTTTAGACGAAACAGAGTTGACAAATTTCTTAAATCTCTCGTCCAATACGACATATACCTTGCTTCTCCCTGATATTAAAAGGGAGTCTGTCATTTTATTTGTGAATTCTTCTGCATGCAGATTCGCTTCAACATCTATTTTTGCTGGAACAGGAACCCAAAGGCCGTCTTTAAGATTGCTAGCTTCAACGGTTTTTATGCCATCTTCTGAGAGAACATGAAACTGATGATTTTCTGTAACCTCCAAAGAAGATGTAGCGCGTCCCATCTCCCTGAAGCTTACCCTAACCAACTTTTCCGGCGACGGCAATTTCAAGATTTGCAAGACCTTTCCCTTCTCCTGCATCAAACTGTCTTTGTCAACGCCTGTGGCATACCTGCACTGAGGCGTGCATATCTCATTTCCATATTCATCAAATTTGCTTCCATATTCATTTCTCCACCTTTCGAAAAGATTGGCTATGTTTTCTATTGAACCATCATGCATCTGGACAAACGCCTCCTTAACGCAGAAATTGCTCCCTCTCCTGGCGATGTCTGTAGCCAGAGTCGCCTGGATTCTGCTGCCATCGGGAAGCGAGGCGTCAATCAGAGGCTGCGCTATGGAAATTGTCTTCCCGCAGCGCTGCGCAAGCTTGTTTACAAAGATATCAAGCTCCTCGGCATCATTGAAGGCAACGTTCGTCCTTACGTTTCCGAACAGGGGATTCCTATGGTAAATGAACATAGGGATTCCAACACCGTCGCAGTTGATATCCTCTATGTTCGGGTCTGCAAGAAGCGCCTCTATCTTGCCCATGCCTATGAAATCCCTCTCCACATAGTAGAGAAGGTAGTCCCTCTTCTTCGGATCTATGTCCTTTGCCATTATGTCAACTGTCTCCTTGAACCTCTGTATCAGGAAATCCTTCGCCTCCCCCTTCCTGAGCTGCGCAAAGTCGACATCAAGCCTTTCGACAAGCGTTGCCTTGATCTTGTTCAGGAGTTCCTGGTCGCTTGGCGACAGTTTTGGCTCCAGAAGAAAGTAAACTATGTCATTATCCTGAGGGACCCATTTGATGTTCGCTGCCGCAAAGGGCGTCGGGGATTTTGGAGGTATAAGCGGGTAAATTATGTTTGTTCCGCTCAGATCGGTCTTCTCGGGTATCTTGCCTAAGAACTTTGTTGTCTCGCTTAGGGAGATCCCCTCTTCCTCCTTCTTCTTTTTCTCCTCCCCCTCTCCTCCGAGCCCCTCTGCCTTCTCAATAATCATCCTGTTGATTATCTCTTCTGGGCCCTGCTTCTTTGTCTGGAGGATCTTGTATCCGCTTACAGCTTTTTTGAACACTCTGCCAAGATTCGGACGTAGGGTAGGATGGAATCTCATTCTTATCATGCAAACTCAACTCCAAGGGCATCGCTCCTGATAGTTACATACCCCCTTGTGCTGTATATTATAGATGAACCCTTCATATTAATACCCTGCA
>DATDXV010000025.1:0-36757 GCA_035289205.1 archaeon
CCTTTCCTATTATGTCCCTGTTCTGCAGGGCAGGCGGCACGGCCTTCTCCTGAATAGGAAAAGCTTCTTCAAAGCCCAGCTCCTGAAGGGCTTTCAGTATTTCGGGTTTAATCTTCAATTCGCTGAATTTCATCTTAACACCAGAACGAGCGTAATCTCAGTTCTAAGTACTATAGAGAGTGCTGAACAGGAGTTTATAAATAACTAGTCTACGAAGATCGGGTCCTCTACGCACTGCAACAAATCCCCTGATTTTATCTTCACGGAGAGCGTCAGTTCGCCGATGTTGAAGTTGACGAACTCGTTCTTCAGTATTGACCTATAGAAGTAGGTTTTGAATCTTGTGTTGTGCCCGAAAGGAGGAACAGAACCTACCACACATCCTGTCATCTCCAGAACCTTCTCGGATTTTGCCATTGAAAGCTTTCTTGCATCCTCCAATTTTGCTATGTAATGCGTCTCTACCTTCTGGTCTGCAGGAAGAAGGACAAGGATGTAGTTCTTCCCTGTGTCGAAGACTAAAGCTTTCACGCCTGTCTTCAGTTCCACGCCCCTGGCGCGCGCAGCTTCCTCAGAAGTCCTGACAGGCTCGTGCTCATAGAGCTTGTAATTTATCTTCTTCTCTTTAAACAGTTGCAGAATCCTATCGGAGACTTCGGACATAGATGATAGAGGTATTTATATACTTTTATAATTTAGTTTTAGCATGCCGAGAGTTGTTGCTAGACCAAATATTTACTTGGCAGCAAAATTTCTTGATAACCGGTATGATTCTCTACCTAGCGATTTCTTGGCAACTGCAGTAGATGTTAGCGATAGCAAGATAATGCGTTGGAGACGCCTCTGGGAAAAGGGAAAGGATACAGATTTTTCTAAAAATGGTGATTACAGAGTTGGAAAAATGATTGCAAAAAAGGCAGTTAGAGAATTAGCACTTTATCATACGGAGAAACATCAGGTATATCTTCTTACTAGAGAGGTCCTGCGTAATGTCAGAATGGAGTATGATGGGAAAAATAGGGATACACTTAGGCTCTTGAGCAGTGTGCTTAGGGAACACTTTGGAGATGATGAAATAGACATTTGCTGTGAAACTGCCAGCCGATGGCTGGATGGAAGAAAACCTAGGTACTTTTATCCAGAGCTTGTTAACAACACTTATCTTATGTACGAAATGGCGGCTTTGAGCACCGAATTAACTGGAAAATATTGGAAGCGTTACTGTGCTCGCGAATATCGTGAAAGAGGCAAAGGACCTGCAGAGATAGCTGGCATTTTTGGTGTGAGCGATCAATGGGTCATTGACGCTACAAGACCGGATAGAAGGCAGCCTCTTCTTCAGCTTTATTATGACAGCAGTCTGATCCAAAGGATGATCCGAACGCCGAGGGATGCAGAGGATCTTGCAACTGGGGCAGCAAAGAGCGGTCCGATACAGCGATGGATAAATGATATTGAAATGGAGCGGTTTGCAAGAAAAAAACAGGCTCACAAAAGATTCCAGCATCCCGTCGATGTAAGGAAAAGACTAAATAGATATGTAGGTAGAAGGGCAGAACGCCTTGGAATTCCTATGCCAGAGTATTTGGCAGAGATTATGGTAGACAGGTCGATGGCAAGGGCTGCAGCTTTAGGGCAGTAATCGTTCCGGGTCCCTTGGGAACAGAACAGCTTCCCTGACATTCTGCAGGTCAAGGAGCTTCATTATGAAGCGTTCTATGCCTATACAAAATCCTCCATGAGTCGGCGCTCCGTATCTAAAGAACTTCGTGAACCATTCCACATCGTTCGCGTTCATCTTCTTCTCCTTGAGGTTCTGCATGAGTTTGTCATATCTATGCTCCCTCTGCCCTCCTGAGCTCATCTCTATGCCTTTGAAGACCATGTCAACGCTCCTTGCATATTCTGGAGTTTCATCAACGCGCATAACATAGAAGGGCTTGATTGCGAAGGGAAACCTGTTTACGAAGAAGAATTCGCTCTTGTGCTTCTCCATGACATATTTTCCAAGCGCTTCCTCCATCTCCCTGTTCAGGTCCTCGTTCTTCTTTATCTTGAATCCCAGCTCCTTCAAAGTGTCGTAAAGCTCTGGAAACTTTAACTCTGGGAAAGGTGTCTTCGGAACCGTTATCTCCTTCCCCAGAACCTCAAGCTCGGTCTTGCACTCCTTTGCAACTGTTTGCAGGGCAGACCTGACTAACTCCTCCTGTGCCCTCATCACATCCTTCTCGTCTTCGATGAACGAAAGTTCTACGGCGCAGCCCCTGTGCTCGCAGAGATGAAATGAAGTATGCGACACCTCCGCCCTCCAATTAGGACCTAGGTCAAAGATCTTGTCCAAACCGCCCAACAGTGCTAGCTGCCTATGAAGCTGCGGGTCCTGCCTCAAGAATGCTACAGTGTTGAAATAAGGAACCCTGAAGACCTCTGATCCCCCCTCAGATGCCCCGCCCATCAGGCATGGTGTGAAGATCTGCATATAGTTGTTCTTTGCAAGATAATCCTGCAGGCCTTTCAGGAATGCGGATTCTATCTTGAAGATCGCCTGGACCTCCGGCTTCCTCAGGTCAAGGGGCCTGTTATCAAGCCTTGTGGGAAGCTCCGCAGGAGTTTTCTTCGCTATTATCTCAAGGGGAAGTTGGCTCTCCGACTTGTTTATAACAGTTATCTCTGAAGGTATTATCTCCCTCTTTCCGGGAGCTGTTTCGTTCTTTACAACCTTCCCCTTGACTGAAAGAACATCTTCCCTGTTCAAACCCTTTGTTGACTTGAAAACCTTCTCCGATACCGCCCCTTCCTTTACAATAATCTGGACTGTTCCGGTTATGTCAGCAAGCTGCAGGAATTTTATCTTTCCAGAGTCCCTGAAGTTCCTGAGCCAGCCTGCTACCGCTACCTCTTTCCCGTCTAGTTCGGGTTTTACATCTTTTGTGTAGAGCTTCTCGATTGGCATGATTATAATCAATGTAAGACGAATTTAAACCTTGCTAATTGCCTGTTTCTAGGAGGTGTCTAAGTTGTATTATTCTTGCCTGCGCTTTTTGCTGCTCTGCGGAATTCCCCTTTTTCTCTGCCGCCTCTGCCATATGTTCATAATAGCTTATTCTGCCTTCAGCTATTTCTCTTATAATCTTTGTTGCCTCGCCTAACCTTTCTGCATCGTAGGGGTCAAGAGAATCCGCTACCATACTCAGCCCCTCCACATACCTTTGGGCTTCCTGTATTCTTTTATTGCTGGCTTTTTTCACAACAGCGTTTCTATCTTCTTCTATGCTCTTCAGCATTAGAACTCTTCTAACCAAGTCTGCATCAGCTTCTCCTCTAGCTGTCAGGAAATATGTCTTTTTCCTTCTATGCTGTCCTTTTATATGCAGTAACTTCCCCTCAACATACCCTCCATCTATCAGGGGACTGACACTGCGTGGCACGTGCGATCTTCTTGTGCCGATGCCCTTTGCAATTCCTTCTTGTGTGAGTGCAGCTGGAGCGATCAATGTATCGCTAGGCGGTGCGTTGCTTCGAAGATATAACAGTAGGCGCTCTCTTACGGAGAGCGCCGATTTCGCTTCCTTGTTATTAACTTCTACTGTGTCATGCTGATAGTCAAAAGTATATACCTGTTTTCTGTCAATTTCCATCAAATCCTTGCCAGTCTCGTTAAACCATATCCAAAATTGATAATGTGCGTTATATGGAGTCTTTGTAGGGGCATCTTCATCGTCCTCGAAATAGTAAAAATCTCTTGAGGCTCCGTATATCTCCTCCGGATCTTCTATATCAAAACTAGCTAAATGCTCTATGATCCTTCCATATTTGCCCCCTACTCTAGGGCATCTAGCCTGTGGAGGATTACTTTCTATTTTTTCATCATTTGTGTGAATTTCATTTGCCATAAAAAGAGTATGAAACCTAACCTTCTTAAACCTTTAGAACTGTTCTAGTTTCTTCTGCTTCTTCTCTTTCTTTATGTTCTCTACGGTTGACCATTTGTGCCTTATGAACTCAAGATGCTTACCCTCCTTGAGGCATTTCCTTACAAAGGCAATGCTTCGTTTGTCATGGGAATATCCAACTCCGAAATCGAATCCAACAACCTTCTTTATCTTCTCTACCTCTCTGTCTCTCTCAACCTTTGCCAAGATTGAGGCTGCACTAACGGTGGGAAACTTTTTGTCCGCCTTATTCTCAGCAACAATCTCTGTATGGTTCTTTGCCAAAGCTAATAGATAGTTCTTGAACTTGTCAGTAGAAACCTGCGGGGCGTCAACATAAGCAACATCAGCTCCCAAAGCCTTTATTATTTCAGCCATCTTTTCCGCCTCTATTCTGTTGAGATTCCTTGTTTCCATCATCTCATCCAATTCTCTGGCAGAAATTTTTATGATGGCTATGTCCTTTGCTATCTTCCTGATGAGCGGATAGAGCTTCTCCCTCTGCTGCGGGGTAAGGAGCTTGCTGTCCTTTACTTTTATCCTCTTTAGCTTTATCTCATCTTCCTTCTCTACCATCACTCCAGCTATAACCAATGGGCCTATGACTGAACCTTATGACAGATAGAAACCGAGCTTCTATCTACTGCCAGCTTCATCGGTACCCATTATTGTTGTCATGACTATCCTTATGGTTTTCTAGTTCATAAACCTTTAAAAGCGTCTGGAAACTTCTTTAGAAGGAGTTTGCATGCCAAAAGTAAACGGCGGATCGGTTGTGTTGACAACGGAAGAGCTTATGAGCAGGACTTTCAAGAGGGAGACTGTTTATAATTCCCTTGATGACTGCCATCCCGATTCCTATAATTCAAGGTGCAGATACAACGGCATGGGGGAGGACTTTGAGAAGTGCCCTGCATGGAAGGCGATAAGCACTTTTTCCGACCGCGCAAAGGAGCTTGGGAGGGAATCGAAGAAGGTCCTTGACGATGGAAGGGCTAGGAGCGGAATGGAGAGGATCCATTGGGATCCTCATGATCGCGTTCTCTGCCCTGTTCTGGAATATAAGGAGAAGGGAGCCGCCTATATTTTCGGCACAAACGAAGTTATGATAGTCAAGCCTCCGGTCTTCGAAGAGGGTTAAGGCTTATATAGTTCTACAATTCCATTCCTCTACATAGCGGGATGGAGCAGCCTGGAGTGCTCGTCGAGGAGAAATCCGCGAATGGCTCATAACAGGTTGTGAGACACCCGAAACCTTCCAGACTTCTGGATGGTGGGTTTAGGCCGTTGGTTCAAATCCAACTCCCGCTACCATATTTTTTAACCCTGTGCAGAGTTAATAAGATTTATATATCAGCTATGTTATAGATTAATTATATCCTCCCCAGTCTTGAATGAAGTTTTATGCTTCTGCAATGCTGGGCAGTTCTTTTTAATAATTTGTATATTTTCTTAATAGGTCTTTAAATATTAGTAACAGGCAAATAATTATTGATATGCCCCCCAGTCTGGTATGAAGTCATTGGCTTCTGCAATGCTGGGCAGTTTATTTATCCAAACAACTTTCTATAAAATTCCTGTCTATAAGTATAGAACTGTTGCAAACGGCTTTTAGCTGTCCAGACCCACTATTCTTAAAATAAGCGTTCTCCACTCTCCTTCCCAGCTTCTGCACCCTTTCTATGGCTGAAACAAAATCGCCATCACCGCTAACAAGTATTGCAGTGTCATACTTGTTTTCATATGCATCACCTACCATATCGGCTGCTATATGTATATCATCCCCCTTAACGACAAATCTGAAACCCGATGATTGACTAATGTCTTTGTCTTTTCGCATCTTGCATAATACAACTTTGAATCCGGGTATTTTCCTCAACTTATTGAGTAGACTCTGTTGTTTCCAGTATCTCTTCTCATCAACTCCGCGATCTAACAAGGCAGTGTAATAGTTTGCGCTTACAAGCATTCTACTTCCCCTTAGTAGCTCAACTAGTTTCTGGAAGTCTATCCTTCTATAAAGATCTGGAAAAGAGCTCTTCGAGCTATGGTAGAAGTTGCTTCCGTCTATGAATATCATCACACGTTCCTGCCTTCCTATTAATTATTGGTTTCTATGCCTTAAATGCCGTTTTGCAGTGGAAGAGTTAATTTCTTTCGGATTTCTTGTGGAAACCTGTGTTTTCTAAGCTTTCGTATAAACTATAAGCTTTAAAATACTTTCTATGGTACGTTAGAAGTCGAGCATAGGTTTATAACACCTCTTTACCAAACCTTGGTTACGTGAAAAAACATGGCAGTAGATTTGGTGATGCTGGGCATAGCAATGTTGCTTGCACCAGCTTTGGCCGAATTCGCAAAGATGAGGAGCCGCAATGAAAAGGGGTATGACTGGCTCGCAATGGGAGGGGTCTCATATCTGGTAAGCGTAGCCCTGTCAAATGACATCGGCTTTGGGTTAGCCAGCATACTTGGATATGGCTCCACACTCTTTGCAGCTGTTGGCTTGATAGCAGGCGTATTGGGAGTTATCGTAATAGTAACAGGCTCCCTGAAACAGTAAGCCAATGGCCTGAAAATCTCCATTTTAAAAGCTTTTTTCCTTTCTCTTTTTTTAATCGTTCTAGACGCTAGTTTAATTAATAGCAAACAAATCTAACTATGAGTTTTTACAAGCAATTGAGAGAATCCCTATCAAACAAATTTTCAGAGAAAGATCTGGAACTTCTTCCGCGAAGCTACTCTGTTCTGGGAAAGTTGATGATTATTCGCCTGAAGCCAAGACTCCTGGAGCACAGGAAGCTCATAGGGAAGGAGATTAGGAGGCTGTTTCCGCATATTGATGCCGTCTTTCTTGAGAAATCCATCGAAGGCGTGGCAAGGAAGCCTAGGATCGAGCTGCTTGCTGGAGGAAAGAGGCATTCTGGACCTGTAACGCAGACCCTGCATAGGGAGCATGGCTGCAGCTTCCTTCTGGATGTTTCGGAGGTGATGTGGTCAAAGGGAAATAAGGAAGAGAGAGATAGATTAAGTAAAATGGTGAAAAGAGGGGAGGCCGTTGTTGACATGTTCGCCGGAATAGGCTACTGGACGATCCCGATTGCTAAGAACGCTTCTCCAAAGACAGTCTATGCAATTGAATTGAATCCAAAATCAGCAGAGTTTCTAGAGAAGAATGTCTGGCTGAACCGTGTTGAGGACAGGGTTGAGATCCTGCAGGGTGATTGCAGGAAGTATGCAGGGATGCTTGTAGGAATTGCTGACAGGGTCATAATGGGATATCTTTATGGAACAGAGAAATTCCTGCCTTATGCCAGAGCGATGGCGAAGAAGAACGCAACTATACACTTCCATACCATTGCAAGGGATGAGAAAGAGGCAAAGAGAAAGGTAAGGGGTTTCAAGGCTGTTTCTATCAGAAAGATCAAATCATACGCCCCGAAGGTTTGGCATTTTGTTCTGGATTTGAAGACGTAGTATTAACTACATATAAGTAGCTTTAAATACTTCAGCAAATTAATATCAAGTATGCAAGTTAAGGTCTGGGGAACAAGAGGTTCTATGGCCAAGGCTAGCGGGAATTTCTTGACCTATGGCGGAAATACAAGTTCTATAACAGTAAGAACACCTGCAAATAGTTTATTGTTTTTGGACGCAGGCACTGGAATTCAATATGCAACTGCAGAATTGGACCAGCCTGCAGAAAAAATATATCTTGGATTAAGTCATACACATGCAGATCATACACAAGGATTAGGAATGAGCGGAGTACCCTTTGTTAATTTTAGACCCTGGTTCTCAGGAAAGAAAGTAATCCTAATGGGTCCACCAGGAGTTGTACAAGGATTGAGACAGTTTTATGATGGATCAAGAAATTGGCCTGTAAAAGCTACTGATGATTCTAATGACAAACCAAACATGCCTGCAATTGATTTCGGAAACGCATTGGAACTAAAAGATGGAGGAGAATATGAGATAGATGCTTCCACAAAATTAAAAACACTAAGAGGAAATCATCCTGTTGATGGTAGTTCTATATTTTTCAGATTTGAATCAGGTGGAAGGTCTGTAATCTATGCAACAGACAATGAATTTGATTGGAAAGGCGGTCTTGTTCCAAACGAGGATGCAGAGAGCTTCAAAGAGAGATATATGAAATTTATTGAAAAAGCAGATGTCCTTCTGGCAGATGCTCAGTATACAAGAGAAAAGTATATAGAAAAGAAGCCTATGGATGTTAGAGGATGGGGTCATGCTTACATAGATCAAATTATAGACCTTGCTGGAAGGGCTGGCGTAGAAAGTATAATGCCTACACATCATGATACTCCAAATACAGACTCACTTCTAACAGAAATAGAAAATGCTGCAAAGGATTTCGCGAAGAAGCAGGGATATTCTGCCGAAGTTGTATTTGCAAGAGAAGGCATGGTAATAAATCTTTGAAAGCCTAAGAATTCTCATAGCGCTTGTATGTCAATCCTGACCTTGTCTACCCTTGGAGCAAAAGGCAGAACTCTTTTCTTGTTAAGGATTTTGTATCTGATGTTCACATCCCTAGCAACTTCCTCTATCCTTCTCTCCACATCCTTGTAGTCCTCCCTGGATATCGCATAGAGGTGAATAATGCTTCCGCGCCTCGTGCATGCAAAGGCTGTATCCAAATAATGTAGGGAGTTCTCTGGCAGGGGCATCACGATCCTGTCAAATACTCCGAAGTCTTCCGCGTTCCTTGCGTTAAGGCAGAAGTTCCTTATGCCCTGCATTCTGTTGAGTCGGACATTCTCCATCGCATACTTTATTGCCTGCAGATTCACATCAATGCAGACTATCTCGCAGTCTGGCTGCCTCTTTTTAATTGCTAGGGCGAAGGGCGCTATTCCAGAAAACATTATCAGAATTCTTTCCTTTGGCTTAACAAGCTCAGCTATCCTTCTTCTCTCCTCTGCTTCCCTGGGGGAGAAGTAAACAACCTTGGGGTCGAGTTTAATCATATATCCGTATTCCTTATGGACAACTTCTGTGTTGGGATCTCCAGCGATCAGCTTGCATTCAAAAATCCTGTAGTCCGCTTTCCTGCCACCCAGCTTCTTCAGAACAGACTTCACGCTTTTGTGCCTGCTCATTATCTCCTTTGCGGCCTTCTTGTCGCTAATGCCTATTTTCTGCGGGAGTATTGCCACAGCCTTGTCTTTGTTCCCTACAACATCGTATGCAAATCGCATCTTTAGATTTCGGAGCATGGAAATTTAAACCCCCTCAACGAATATGGGGAATGCTTTATGTAATAGGTCTGGGACTCGGAGATGAGAAGGACATAACCGTGAATGGTTTGGAGATTGCAAAGAACTGCGAATGCTACTTGGAGATGTACACGTCAAAATGGTCAGGATCGCTGAAGAAGCTGGAAGAGATGATTGGGGATGAAATACATATCCTGAAGAGAAGGGACCTTGAGGATAAGCTTCCGGACTTTCTGCAGGAGTGCAAGACAAAGAATGTCGCGCTCTTTGTCCTGGGCGACCCGCTGGCAGCAACAACTCATGTTGATATTGTCCTGCAGGCCAAAAGGCATGGAATCAAGGTCAGGATAATCCACAACTCTTCTATTTTTTCTGCTGTTGCTGAGACAGGCCTGCAGCTTTACAAGTTTGGAAAAACAGCAACCGTTCCCTTTACTTTGCAGTTTGATGCCGTTCAGGATGCATTGATTGCAAATGAAAAGGCAGGTTTGCATACGCTGCTATTGCTTGATTTGGATGCGGAGAAGGAGAGATACATGTCCGTTGGTGAAGCGTTGAAATTGTTGTTGGAGAAGAAACTTCTTCTCAAAAACCAGAAGGTTGTTGTTGCCTCTGCAGTTGGGACAGAGAGATCGGAAATCCATTTCGGAGAAGCCTCAAAATATATAAATCACAAAGAGACCCCTGCGATCATAGTTGTTCCAGGAAAGCTGCATTTCATGGAAGAGGGGTTCTTGGAATCACTTAGATAGGAAGTCTATCAATAACCTGACCCCGAAGCCAGTGGCACCCTTTCTAAGATAATATCTTTCCCTTTCCATAAACGCTGTGTTTGCAATATCCAGATGAATCCATTTCGTGTCCCCTACAAATTTCTCAAGAAACACGGCTCCGGCTATGGACCCTCCGTATCCCAGAGTTGTCCTGAAGCCAAGATTCTTTATGTCAGCTATCTCGCTCTTTATGTCATCCCTGCTTTCTTGGAATATCGGGAGCTGCCATACCCTCTCCCCGGTTCTTTCCCCTGCTTCAGAAAGCCTTTTTATCAGTTCATTATCATTTCCCATCGCGCCCGCTGCGTAATCTCCGAGGGCAACGGTTATTGCTCCTGTCAGTGTTGCAAGGTCTATCAGCATGGCTGGCTTGTAGTTCTTCACAGCATATGCTATGGCGTCCCCGAGGACCAGCCTGCCTTCTGCATCTGTGTTTGCAACCTCAACGGTTATTCCGGAGTATGATTTTATAACATCGCCTGGCTTCTGAGCGTTGTCTCCAGGCATATTCTCAGTCAGAGGAGAAACTCCAACAAGATTCTTCCTTATGCCAAGCTTGGCGGCTGTTACAATTATTCCCAGGACAGTTGCCGCTCCTGCCATATCCTGTTTCATTGTTTCCATGTGTCCTGTGTCCTTGATGTTCAGCCCTCCGCTGTCAAAGGTTATTCCTTTTCCAACCAGAGCCACTTTCTCGCTGCTCTTGGGGTCGCCGTTATACTCAAGAACAACAAGCCTTGCAGGATGCCTGCTTCCCCTGTTTACAGCCAATATGAGGTTCATTCCCAGCCTCTCAAGCTCCTTCTCATCCATGATCTTGCAGCTGACGCCGCTCTCCTTTGCTATCTTCTCCATTGTTATCGCAAGGATATCAGGCTTCTTTACGAACGCATTCTCGTTCACAAGCTCCTTGATCATGTTGGCGTTATCGCATATTATTTTTTCCCTGTCCATAGAGGCCTTTACCGTGTTGGGCTGGAGCTCGTCGAAGACAAGAGTGAGTTTCTCTATCTTCACGCTCTTTCTTTCCGCATCTGTTATGTACTTGTCGAACTTGTAGTTTCCCAAAACTGCTCCGTCCACTATTGCCGCTGATATCTGCTCCATAGAATAGTCAAGCTTAGGGACCCTCACGGCAACCTTTAATGCCTTCAGCTCCTTCGCCTTATTTGCAACAAGGAACGCGGCTCTTCTTATTTTTTCCAGGTCTATCTTTTCTTTTCCCAAGCCAACAAACAGAACCCTTTTAGTCTTGTAGTCTGTAGAGTAACTGAGGAACGTCTCAAGGTCCTTCCCTTTGAAATCCTCCTGCTCAGACTCTCCCTCTCTGACAAACAGGCCAAGAATATCCGCTGCATGGTCTTTGAAATTCTGGGAGGTAATAGCAATTTCCATGAGACATATTCAGGAGCTGTTTATTTAAGATTGTTGTTGAGGACATGCTTGGTGAACCTAGTCAGGCCATAATCCAGCATGAACATCGCTACTAATACTGTGAATATAGTTATCCAGTCACCCAATGCCAGGGGCACGGTTCCGAAGTACGGGCTGATCGGGCCGTAAATTACAAGGAGCTGCAGGAATATGGAAAAGAGCAATGCAAGGACAAGATACTTGTTTGACCAGATATGCATGCCATAGTTGTTCTCTACTCTGCCAAGCCTTACGAACTCCAGAAACACTATTGCTGTGAACGCCATTGTCTGCGCCTTTTCAACGCCTTCGTTGAGGCTTTGCATGAATACGAAGAGGGAGAGAAGCGCTATAAGCAGTCCGGTCTGGATTATCTCCGCGCCCATTCTCCTGTCAATGATCTTTGTTCTGTTGTTCCTGCTTTTCATTATTCCAGGCCCTGCAGGATCTGTGCCCAGCGCCAATGCTGGAAATCCGTCAGTAAGCAGGTTCAGCCATAGGATCATTATTGCAGTCAGGGGCAGGGGAAGGAAGAGCAGGGATGCTATGAAGATCAGCAATACCTCTCCCATGTTGCAGGTCAGGAGATAGTTTACGAATTTCTTGATGTTGTCGAATATCCTCCTCCCCTCCTCAACTGCCGTGACAATGGTAGCAAAATTATCATCAGTTATTACCATATCAGAGGCTTCCTTTGCGACATCTGTTCCGCGTATTCCCATTGCCACCCCTATGTTTGCATTCTTCAATGCGGGTGCATCGTTCACTCCGTCCCCAGTAACCGCTACTATCTCCCCCAACTCCCTGAGCTTCTTGACAATCTTCAGCTTATGTGACGGATCAACTCTTGCAAAAATATCAGTGGTCTTCACAACTTCTTCAAATTTCTTTTCATTCAACCTTTCCAGCTCACTTCCTGTTATTGATTTGGGATTTTCTATGCCTATCTTCTTTGCAACAGCCTTTGCAGTAAGCTCATGATCGCCTGTTATCATCACAACCCTTATTCCGGCCTCTTCGCATGTCTTTACCGCATTCCTTACCTCTCCCCTTGGAGGATCCATCATCCCCTGCAGGCCAACAAATATCAAGCCCTTCTCTGCATCTCCTCCGTCATAGGGCTTGTATGCAAAACCAAGGACTCTGAGGGCGTCGCTTGCCATCCCGTCTACAGTTTTTTGCAGCTCTCTCCTGTCGGCTTCAGTGAGCCTTCTTATCCTGCCGTTTGCCTCTATCTTGTCGGAGAGGCTCAGGACTGTTTCAGGCGCGCCCTTCACGAAGCTGAACCTTCTCTTATTGCATTCACAGATTACAGTCATCCTTTTCTTCTCTGACTCGAATGGTATCTCTTTCAAGCGCTTGTACTTGCTCCTTTCCTTGTTGATATCTATCCCAAATGAATCTGCTGACGCAACCAGCGCCTTTTCAGTGGGATCTCCGGAATCAAGCTCAGCATTGTTACATAGCAGGCCTATCCTGAAGAGCATCTCCTCCCTGCAGGACTTTATGTCAGAAAGCTTGCCTGCATAAACTTTCTGAACAGACATCTTATTCTCTGTCAAGGTTCCTGTCTTGTCTGTTGCTATCACAGTTGTGGAGCCAAGCGCTTCCACAGCAGAAAGCCTCCTGACCAATGTCCTTTTTGATGCCATGATCTTCACGCCTATTGCTGCAGTCAGCGTGACTATTGCTGGAAGGCCTTCGGGAACAGCTGCAACAGCAAGGCTCACAGATGTGAGGAATGTCTCAACAAGCCCCCTTCCTTCAAAGAAGAAGTTTATCGCAAAGATAATGCCTACCGCAACAAGAACAGCTGCAATAATCTTCTTTCCAAGAATGTCAAGATATTGTTGCAGGGGTGTCGGGGGGCTTTCCACCTGTATCTCTTTCGCTATCTTTCCCAGCTCTGTGCTGAATCCTGTGTTCACTACAACTGCAAGACCTCTTCCCCTTACAACAGCTGTTCCTGCGAAGAGCGAGTTCTTTCTGTCAGCGACCTGCGTGTTTTGCGGGAGATTTTCTTTCACCTTTGAGACCGGAACAGATTCGCCTGTCAGAGACGACTCATCCACACCAAGATTCTCTTCCGATATTATCCTTGAATCAGCAGCTATCTTGTTTCCCTCTTCCAGAACAAGAATATCTCCAGGAACTATGAGCTCAACATCTATCTCAGTTTTCCTGCCGCCCCTTATGACCACCGCTTTCAGCGCAGTCATCTTCTTCAGTGCTTCGAGCGCCTTTTCAGCCCTGAACTCCTGTATGAACCCTATTATTCCGTTGAAAATCACTATTGCCAGGATGACTATCGCATCAAGGCTTTCTCCTATGAAGTAAGAGACTGCGGCTGCTGCGATTAGCAGCACTATGAGAAGGCTCGTGAACTGCCTTGCAAGAACTTTCAATGCTGATATCCCCTTCTCTCTCTTCAGTTCGTTCTTGCCATACTTCTCAAGCCTCTGCTTTGCTTCTGTCTCCGTCAATCCGTTTTTGTTAGAAGCTAGTTGTTTGAGAACTTCTTCGCTTGATAAAGTCCAGTGGTCCATAAGAATACTTGCTTTTCCTTATAAAAATGGGCTTCTGCAAAAGCTATTTAAATTATTAACCAGAGGATATAGTAAACGGTTTTTATGGCAAACCAGTATGATGTTATCATTGTTGGTGCGGGACCAGCTGGCTCTATAGCTGCAATGTACCTTGCAAGGGCGGGGGTAAAGGCTCTTCTGATAGACAAGGCCGAGTTTCCCAGGGATAAGATCTGCGGCGATGCGCAGGGAAGGAAGGCTGCCAAGATCCTGAAAGAGCTTGAGATCTATCATGAATATGAAAAGCTTGAGGGGCAGAAAGTCTATGGGATAACACTGAGCTCTCCAAACGGGAAGGTTGTGAATTTGGACTCAGGGGATAGAAATAGTCCAGCTCCCGGATATGTCCACAAGAGGATGATTTTTGACAATTTCCTCTTTAGCGAGGCGAAAAAGTGCGTCGACTTCAAGGCATTTGATGTAAAGGATCTTGTTATTGAGGGAGGGTTTGTAAGGGGCGTTATTGGCTTAAATGGGAATAAGGAGCAGGAGACGATAAGAGCAAATATTGTTCTTGGAGCAGACGGGGCAAACAGCATTGTAGGAGGAAAACTGGGTCTGACAAAGAACCCATTGGATCATCTGCTCGTTGCTGTAAGGGCTTACTACAGGGGCGTTACTGGGATGTCCGATAGGATAGAGATACATATGATAGACCACCTGATTCCGGGGTATTTCTGGATATTCCCCCTTCCGAATGGCGAAGCCAACGTGGGCTTGGGCATGGTTATCAAGGACATGAATGCAAAGAAGGTAAACATCAAGGAAGCTTTGCTGAAGGAGATAAAGGTCAATCCGCTC
Source organism: archaeon (assembly GCA_035289205.1). Classification (GTDB taxonomy): domain Archaea; phylum Aenigmatarchaeota; class Aenigmatarchaeia; order Aenigmatarchaeales; family DATDXV01; genus DATDXV01. Next base: position 14,748 of record DATDXV010000025.1, read on the forward strand.
TTTGTTGACAGATTCAAGGATTCTGCCATTGTTGGCGAGGTCAAAGGCTGGAATTTGCCTGCTGCCAGCTACAGGAGAAAGTGCTATGGAAACGGATTCCTGCTTTTAGGCGATGCAGCAAGCCTTATTGACCCCTTAAGCGGCGAGGGTGTGGGGAATGCAATGATTTCCGGAAGGATTGCAGCAACGGTTGTTGCGGAAGCAATGAAGAAGGGGGATTTCAGCGAGAAGTTCCTGAAAAAATACGATGATGAGCTCTGGGCGACAATAGGCGAAGAGGTTGAAGCAGACTACAAGCTGCAGAAGCTGGGAAAGCAGTTCCCCTTTCTCATAGACAAGATCGTTGAAAGGGCCTTGAAGGATCCGAAATTCAAGAAGAAGATGGAAGAGCTCCTTCCCTTTGCTGGAGGGAAGAAGGAGATCGGGGAAGACCATTTCGTAGAGGATCTGAAAAACGCCAAATTCTAAATTTATAAACTCCGCTGACAGAGATTTTTTATGAATGACAAGGTTACGATTGAGGAGATAGAGAAATGGGCCTCCAAGCTGGATGATGTTTCTGAGAATGTGGAGATTTTCGATACCCGCGGCGAGTCCATGCTTGGCAACATGCGGGCCTACATAAGCGACAGCCAGCACTTCAAGCAACAAGGCGATTTGGTGAGGAGCTTTGAGGCCCTTGTCTGGGCATGGGCTATCTTCGAGATCTGCAGCGAACTGGGCGTTTTTAACCAGAAATCGACAGAAGACGAATGAACCGATAGATATATATACTACCTAGTAGTAAATATAGATAGGTAATAAGTATGACAGAAGAGACTGGATACAAATCTGAATACGCACCAGACATACCTTTAATGAAATCTGATGCATGGATGCCATTGGGTGCGGCCTATGATATTTTCGTAAAAACCGGTATCATAGGTGGTGCTGAAAAACCTCAGCCAGGATTGTCTGACGAACTTATAGACGCTCTTTACCCTTCTATGAGATACAATGAAGCAGGAGTACCTATCAAAGGTATAGAGCCTCTTTTATCGTTTGAACAACAGATGAGAATAGGCACAATGAGTGATCTTGGCGCTCTTATATACATGTTTACATTCCCAATATCAAATTTGATATATGGATGGAATGCGAAAAAAAATGAGAAAGTTAAGATACCTGCGACAAAAACCCTTCCGCTTAAGGAATTAAATGATATGTACATGGCTAGACATGGAGAGTCTTATTTGAAGTGGATAAATGGGAATACTACAAGTATTCCTGCAACGCCGAAGATTGTTGAGGAGGCGGAGTATAATGCTGCTGGAAATCTTATGGGGAAGAAGGTCAGCACAATAACCGAGGCAGGCTCTGCTGGTCAGAATTCACCATTAGTTGATTATCTGAAGGCAATGGAACAGGCAAAGATCTTCGCCGTTAATGCTAGTACCTAACCACTAGCGAAGCAGTATCCTATAAATATTAAAGGAGCGATAGCTTTCGCATGGCAGTGAGCATAATAGATATAGTGCTTAGGGACATATTGAAGATAAGCCCTACGCTTATTTCTAAATATCCCACAGTCCAGGATCAGCTCTTGTATCTTATACTTATACCTCATGTCTTGCTGATTATCTTCATACTGGCATTTTCTAGGGGCTTTGTTGGTAGGTTTATATCGGGTCATCATGGCCTGAATTACCTTGTCTCTATAGTCCTGTACATATACCTTATTTACGCCGGCTGGTATGGATCTATATTGGTAAGCCTCTTTTCGCAGTTCCTCTATTTGGCACTGGCCATAGGTATAATTGTATTCTTCATTAACTTTATTTGGCATCCTGCAAGACTGCCAATGACAGGGAAGCTTTTGCAAGAGGCGGGCTCTCTGCTATCAAAGAAGACCATAGGCAAGGAGAAAATAAGGAAAGAAATCGTGAGGATAGGAAAGCAAATAAACAGTCTAAACGCTGCAAGAGCGATGTTGCCAGCAGGAGATCCTTCCAGACATTACTATGATATACAAATAGCACAGCTAGAGGCAAAAAAAGCAGAGCTCAACGCAGAGCTTACTTGATTTTTATGGCTTTGGATCAAACACTGCTTATACCGTTTCTTTTTACCTTTGCCATAGTTTTGGGTGCATTGGAACTTTCCAAAGTCTTCAGACATGGTATTAATGTTGTTTTGGCCATTTCCATGGGACTGTTTGCCGTCAGCTATGCTCCATTTCTTGTACTGCTTAATGCCTATCTTCCTACAGCTATCTGGATATTCATCGTATTATTCTTCATAGCTTTTGTCTTAAGGATATTCGGATTCAAGCCTGGTGGTATTGATCTCAATCCAGTGGAAACATTAGTGTGGAGTGGTGCAGCTTTTTTCCTCCTTCTCTCCGTTGGCTGGATGTTTTTGCAAACAGCGCGAATAACCCAGATACCTATTTTCGGAGATCCCAGCAATCTGATTTTTCTTTTAGGCCTGTTATTTATAATAATATTGTTCTGGAAGGCTTTCCATGGCCATTCCCAGACAGAGGCATACAAAGCTGCATATGAGAAACAGGAGAAACAGTTAGAAAAAGAAAAGAAGCAGAAGGGCGGAGAATAAATCAAGATTTATAAGTCTGTGTTGCAATACTAAAAGTGGTTCAAATGGCAGCCGGAATCGAGACTTTCATCATATCTGCAAGGGAAGCTGGCTTACCATTGGTTCTCTTGTGGCTTTTGACGCTTGCAATCGTCTATGGAATCCTTTCGCATGTCAAGATGCCCCAGTCAGTTTCAGCTAGAGGGGTTATTTCAATAGTCTCTTCCTTCCTCGTGCTTTTGGCAGCAGCGGGAACAGCAGCTGCTTCATTCGTTACAAGCCTTGTAACTGCCACGGTCTTGATAGCGTTCAGTTTAATGATAATAATCATACTCATAGAGGTGGCTGGGGCGAAAGGAGAGGGAGGAAAGCATATCTTCGCTGCTCACTCAAAGCTCTTCGGCTTCGCGTTCCTTATTCTGCTTATACTTGTATTCATAGGGACAGGCGGGTTAGGCTTTTTAAATCTGCCCAACATAACTATCTCGGACCCTGTATTGGCTTTGGGGTTCTTTTTGGTCGTCATGGTACTGGCGATCTGGGTCATGGTAAAAGGCGGAGATAAAAAGGAGTGATTGAATGGCGCTTGATATAACGACGTTGCAAAGATTGGGTATCGGAGATGTAATTCTCTGGATGCTAACCTTCGCAATTATTTATGGCGTACTAAGCCAGGCCAAAATCCCAGAGCAGAAGCCCATTAGGGCAATAATTGCCATGGTTGTAGGATTTTTTGTTATTTTGGCTGCCCCTTCGACTTTCATAGCCACACTGGCAAATCTTTCCACAGGTTTGCTTGTAGGTGTTTTGGTTCTTTTGGTTGCTTTGATATTCATCGAGGTTGGAGGGCTCAAACACTTTGAGTATGCTGTCGGAGAAAAAGATAAAGAAGGCAATCTCAATGTTCGAGATGTTAAGCATAAAAAGATAGGGGAAAGGAATCCATACCTTGTTGCAATTCTATTGCTCATATTCGCTTTATTAATATTTCTAGCCGCCGGAGGTGCGCAATTCCTTGGTTTCAAGTCTTTGCCTCAGTTTGATGTCTTGGGGGTTGTGTTTTTAATTGTTATAATACTAGCTGTAATATGGATGATTAGAGGATAGATATGGCTGTAGACACAGGTTCAACGGTTTCAGGTTTTCTGCAGAGACTCGGATTTGCAGATATACTCTTATGGCTTCTCACGTTTGCTATAGTATATGGACTGCTTTCGAAGGCGAAGGTGCCTCAGTCCAAGGAGGCGCAGGCTATAATAGCAATGGTATTTGGTTTTCTTGTGCTCTTTGCTGTTCCTTCCGCTGTTGTAGGTTACATATCCCAGCTATCGACAGGGCTCGTATTGGTTCTATTGGGACTTCTTGTATTCATAGTGTTGATGGAAGCGTTAGGCTTCAAATTAAAGAAGGTTCTTCCAGTCTTTGACGAGAAAACTGGCAAAAAAATAGGTGCAACAGAAAAGGAAATGAGCGTCTTTGAAGCGCACCCATATGTTTTCGGAGCCGCATTCCTAATTATAATAGCATTACTGTTTGTCAGCTCTGGCGGATTGAGTATTCTTGGCATTAAGATACCAACAGGTTTTGATATAACAGGAACAGCGGTGATAATTGCTGTTATCTTGGCTGTTCTTTGGATATTGTTCAAGGGAGAGTAGGTTTACTTCTCTTCCTTCATCTTCTCTATGACATCAGAAATAGATCTCATGTTGTCTGTTAATGCGGGAAGCATTTCCTTGAAGACCTTTTCTATTGACCCGATCCTTCCCTCTATTTCGCCGAGGGAATCGCCGAAGTGATCGAACTTGTTTCCTAGGGTCTGTTCCTTTTCTTTCATTATCTTCTCCATCTCAATAACCCTCTTCCTAAGGTCTTCGATTTGCGATTGCAGCTGAATGTCGCGTCTTTCAAAATTACCCAGCCTGTCCTCAAAATCGTTCCACTTCTCGTTCACCACGCCTTCTATTATTTCTTCCAAGGTTATCTCCGCCTCAGGCGTCTGGAACTGCTGCTGAGGCCTCGGTTCAAAGGTGAATTCTGGACTGCTAGGATTAGAAACCTGCATAGGCGGTCCCTGGCCTGGCATTGCTAAATGCTCGGGAGGCTGGCCAATTCTCTGCGGCCTCCCCTGCGTACCCATTTGCGGCGGTCCCATCTGCATGCCTGGAGGCGGACCCATTGCTTCCGACATCAATCCCTGCGGAAGCTGCTGCTCTTCAGCTGGAGCTTCCGGTTCTCCGACAACCCTGCCTCTTAGCGCAGAGTTCATGGCGGCAGAAATCTTTGATTCAGGGACGCCCGCTTTCCTTAATCTCTCCTCAATCATTGGAGCTGGCATCCCCTGCGCGGCATACCTTTCAGCCAATTCATCCGCAGTATAGCCCTGTCTTTGCGGCTGGTCCTTCCTTTTGCCTAAGAAAAATACCATAGTGGTCACCCATTATTCTAGTTTCTCCTTTATTAATCTTGTTACTTCTTCCCTCGTAGCGAAATTTGACTTCATGGGGCTGTATATTGATATCATGCTCTCAAGCTCCTTCAGCTCCGCCTTTTTGGCTGTTTTTTCCAGAGCCTTGTTCATCCTCTGAAGCTCCGCATCGATTCTTGCTGTCTCGGCTTCCACATCCTTCAGCCTTTCATTGACTTTCGAGACCGTTGCCTTGACTTCCTCGTTCTGCCTAAGAAACGCGTTCTCAATGTTTCCCAGAACGTTCTCTATCGCAGAATTCTTGTTTTCAAGGTCCCTAAGCCTTCGGCTCTGCTCATTGAGCCTTCTCATAACCTCGTTTAAAACAACCCCAATATCTTTAGCTTCTACCAAGGTACCACAAATATATTACTTGCTTTAATAAATAAGTACCTAGAATATAAATGGTGATTTGATGGTCTTTGAAGTCGAGGTAAAGGAGGGAACCCTGAGAATGGACGTTATGGGTTCCATATTCGGCTTTACAGTTGAAGATTCAGACGTTATCATGGCCAAGGTCATCAACCAGCTTCTAGAGGAAAAACGCGTCACCAACATCGTTCTCTCCGAGACAAGGGAGTATGAGTATGATGTTGCGCAGACGCAGATGCTGAAGGAGGTCGCATATTTAATTGAAGATGTTGTAAGGGAGAGGAAGCTGCTTGCCCTGAAGAACTTCGGAGGGGAGAAGTTCGGAAAATATGTCGGGACATGGTACACATGGCTTTACAACCTCATAACCTTCCAGCTGAGAGGGGATCCGATCGGGGCGTATGTGAATGCAACAAGGGAGCTGAGGCATGTCAGAGCGAAGCTGGAGACTGCGGAGGGGGATTTCAAGGAAGCCCTTGAGAACTATGCTGTAAATGTCCTGCTTCCGCTCAAGGACGCACTGGAAAATCTTACGCTCATCAAACTTTCAAAGCCTTATCTTATTGCATATCATATCGGAGACAGGAAGCTTTACAGGGAAATCCTGAAGCCTACAGTAAGGCCAAATTTCATGTTCACGAAGTTCATGATCGAGAAGCCTGTTGGGGAGACTGTTGCCAGATACTCGATCGGGGATTCTGAGGTTGAGATTTTCAAGATACCTGGAAAGGTAAGGCATATTTATCATATTGTTCCTCCGGAGTTCAGGCTGAGCGAGGAAGAATACACCCTGCTGGACGGCGCGAGAAGGATACTTGAGGAGAGGAAGCCGCAGGAGCTTGAGATCAAAGAGCAGGAGAGGATGAGGGAGCTCTTCCAGACCCTGAGCAGGGAACTGATAAGAGAGCTTGCAGAAAACTATGGGTTCAGCTATGCGGAAAGGGAGATTGAAAAGCTTGCAACAATTCTAACTAGATACACTGCAGGTCTCGGTGTGACAGAGCCGCTGCTTGCTGACGACAGGATACAGGATATTTACCTGAATCCTCCATTGGGAGCATCGCCATTATTTATTTATCATCAGGACTTTGAGGAGTGCGAAACTAATCTTATTCCAACGAAGGCTGACGGGGAGAGACTCGCAACAAGGTTCAAGCTTCTCTCTGAGAGGCCTCTTGACGAGGCGAATCCTGTTCTAGACACAGAAATAACTGTTCCGGGGGGGGTTGCTAGAATAGCTGCCATCAATCCAAGATTATCTCCGGACGGATTGGGTTTTGCGATAAGAAGGCACAGGTTCAAGCCATGGACCTTCCCATTATTCATGAATGAGAAGATGTTTGATTCTCTGTTCGCTGGGCTGATGTGGTTTGTCGCATCATATGGAAGGACTGTTCTTATCGGCGGATCAAGGGGCGCAGGGAAAACATCCCTGTTAAATGCTTTCATGCTTCAGGTCCTTCCTTATTACAGGATGATTACGGTCGAGGACACATTAGAAATCGCAGTTGACCATATGCGAAAACTTGGATATAACATAAACAGACTGAAGTCAAGATCTGTTATAACAAGGGTTGAGCTTGAGCTCCCTGCAGAGGAAGTTATCAGAACAGCCCTGCGTCTCGGCGATTCCTGCTTGTTCATCGGAGAGGTTAGGAGCAGAGAAGCTGTTGCGCTTTTCGAGGCAATGCGTATCGGCGCAATGGCAAATGTTGTCGCAGGCACTGTTCATGGCGAGAGCACCTACGGCATCTATGACAGGATCGTTAACGACCTTGGGGTAGTTCCCACTTCCTTTAAGGCAGTGGATCTTGTGGCAATTGCGAACAAGCTGAAGACAGTTGATGGACTGAGGAGCTTCAGGAGAATAACAGAGCTGACAGAGGTTAGGAAGCACTGGAAGGGAGATCCTTCGGAGGAAGGTGGATTTGTCAATCTCATGGAGTACTCATCCAGGGACGACAAGCTCATACCAAGCGATACGCTGCTCAACGGAGAATCGCAGGTGCTTAATAGCATTGCAATGCGCGTCCCCGGCTGGGCAGGAAGATGGGACGCTGTCTGGGACAACATAAACCTCAGAGGAAGGGTGCTGCAGACAATTGTCAACATAGCGAATGACAACGGGAGGAAGGATCTGCTTGAGGCGGATAATCTTGTCAAGGCTAACCAGTTCTTCCATATTGTTTCTGAGATGGTAAGGAAGGAGACAGGGGAAGTTGACGCTAACAGGGTCTATAATGAATGGCTGCAGATGTTCAAGGAATCAGTGAAGTAGATGTTTGACAGAAAGGAAGATGCAGAGAAGAGGGCAATGGAAGCCAAAAGAAAGGAGCTGGAGAAAGTAAGAAAGATGAGCGAGATACAGATTCCTACTGCCAGCAGTCCAAGATCGGAGAGGCTTATTCCAAAACCGAAGGATTACAGGGAGTTCATGAAGGAGATAAAGCAGCGTCCGCAGGGCATTTATGAGAAACTTTGCGCAATTTCTGAAAAGTTTCCCGGAATAGAGCCCCCCACAGAGATGAAGAGGAGCTTGCAGGACAGCATCGGTGCCGCGTTCATTTATGCCACGCCGAAGGGCGCGTTCTCCGCGGCTCTTTTGATCGGTGTTTCCCTAATTCTGCTTACATCGCTCTTGATGTATGTTGGAATAGGACTGACAATGGGAATGGTCCTGGTTCTTCTTTCTGTTCTGACAGGATGGTATACCTACAACTATCCTTCTTCAGTTGCAAATTCCTTGACGCTGAGGATGTCTGCGGACTCTGTGCTTGCAATCTTGTACATGGTCCTTTACATGAGAAACTCGCCGAACCTGGAGGGCGCGATTCGGTTTGCCGCGCAGAACCTGAAAGGACCTCTGGCATGGGACCTTAAGAAACTTTTATGGGATATAGAGCTTGGCAAGTATCCGTCCGCTAATGCAGCAGTCTTGAGCTATGTCGAGAAATGGAAGGAGAAGAACAGGGAGTTTGCGGAAGCGCTCAACCTTCTGAGGCAGACCGATGTTGGCGTTGCAAGAAAAGCCGCGCTTTTCGATGAGACAATAAACGTAATCCTGGACGGAACGAAGGAGCGAGCGAAGCATTTTGCTGAAGGGCTGAGGATGCCGATGATGGCTATCAATGCGCTGGGCATTCTTCTGCCTATAATAGGACTGGTGATGTTCCCTGTTGTCATAATTTTCATGTCGAGCGTTGCGAAACCGATATTCCTCTTTGTTGGATATGATATTTTGCTGCCTCTGATGCTGATATTCCTAGTGAACCATACACTGAAGACAAAGCCGCCCACATTCTCGCAGCCTGACATAACTGAGGCAAGAGGCGTCTCGCCCCTCGGCTACATAAAGATAAGAGAGAGATTGCTGCCTGTCTGGCCATTTGCGGTTGCCATCGGACTTGTCTTTTCTATAGTTTCCCTGCTCATGACTTCCTCCTCAGATCTTTTCACCTCCGTAAACGGTTCTGTGCTGGGAATAATGGGACTGGCATTTGCGATCGTTATTTATGCCTACTTGGATTCGTATCAGAAGGCGAAGCTCAGGGCAGATATAGAGAGGATAGAGGACGAGTTCTCTGTTGCGCTGTTCGAGCTTGGAAACCTTCTTGCAAGCGGCGTGCCTATCGAGCTTGCTGTTGACAAGGTCAGGGCAAATGTCAAGAACCTGAAGGTTGCCGAGCTTTTCGAAATAACCTCGATGAACATGAAGAAATTCGGCTACACGTTTGAGGAGGCGATGTTCAACAAGGATGTGGGCGCGATATGGTACTACCCCTCCAAACTGATCAGGTCCATAATGCAGGTTGTTGTCCAGTCATCGAAGAAGAGCGTTGCCTCCGCCTCAGATTCCATGCTTGTTGTCTCTAGGTACCTGAAGGGCGTCCATGATGTAAAGGAGGAGATAAACGATATTCTCAGCGAAACGCTTGCAAGCATGAAGTTCCTTGCGATGATACTTGCCCCATTAGTGGGAGGCATAACAGTCACGATGGCTGTTGTTATTCTGCAGATCCTTGGAAACATAGGGACAAGAATAGCTTCCATAGTCCAGCAGGGGGGATCAATGTCAACAATACAATTGGGGTTGCTGGGCGGTTTTGGCCTGGGTGGAGGTGCGCCGCCTATAACAGCAACAGCGTTCCAGTTCATAATAGGGATTTACATGATAGAGATATCCCTGCTTCTCTCTATCTTTATCAACAGGGTCCAGTACGGGGACGATGCGATAGGGGAAAGGCTGTCGGTCAGCAGGACCTTGCTGATAGGGATCTTTATTTATGCGATAAGCTGGTATATTACATTTGGATTGTTTGGCGGAACAGTGCAGGCTCTGCTGACTCCAACGGGTGGATAAATGAGACCGGTAATGATGGCATACTATGTTTTGATAGGTCTGCTAGGCGTGGCTTTATTTCTTTTGGTGGCGAATGCTATCCTGAGCAACCTGCTGAACGTGCAGGTCATTCCTAAGTGATCATATGGCAACAGACACAGAACTCTGGCAGATCGTGGTGATAATAGGATCTCTTTTGTTGATATTTGTTATCATTGGCATCATACTCGGGTTCAGGCCTGATGTCTTCGGAGGATGGATTGGGGGAATCTATGACTTTCTTCAGGGGGCGAAGAAATGATTCCCGATACCCTTGAGCAGCCAGGCTATCTGATAGTGACTATTATTGTTTTATCTATAGTGATATTCCTTGTTGTGGATGTCTTTTTCAATGTGAAGATCGGCAGGGGCGTTTGCAATATGATCGGATTTGTTCTGAAGAACGCGCTAGGCGTCTTGGGATTCACCACGGATATATTCTCGCCTATCTGCGATAGGCTGCCTTTCTAGTGATCTTATGGAAGAACCTGCAATAGGATGGGCCGGGGCAATAGTAGTCATACTTGTAGCCCTTGCAGTCTTCCTTGGCTTGTACAATATGCTTACAGGAGGGACGCTGTTCAGGGGCATTGTCTGTTCCATGCTGTTCTGGGTTCCCCTTGGCGCGTTGACAACAACGCTGACGCAGAGCTGCGCTGCCATACCGGTGTGATTATGAAAGGAATAACCGACTCTGCGATACTTCTTGTTGTCGGGGTCATAGTCCTGATTATAGTTGTCGGGGCCTTCCTTGTTGCGGTTACGCAGCAGCCGCAGTCTTCCGGAGGATCGGTCAGCATCGGCGGGTGTTCTGACAACGGCGATTGCACAAGCAGCCCGGACGGGCCATGGTGCGCTCAGGTTTACAGCGGAGAGGGGTTAAGCGATACAAAATGCATATGTTACAGGAATGCGGATTGCGAAGGAGGTTATGAATGTGCGGATAGTAAATGCAGAACAATCGAGTGAAGGTTCTAAGCTGCCCCCATATGCGCTGCTGGGCGTTCTCATAGCCTTGCTAGTATTCTTCTTTATTGTAATGTTCATAGCAGGGAATCAGGGGTATGTTGATTCCATTCTGGGCGGATTGAACAGCCTCTTCCCGCTTGTCAAGTGAGATAACTTTATTTAGATGAAGGGTTAAGGATTCTAATGCCGCACTCAAACCTTTTGATGGCAATAGTTGCGATAATTGTCATATCCCTGATTGTTTATATGATAGTGAATCTTGTCCAGAAGCCAGCAGACAATCTTGGCAAGGAGAAGGTGTTTCAAGATTCCTGCCTGAAATGGAAGGCTGTAAGATGCGTCTTGACGGATGATGCAAAGAACGACATGAAGGACGCGTGCGCAGACAGGCTAGGCAAGCCAGGCCAGGATCCTTCGGGTTCTGATTGGCAACTATGCGTTCAGCAGTGCTGCGGCCCTATTTGAGTTTTTCCAATATCTTGATAGCATTTTCTAGAATCTCTTTGGTGTTTTTGTAGCCTATTTTCTCCAATGCTTCCTTCGGCGAGAACCACTGGGCATCTTTTATCTCCCACTCCGGTTTGGTTTCCTTCGTTTTTGATTCAATCAGAAAGAAATAGACTGTTTTGAATATCATCTCCCCTTCGAAGACAAAGAAATAGTTTATCTCCCCTGCATACTTAATGATCCTTATCCCAGTTAATCCTGTTTCCTCATTTACTTCCCTGAGCGCCGCTTCTTCATTGCTCTCGCCCTTTTCTACAAGGCCTTTTGGAAGCGCCCATTTGCTGTTGTGGTCTTTAATGAGAAGCATCTTTACTTCCCCATCCCTAATGAACACAACTCCCCCTGCAGAGACCTGGCGTTTCATGACATATCTAAGCAGAGAGAAGCTTTATAATTTGACTCCCTTCAATATTTCCTATGAAAGGAGTCCACTGGGGATTTGTCCTGGGAATGGTACTTGTTGTCATACTAGTTCTTGTTGGTTCAGGCACGGCGCAGAGCATTCTGCAGTTCAAGATCGCCGACTATATTGGAATCCAGCCTCCCAATGGAGGGGACAGCGGCATTGGAGGTGGCGGAGGAGGGATACCCAGCGAGGGGGATATTCCGGCGGTTGAGCGCGACACAGCTCTTCCAGACGGTGTATATACAACCGGAGAAGTTGGCTATGATATAGCGAAGAGGATATACGAGGACTACAAAAATTATGGGAAGAACGGGAACAGGGGCAAATGCATCAAGATAGGTGCATCTGAAAAGTGTTTCATTGGAGTTGGCAAATATTCAGCTGTAGAAGATTATCATCCGAAACTTGAAAACAAGGCTGTGCACTGCGGACCTTTGGATGAGACATGCGTGACCGTGAATCTCGCCAACTTGAAAGTGGGTATAGTTGATTTCTGTGGCGGGGTGTTCATAACGGACAACAGCGAAGAAGTCACATTTGGGAATGGCAATTGTTTTCCTTCTTCTTGGTCCGAATCCATTCTTCCTCCGAAATGCAGCAAATGGGACGAAACATGCTGTTCCAAGGTCTGCGGCAGCGATGACCAGATAGGGTGGTGGGAGGCATGGCAGGGCAGGAACCCGGACGGTTCCGTAGTGCGGGATACTAATCCTGTTAACGATAATGTGGAGAGCGGAAAGGTTCCTATTTATGCCATAGGATTCGACAACTTCTATTTTGTGGAATGGAATCCGGGCGACAAGAAATATGCCATAAAATTCTTTGCCACTCCGAACAACAAAGTCAAATGGGTTGACTCTGCCACAACTTTCTGGGACAGAGTTTCAATACAGTTTTATGAGTCAGGAAGGGGCAGCTTCAAGCTGGATGATCCCGCAAATGCTGTGAATCTTGCTGGCCTGTACTATCCGCAAGCCAGACAGATTCTTAATGTAACTTGGCAGGTAAGCGGGAATGAGGCTGTTCTGGTCAAGATGGTGGAGCAGTTCCAGAGAGACAGATTCAAGTTTGCTACCAATTCGGCTGGGGAGAAACATCCTCTTTATACGTTTGATATTGAGAAGTGCAATGGCAAGGAAGACTGTCTTTCAAGTGCATCAGTCAGGACATTCACGGCGAAAACCGCAAGGCCATATGTCCAAGATTATGAAGGAACGCAGCGCCTTCCAATTGCAACCGGTCTTGGCGGAAAGGACAAAGGCGAATTTGTAAATGTAGGCAGCTCAGACTGGAGCAAGCAGCATAAAGTTCATGTCTACTCCACGCTTGATAGGAATGAGAACCCTCCTCCCGGTACGATGTTGAGGGTTGTGGTCAATAAGTGGTTTACCTTTGATTACGGGTCAAAGAGCACTTATTTTCATGACGATACCTTCTACAAAGATTTTTCAATAATAATCTATCCGGAGCCATGATTCCATGAAAGGACTTCATTGGGGACTCATTGTTGGCCTTGTTGTGGTAGTGATCCTGCTTCTTGTGGGAAGCGGCATTGCTGGCGATATTGCTAAGTTCACTTATACTGACTATACAGATATCAAGCCGGGCGGGGGGGAGGGCGGGGGAATAATTGGGGGCGGGGGATTGCCGCCTTCTTCAGATATTCTTGTTGCAGAAAGACCTCTCTCCGAATCAGATAACAAAATATATGATTCTGAAATAGGCTTTTCCATAGCTGATAAGATAGCCGAGCATTTCATAAACAGGGGCAATTCGCAGTACAAGAACGAGCAATGCATTTCTGGATATGACATATGCCTTGTCGGGCGCGAATCAAGGGAATTCTACGATTACAAGCATGGATACAAGAAAGATGATGATATAGTTGAATGCGATGCCCTTAATGAGATATGTGTTACAAAGCAGCTGGCAAACATGAAAGTCGGAGGAGCTTCATCGCCCAACTTATGCACAGGTTTCCTGAAGAATGACATTGTTGTCAAATTCGGAAATAACAAATGCCTCGCTTCGGGCTCCGATCCCTGCCCCGCATTATGCCCTAATAGCGATATGATAGCCAAGTGGGGTGTATGGAAGGATGCTGGAGCAGGCACAGGGGGTATTATAGACAAGCTGGAAGAGGGGATAGAGCCTTTGCAGAGTACGCCATATTTTTATGATATTTATTATCAGCCTAGCAAAAATGAGTATGGAGTAAGATTCTATAAGACAGGGGGCGAACAGCCTACAACAGATGGAGCTGTTGCCGTTTCCGCAGCTGTTAAGGCATTTCACAGGGGGTTCGACGGAAACTATTGGAACAGGAGAGGAAGTCCATATGTTTTCGATATTTTTAACAAAAGGGCGCCTTCTGACGATATTAACATCGCTGGATATAGGCACCCTGAAGCCAGAAGAGTCGCCACAATCATATTCACACCATCTGCGCCTTATCCCCTTCTCTCTGAATTGCTGAAGGAATTCAAGGTCAATACGAACCATCAGGATGCTGGAGGGGAAGATCAAACTTACAAACTTTCCTTTGACTACAAGACTTGCACAAACGAAGACAACTGCGCTTCAAGGTTAGGTTCGTTCAAGGCAGGCGAGGCGTATGCTATTTTAGCGGATCTTGGTTCCGCAAGCAAGTCGGATGTGCATATCTGCTACGATGGTATGGAAGGGGCATGGGAAAGAGAGCTTGTCAGCGTCCATAATGGTTGGGGCATCAACCGGATAACAGGCGGAATTGTATATGGAGGTTCGAAAGACCACCCCGCTATAGGCACCTGTTATAAAGATATTGTTCATATCATTTCAAACCTGGATCCAAACGGCCTCACTAAGAGTTCTAGCGATGGGGTCAAATACAGAATAATAATCAATAGATGGCAGATTGCATGGGGAGATACATATAGAGGAGACAGCGGATCTTATGTCGGCACAGACATAAGTGGCAATCCAATTTATTATAGCTTCAAGCCAACCGCGCCTATTTACAGGGATTATTCAATACAGATCATAGAAGAGAAAATATGATAGAGAAAAGCTATGAGGCTTCCTTGCGGGGAACTTATCCCGGAGCCAGAAAGACAGAGGAGCATCTTAGAAAAGGCATAATTATCCTGGACAAGCCTTCAGGCCCTACATGCCATCAGATAGATGCATGGGTAAAGCAGCTGCTAGAGTTGAATCTGGCCTCTCATGGAGGGACACTCGATCCGCGCGTTTCCGGCGTTCTCGTGATTGCATTGGAGAAATCAACAAAACTCATGCCTGTTCTTCTCAGTTCCAGAAAGCAGTATGTCGGCTTGGTCAATCTCCATCAGGAAGTCGCTGAGTGGAAGATAAAGGAGGCGTGCAAGGAGCTTGTGGGAACAATAGAGCAGCTGCCTCCAAAGAGATCTGCCGTCGCAAGAAGGGTGAGGGAGAGGCAGATATACTCCCTTGACGTCTTGGAGGCGGAGGGGAGGAATGTTCTTATCAGGGTTGACTGCGAGGCAGGGGTTTATGTCAGAAGATTAGCGGAGCAGATCGGAGACAAATTGGGCGTGAAGGCGCATCTGCAGGAGCTGCGAAGGACAAAATCCGGAATATTTTCTGAAGAGGATTCTGTGACCATGCAGAGACTAGTTGACGCTGTCAGCGCGTTGAAGGAGGGGGATGATTCGTTGCTGAGAAACATTGTGCACCCCCTAGAGCTCTTGTGCGATGGGATGAAGGTTGTGGTTGTCAAGGACTCTGCCATGAACAACATAAGAAAAGGCTCACCTCTATACAGCAGCGGCGTTGTCAGGATAGATGAAGGGATAGTCAAAGGTGATACAGTAGGGATGCTGAGTTTGCAGGGGGAGCTGATAGCTATCGGGTTTGCGTGCACAGATTCCGAGAGGATCGGCGAGAATAAGGTTACGGTTGTCAGAACTGACAGGGTCATGCAATGAACATCTTCAAGTGCAAAATCTGCGGCTTTACATACAGGGATAAGAAATGGGCTGAGAAGTGCGAGGCCTTTTGCAAGAAACATGATAGCTGTAGCACGGAGATAACAAAGCATTCCATAGAGCGTTCCAAGAATCGCTGAGTTGTTAAGTTAACGTCTGGAGTTTTGAACAAAAAATTAATTTTTCTTAACTATCAGCTTATTTTCTTTAATTTCAGCTCCTAATTCCTGTCCTTCTTTCCATTTTAGTTCTTCCACCGGTCAGAGACCGGTGGTATTTGTTATATAAATTCTCGCTTTTTATCCCAAATCTTGCTATAAAACGAATGTTTATCCCGCTTAATCGCATACGTTATACGCAAGTTTCGGGGGCTCGCCTTCATAGAAAGATTATTAAATAAGTTTAGTGTTAATCTTTTATCATGAAAAGGTTAACTTTCTACGGTAGTGGATTGAGAGACTTCCTGCGGTTTAGATTTCAGCCATCAATGGATTTACTTATTGTCCTTATCTCTTTTCTTATCTTAGTCGCTGGCATCTACGCAACCCGCAGCTCTTTTCCAATAGCTAGTGTATGGTTTCCTGTTTCAATGTTTATTCTTGGCATACTAGTTCCAATAGCATATAACAGCCTCGTGAAAAAGCGACCACTCTCAGAGATGGGGATAAGCAAAAAATATTGGAAGAAAAGCTTGGTATTAAGTACTATTCTGGGTGCGATGATTGTTCTACCAGCGGTTATAAAAGGGCCTTTGGGTGAAGGAGCAATCACACCGCTTACTTTCACAGGACTTTTACCCTTATTAGCTCTGGAAATTATAGCAGGTCTTTTCTATGCGGTATTCTTCCACGGTTGGATTCAGATGAGATTTGAGCGCGCTTTCGGAGCCATACCAGCTATTCTTATTGCGGCAGCATTCTTTGCTCTTCACCATGTTGCATATGGTGAGCCCGTTTCTCTTTTGTATATGGGTCATCTTATGGGCGGTCTTATTCATGCTACCGTTTTTCGCATAACTCGAAATATTCTCATATTATGGCCCTTTTTTGTTTCCACAACTGGTCTAATCTATGATATTGGATGGGGTCTTAGATTACCATTCGAAGCAATTTATGGGTACATTGGTGTTCTGGTGTTGATGTGGTTATTCATCGCGGTCGTTCATTGGAAACAGAAGAAGAGAGGAGCTTGATATATCTTAGTACTGGCCTTTATCGACTCGCCCCCGAACTCTTCGGCTTTCTTCCAAAACCTCGCCTCCGTCTCGGTCTGCTAACAGCGATTAAGAGGGCTTTGTTGCCTTCGGCAAGTCGCCCCAAATTTTCACTTTGTGAAAACATTGCTTAATCGCATATGTTATACCAGACGCTAACTTTACAGCTCAAGAATCGCTAAACTTTAAATAGGTTCTAAGTCCAGATTCAGCTATGATTACACAGAAGATGCAGAACAGATTCTGCCCTTATTGCAAACGCCATACCAAGCACGAGCTAAAGAGGGTAGGCGTAGGAAAGGTGAAGAGCGCTCTTGCCCAGGGGCAGAGGAGGTTCAAACGAAAGATGAAGGGATACGGAAGCTTTCCCAAGTCGAATCCCAGGGACAGGGCAAAGCCCACAAGGAAGCTGGACATAACATATAAGTGCAAGACATGCAATAAGATGCATAACATAGGGAGCGGCTTCAGGGTAAAGAAGTTCGAGTATGCGAAGGAATGATTATGGAGATTAAGCCTGTCAGCAAGTTTTTGAAGGTTGAGTGCAGCAAGTGCAAGAATCACCAGACAATATTCAACAAGTCCGCATCAGGCGTGAACTGCTTGGTGTGCGGCGCCCTGCTTGCCAAGAGCACAGGAGGAAAGGCTAGGGTAAAATCAAAGGTTATACAGACAATGTGATATTATGGCGAAAATAGCTATCTGCATTCCGATGAGGGAGACAATCTATACGACATTCTTTGACAACTTCCTGAAGACGCTTTTCGACACTTCAAAGAGCCATGTCATAGCCTTGAATCTTTCAGTGAGATTCCCCCTGCAGAAGGCAAGGCAGGAGCTGATGGAGAACGCGCTGAAGAGCGATCCTGACTATATATTAATGATAGACTCGGACATGATCCTTCCTGACGGCATAGTGGACAAGCTGATAGGCATGGACGTGGATGTTGCAAGCGCGCTATACTTTGCAAAGAACCCCCCTTACATGCCGATTATCAGATTCAAGAAGGAAAACGAAAATTATTATGAGTCGAGAGCTGTCTCGCTTAATGAGAGGGTTGAGGTGGATGCCGCGGGGCTCGGATGCATGCTGATAAAAGCTGGCGTTGTAAAGAAGCTTCTGGAGAAGGAGAAGAAGATCTTTGACATGACAGAAAGGGAAGTGAGGGGCCAAAAGATACCTATCGGAGAGGATGTGTATTTCTGCGAGCTCCTGAAGAAGCATGGCCACAAGATATTTGTCAATACCGGAATAATCTGCGGCCATATAGGAATGGACATAATAACCCAGGACCAGTACCTCTTTGTCCTGAACAATGCGATAAAGCAGATGGAAAAAGAGGTTGCCAAGGAGCAGCGAAAGGAATAAAAGGGACACGTCTCTATTCTAGGAATGCCTGACCTGCCAAGGAGAGACGAGGTAGTAATCTGCACAGTAAAGAAGCTCAGCCCGTATTCCGCCAATGTCCTTCTGGATGAGTACAACAAGGAGGGGATACTCTCCATAACAGAGGCCTCCAGAAGGCCTGTGAGAAACATAAGGGAGGTTGTGAAGGAAGGGCAGAAGTACGTAATGCGTGTCGTGAAGATCGATGGAACCGCGATATACCTTAGCCTGAAGAGGGTCAGCAAGTACGATTCCGAGAGCAAGAAGAGGGAGTTCAAGAGGTCATTGAAGGAGAAGAAGCTCGTGCAGATGCTTGCTCAGGAGAAGAAGATAGATTATGATGCCGCATTCAAAGAGTCCCTGAAGCTGAAGGAGCTTTTCGGGGACATCCTGAAAGGTTTCCAGGCGTCTTTGACTGAGCAGGGACATAGCCAGATACTGAAGGCTGGCGTATCAAAGGAATTCTTAGCGGTAATAAAGAGCGTTGCTGAAAAGCAGCTTTCTCTCAAAGAGATGGAGATATCGCAGAAGGTAGAGGTAAGATCCCTTGCTCCTGACGGGATAGAGAAGATAAGGGATGTCCTTCTGGAGGCGAAGAAGAGGTACGGGATAAGTGTGAATTATATCTCCTCTCCCTTCTACAGGCTGAGCATCAAGAGCAAGGACCCGAAGATGGCTGAGAAGAAGCTGAAGGAAGCCGCGGAGTTCATAACAAAGAGCGTGTGACCTTGAGAATAATGAAGTGTCCTGTCTGCAAGACCTATACATTGAAGGAGAACTGCCCAAAGGACAGAACAAAAACCCTAAGCGTGCATCCGCCGAAATTCTCGCTGGAGAAGGAGCTGAAGTACGGCAAATATAGGAAAGCTTTAAAAGAGACTGCACTCCAATAAGGAGTGTTGCTTATGAATGAGACTGAAATACTTGCTCTCGAAAAACCGAAACTCAAAGACCCTATCTGCGTAGTCGGCTTGCCTGGCATTGGAAACATAGGAAGGGTTGCGGTCGGATATATGATACACCAGCTGAAGGCAAAGAGGTTTGCCGATCTGTATTCTCCGTACTTCTTTCCCTTCATCATGATACATAACGAGGCTGTCCATGTCCTGAGGAATGAGTTCTATTACTTCAAGAACAAGAAGGGAAGGGACCTTATACTGATCATTGGCGATTCGCAGACATATGACCCGAAGGGGCACTATGAGATCGCTGGAAAGATAGTGGAGTTCGTAAAGAGCCTGGGATGCAAGGAGATAATAACCATCGGAGGGCTGGGAACAGGGAAGGTCCCGGAGAAGCCGAAGGTGTACGCTGTCGCTTCAGACCAGGAGTATGTCAAATACTACAAGAAGTTTGATCTTGATTTCAATGTGATAGGCCAGGTTGCCACCATAGTCGGCGCAGCCGGATTGATTGTGGGGATGGGCAAGAAGTCTGGCATGAAGGGGATTGTCCTGCTGGGTGAGACAACTGGAATGCCTATAATAACCGATCCCACGGCCGCGGAGGCGGTGCTGATTATACTGAAGAAGATGATAAACCTTGACATAGACCTTGAGAAGCTTGATGAGAAGGTCAAGGCGATGCACGAGTTCCTTAAAAAGCTTGAAGACATACAGAAGCAGGCCGTTGAGCAGCTGCAGAAGACCAAAAAGCCAGAGGATCTGAAGTATATTGGATGATTATTATGACTGAGAACGATGGCATGACAAGATTTGAAAAGGCAAGGCTTATTGGAGCCAGAGCCCTGCAGATAGCAAGAGGCGCGCCGATTTATGTTGAAACAAGCCTGAAGGACCCGATAGAGATTGCGCAGCAGGAGTTTGAGAAGGGTTTGATCCCGCTGGAGATAAAGAAAAGCCTGGCGAAAGAGTCCTCATAGAACTTTTTATTCAACCTTTGCGCATTATTTCCATGATAAAAGACGTGTCTGCCAGAGCAATCTACAATTCTCGCGGGGAGAAGACAATAAGAGCTTCTGTAGTAACAGACAAAGGAAGTTTTTCCGCAGCTGCTCCGTCCGGGAAATCCAGAGGGAAATACGAGACAGCTATTGTTGATGCTGAAAGATCTGTCAAGCAGATCAATAAGATAAGGAGCTTTCTCAAAGGCAAAAGAGAGGACGACCACGACAGAGTAGATATTTTCCTGGAGAAGTTCTCCGCAAACATCTCCACAGCTGTCTCAATGGCTTGCTGGAGGGCTTCTTTCAATAATGATGTTTACAAGTTCAACAGAACTGTGAAACAGTTTCCATTCCCTGTTGGGAACGTGATTGGCGGCGGGGTCCATGGAGGATATGCATCCATACAGGAGTTTCTTGTCATACCGCTGAGAGCAAGGACAATCAAAGAGGCGATTGAAACAAACTTCTCCATATGGAGGATTGTTGGGAAGATACTGAGCTCCAAGGGAAGGGTGGCTGGAAGGAATGACGAGGGGGCATGGATAGCTAAAATGGATGATTTGAAGGTCCTGGAGCTTTTGTCCAGGGTAGCTAAGGAGTATGGAGCGTCCATAGGGGTGGATTTCGCCGCGTCACAGCTTTACTATGGGGGAAAATATGTTTACAGGCACCACTTCAAGAGGATAAGGCAGGAGGACCAGATTGAGTTTGTAAGGCATCTGATAGAGACCTACAAGCTAGTTTACGTGGAGGATCCGTTCCATGAGAATGACTTCGGATCGTTTCATGAACTGACAAGAAAGACAAAGGCTTGGATTGTTGGGGACGATCTTTATGCAACGCAGCCTAAGCGGATTTCCAGGGCAAGAAGGGAGAGCGGCGGAGCCATAATAAAAATAGACCAGGCCGGGACTGTGACGAAGGCCATGGAAGTTTCTGAGATTGCCAAGCTGAAAAGAATGAAAAGGGTTGTTTCTCACAGGTCTGGAGAGACTTCTGATAGTTTTATTTCAGATTTCTCTGTTGCTATAGGTTCTGAGCTGATCAAATGCGGTGTTGCAGGGGGCGAGAGGGTTGAGAAGCTGAACAGGCTCATGCAGATATGGGACGAAGTTGAGAGTCCTAGGATGAAGAAGCTTAGGATTTAATCTTCTTTGCAACAGGTCCCTGAGGCGTGTCCTCAACATGCCATCCAAATTCCTTGATCTTCTTTCGCAGATGATCAGCAGCATCGAACTTCTTTGCCTTTCTTGCTTTCTCCCGTTCATGAACAAGCTTCTTTATCTTTTCAGGTATTTTTTCTTTCTTCTGTTCAACAAGCTTCAATCCCAGAACTGAGTCTACATCCTTCAGGGTCTTCAGGACTTCCTTTGCATCTTTCTTGCTTAATTGTTCGGAATCTATCGCAGAATTTATGTTTCTCATAAAATCAGAAAATGCAGACATTGCCATTGGCATGTTGAGATCTTCATTGAGTGCATCGTCAAACTGCTTTTCGAACTCCTTAATGATTTTCTTCAGATGAGGACTGGACTTGCCATCGGCCCTTCTTATCCTTTCAACGAAATCATAGAGCCTTTCCAATGCCTTCTGTGAGGATTTTACAGCGTCGAGATCAAAGATCAGTTGCGATCTGTAGTGGGTTGTTAGGCAGAGATGCCTGTAAGCAAGAGGATCCAAATCATGATCAACCAGAGTCTGGAGGGTTATTATGTTTCCCAGAGACTTTGCCATCTTCTCCTCTTTGAACGTGAGGAACCCCCCATGCAACCAGTAATTCACAAAGGTCTTTCCTGTTGCTGCTTCTGTCTGTGCTATCTCGTTTGTATGATGCACATTGATGTGGTCAACGCCCCCGCAGTGTATGTCGAAATTCTCTCCGAGGTA
>DATDXV010000026.1:0-27844 GCA_035289205.1 archaeon
ATATATGGTATATATAAACATAGAGAAACCGTTTCCTAGGCTAACTTTAATTGTTTCCTATATGGTGAATAGACAAAAAGAAGCATTTTTATGCCTTTTGAATGTTTCCTAAGCGCTAAAAGTGTCTTTATGTTCACTATATGCCTCTTGCTGTCCATGCCTTGCTATCGCAATGATAGGATAAATAGCTTTACTCGGGTGATAGAAACCTTTAAATGAGGAATGGCAAATAGTTCTATGCTTGAACTGGTCTATGCAAGCGGAGTGGCGATAATCATATTAGCAGCAGGGCTGTTCGCCTTCTCGCATAGAGGCAAGAGCGACATAAGATACTGGATCGCCCTTGCATCCGGGGTTCTAATATCCACAGCACTGTTCGAAATGCTTCCTGAGATAGGCGGAAACTTTCTCTTCGTGGCAGTAGGCTTCTTTTCCCTTTACCTCATGGAGAAATTGTTTATGATACATGCATGCGGCGAATATGAATGCAAGATACATGAGACAAGCTGGGCAGCCATGCTGAGCACTGGCATTGACAATTTCATAGACGGCATGGCAATAGCAACAGCAACCGTGGCAAGCCCGTTTCTAGGATTGATTGTTACCGCAGCAGTCGCAATCCATGAAAGCGTTCAATCTGTTACAATATCGATGATGATGAAAAAACGATACTTCACACCGAGAAAGATTCTATTCACGCTTCTTATATTCACAATATCAATACCGCTTGGCGCATTGCTATTCAGAACATTCCTTGCATCATACTTTGAAGTCATGCTTGCGTTTGCAGCAGGGGTATTCCTGTACGTTGGAGCCAGCGACATGCTCCCTGAATCACATAAGCAGTTTAACATAAAGGTTGTTGCATCGGTTATATCTGGCGCGCTTCTGATACCGCTTCTCGGCCTCTTAGGATAGAAACCTGGTAAGCTGTTCCATGAATTCGTCTATTGTTATCTTGCTCCCCAGATTGCATGATGCAATATCAAAACTCTTTACTCCGTTTGACTTTATGTTCTTTCCGAAGACAAGATAGGGCATATCTCCCCCGTAGTGTTCTCCATCAATTGGAGAGGTAGGATGATCGGAAGTGACAGCTATAACAGTATTGTTTATGTCCACATACTCGAGAAGCCTCCTGAAAACCTCCCTGTCTACCCTTTCAATAAATGATCTCTTTGCAAAGTAGCTTTTGTCATGGGCAGCAACATCAGTTCCTTTGATATGCAGAATTACAGTGTCATGCGTCTTTACCGCCTCAAGCGCGGCAAGCGTCTTATCCCTTAGGTTTGTGTTTGTTGTTCCATTAGCGCCAGAAACCTCTATAACATCCATCTCCAAAGCCCTGCCAAGGCCCTTTATGACGGGAGATGCCGCAACAACAGCCCCCCTAAGGCCATGCTTTTCTTTGAAGCTCTTCAGGATCTTGTAGCTGCTAGCCCCCCTTAGCAGGACAAAGTTTGCAGGAATTTTCCTGTATCTGTTCTGCGGATGCCTGCTCAATATTCTGTAGGTTTCGTATTGCCATTTGTTCAACGTAGAAGCCGTCATCTCAGCCTCTGGAACAATAGGAGTTATTTCCATTACATCCTTTCCGACAAATCCAGGATCAGAGTTCGTGACTGCAGGGGAAACTCCAACAGCGCTTATTGTAACAACACCCCTATGCCCCAGTGACTTATGGAACCTTACCTTAACGCCATCTATGTTCATCTCCTTTATGGATTCCGCCATCTCTACTATGCCAGAATAATCCCTGCCGCACCTCCTGTCCAAGACAACAAGCCTTGGGGGCATAAGCGTTTTGGGATTTTCAGGAACGATGTCTTTCCTAGGCTCCTCCTTTACCGTGGAGAAGTTTGCACGAAGATAAACAGTCTCAGGCATCGGTTTCAGACCGATTCCCAGAGCTTCCAAAAAACCCCTGCCAGGATATTCTGATCTGTCATAGCCAAAGAGAACAAAGTGTGAAATGCCAGAATCAGGGTGCTCGTCAAGATTGTTTGTAACTATTCCGCAGAATCCATTTTGGGCAAGAAAGTTAAGGGAGTACTTCTCCGCTTCCTTGAGGCTGTCCTTTCCTGCAGGACCGTCAGGGAGGCCGTCCATTATGACCAGTATGACTTTTTTCATAACTATCGCTCTAATGCGAAGATCCTTCTGTGAGGAACCTTCCTTGCGATAATCTTCTCCATTATCATCTTCTCCTCGTAACCCTTCGCTATTATTATAGGCTTGTATTTCTCAAAGGAATCCAAAGCTGACTGAAGCCTTCCTGAATTGTTGGAATAGATGGTGCAGAGCTTGTCTCCTTTCTTCACCTTTGATCCCAGCTTGTGGTATATCCACATCCCTGCTCCCTTGTCCTTTGGCGCACCTGCTTCCCTTGCGGCATGCGCAATCTCCTGGTTCATCATCCAAAGCACCATGCCGTCTTTCTCCGCTTTGACATCAGCTGTTTTTGAGCCAAGAGCGATATCATCAGACCTTACCTTGTCATTGCCTCCCTGAGCAGCTATTATTTCCCTTAGCTTCTTCTCCGCCTTCCCTGATTTCAAAAGCTTTTCTGCAACAGCTTTTCCATTCTTTATTTTCAGAGCAGATTCGAAAAGTATTGCGGCCAGGCCTACAGCCTTCTCTTCGACTTCTGGAGAACCCTTGCCAGAAAACGTCATGAGCGCTTCCTTTGCCTCAAGCGCGGGACCAATTCCATGTCCAATAGGTTGCTCGCCGAATGTTACAGCGCAAGAAACCTTTATTCCCAACCTGTCCCCAAGCTCCATGAATTTTGCTGCAAGCGCATCAGCTTCACCAATGGTCTTGATCTTCGCACCCCTTCCTGTTGGAAGATCAACAACAAGATGCGTTGCGCCCACCGCTTTCTTCTTGGACATTATTGATGGGAGCAGAAGGGGATCGATTCCTATTGGATATTCAATTTTTATGAATGCATCATCTGCGGGCGCCAGATCCAAAGCACCGCCCCAAACAAGGCATGCCTTTACCTTGTTGACTATCTTCTCTATCTCTTCTATCGAATGGCTGACTGGAGCCAGGACTTCCATCCTGTCAGCGGTTCCGGCAGGACTTGTTATTGCACGCGAGGAAGTCTTCGGTATTATCAGTCCGCCGGCTGCTATGATCGGAACAACTATTATAGAGGTCTTGTCCCCTGGAACCCCTCCTGCGGAGTGTTTGTCTGCTATTATGTGATTGCCTTTTATCTTCAGCCTCTTGCCTGTCTCTATCATTGCCAGCGACAGTGCGGCAGCTTCATCTATGCTCAAACCCCTTATGTCTAGAGCTGTCACGAAAGCGGACAGTTCTATATCAGAAAGATGTTTCTCAACAACATCCCTTATTATGGCTTCAGCCTTTTCATGATTTATCGCGTTCCCAGCTATCTTGTCCTTTATGTATTGCATTGATTCTGGAGGCGGAGCCAGTGACACGTCTATCGATTCATTTGGATTAATGTTTATAGAAGAAACTACCTCCTCATTGACAAGGAATGTTCCCGGAGAGACAGTCCTCTCCGTCACATCAAGAATTGCTATAGTATTCCTTTTTCCCTTTGAAATGACAAGCCTGTCCAGAGCATGCGCTCCTATGCTTTCTGCATCGTGTTTATTAAGAACTACAATCCCCTTGCCGCCCGCATCGAAACTGATCGGCTTTGCCTTCAACTTCATAGGAATACCTGTTCAATTTATTCTGCGTTTGAATATAAATCAGAGTGTTCAGGCTGTGCAGAGGCTCTGGGAAGAGATCTGATTGCATGCCCTTTGAAGATTTGAGCAGTCCAATCCTGAGGAATGGTATTGGTTCTGGAGGTTGCAAAGATTGCCTATATACCACTCGACCTGCTTCAAGCTGATATCCTTGGATGTGTCGCAGGAATATCCAGACCAATAATTGCAGTTTTCCACCATTACGTTCTTTATAGATTCGCACTTGTATCCAGGCCTTGCAACTTCACAGTCGCCCCTGGGCAGATTGATAACGATATACATGAATACTAGAAAAACTACAAGTCCTGCTACAGCTATTTTGTCTTTGTTTGAAAGCTCTACTTTTGGTATGGAAACCATAATAACAATCCAAGAATAACAGATTTAAAGCTACTTTGTATGCTTCCTCCCCCACTTCTCCAAAGCTTGCCTCAGCTCCTTGCATGCTTTTGCCTTGTCATCAAGATCCTGCCCATCCATGTATGCTTCTACTGCTGCACGCATAGCAACGGCTCCAGCATAGCTTCCCTTCGGATGACCATGTATTCCTCCCCCGATCTGCAGCAGTACATCGCTGCCTAGCCTCTCGCAGACATCAGGTATAACCCCTGGATGCAGACCGCCTGAGGTTACGGGGAAGACGGGTTTGATGTCTAACCAGTCTTCGTCTAGAGTATGCATCTTTGGATTGGCCTTGACCTTATTGAATTTCAGATGATTCCTTTTCTGATGAATGTCATGAGGGGGTTCCGCTACATGCTTCTCTATCTCTATTACCTCTTCCCTTGTTCCTACCAACTTTCCCACCCCTGCTGTTCCAATATGCAGTTGGTCGCCACCCAAGAGCCTGACGACTTCCCCCAATGCAAGCATTGAGAAACCGTGCATAGGACTTCTTGTGAATGCTCCATGAAACGCCCTGTGGCAATGTATTGCAAGTCCAAGATCGCCGCACAGATCCCTGAGGCTGTGAAGGCCTGTGAAGCCTGTCGTGACTATATCGATCATCGCATACTCGCCTCCCTCCTTTGCGACGAATCTCGCACGCCTTTCCATCTCTCTGTAGTTAGAATGAGTAACATTAATCAGATAGCTCTTTCTCTCCTTTGTCTTCTTCTCAATCTGGTTCCTTATCTGCAATGCCTTTACAACCCTTCTCTTGAACGGGTTAAACCACTGACTAGACAGATTTTCGTCGTCTTTAAGCAGATCAAGTCCTCCCATCCATATCTGTCTCCCTATCTCGCAGTGCTCGTTGGTTGTCATGCCGACCTTTGGCTTGGCTACAGATAGCATCAGGGGTCTGTCCTTTACTCTAAAAATCTTTCTCACACCATCTATCCCGAATTGCGGTCCGGGAAAACTCTTCATAATCTTTTTAGGCCATTGGATATCCTCCAACCTGAGGCTTTCCACTGCCTTCATGCCGAAAACGTTTCCTGCAATGGAAGCGAGAATCTGAGACATGTTTCCTAGTTCAAAGTGATCCTGAGGATATGCGACCTTGATCCAGTAGTCCTTGCCTTGCTTTTTCATTTCGCAGACCTTGGCTGCAACCTTCTGAACGTGAGCGTACTTCAATCCAACAACAGATTCAGCCCAAGTTCCGACTGAGCTCTCTGAAGCTACTGCACCAACAGCCCTTTTCGCAGCTGACCAACTTGGAACTCTGACTCTAAAAGAAACTATGAGATCATTCTTAGGTTTGTATCCCAAGTGAACAAAATCCTCGTAGCCTGCCATAGAAACGATATCGTACTACTGCTATATATCTATTGGTACTGGCAAAGGTATGCTGTGAGATTTACTGTTTGCCCGCCATCTAACTGTATGACTTCTTGATAGTCATAGTAAAGCGGGTCTGAAGCATAAATCTTGACCGCGTAGCCGTGAGCATCCAGTCCACTAATGGTTAGAGGTGTAGTACCGTTGAAATTATTATCGATATAAACTTCCGCTCCTTGCGGTACCGAATCTATAACAAGAGTTCCAGTGCCGCTAAAGGTATGATTGATTGGCACTAGCACCGCTGCTAATTGTGAAGTCTGCATATTTGCAATGCATACCGACTTATAGTAAGTGAAATATTGGTTAACGCCAAGGTTAACACTTACAAAATGTCTGCCACCAGATAGATTAGTTACTGTGATTGGGGTCGTGCCTCTAACACCTGTATCCACAGTGACTTCTGCACCACTAGGAACAGAGATAACAGATAAATCGCCCAGAGGTTGCGGTGGACCCACTGCGCTTTCCAAAATCGGTGCCAAATACTGGAATATCCTTTGGAGAGTGTTATCAGTTTCATCAGACTCTTGCACGGCGTTGTTAGAGTCAGCCGTAACTATTATATTAAATTCGCCAGCTGGGAAATTCACAGCATGATAGTTAAAAATGTGTTTATTTCCTTCAATTCCAATCTTTTGCATAGTAGCATTAATAATGGTCCTTGGACCGCCCTCCACACCAGGTTGTATGATTTCTATTCTTGTTGAGAAGCCAGGTATAGGTGTAGGAGAGCTACTTATGACTTCTACACTAGCTTGGAAGTCTACATCAAATTGTCGAGTATCAAAATTGTTAGATTCGTTAATAATAATTTCACTGACTATCAGATTCGGTGTTGAAGTAGGGACTGGTTTAATAACAGTAAATGATTTTTCTGCCACATTGTTATTTTCATTAATCTCCCGTATAATGTTCCCACTGTCTGCCCTAATGCTTATTTTGTGCTCTCCAGCTCTCGTGAACTCTATTGTATACTTGTAAACCTCAGATGAACCTGGCGCTAATCCAGACAGAGTTCTATTAAATATAGCAAATATAATGCCATTAAATATATCGAGATTAGGTGGCAACATTTCACTCGAAGCATATTTAATGCTGTCCACAGAGTCGTCGAAACGCACTGGGAATATGGAATACTCAAAAAAACCTGTTGTAGGCTTACTACCCACGTTTTTTACCTCTACAAATAAATTAACATTCTTTCCGTGGGATACTGTAGTGGGCTCTACTCTTATTGAAGAAATAACTAGATCAGGTCCATCGCTTATTTGCTTTTCGGCATCTTGCGGAACAATAGAAACTTGTGCTAGAGCAGAATTGCTAAACGTCAAAGCGAATAATAGTGCTATCGACAATGCAAATGCTCTTTTCATAGGTATGTTGGGGGGGGGAGGATTTATAGGTTTGCATTCTCTTAGGTCCTTGCCATATCACTTCAACATCTTAACTATGTTGCCGGGTGTAAATATGCCTTTCTCGGTAATAATGCGATATACGAAACGCCACGGGCAAAGGTCGAAGCTTGGGTTGCGTATTTTCACCCCCTTCAAATCAGGATAAACCTCAGAAGTCGATCTCTCCTCTATCGCATACTTCTTTCTCCTATCGAGCTTGAATGTACTTCCAACAACATAGTACGGCTTCTTGTGCTGCCGTGCAAGAAGTGCAAGCGGATACGAGCCTATTTTATTCAGGTTGCCTTGCCTTCGCATCCCATCCGAACCCAATATCACCATGTCGACCTCCGGCATGAAGAAACCTTCCGCCGCATCGGTGATCAGCGTGACAGGTATTCCTGCTGCAGCCAGTTCCTTTGCTGTTATAATGCCCTGCTCCCTTGGGGAGGTTTCTGTTGCTATAACTGAGATCTTCTTTCCGCTCTTCCATGCACGCTCTATTACAGACAGGGCCTCGCCGGAATGGCAGTGCGTCATTATTACAGAACCATTCTTTATTTCCCTTGATCCTCTTTCCGCAATTTTCTCTGTCGCAGAGTTTAGCTGGCTGATTAGCTTGGTCATTGTTGCTAGCGACTTGTCCTTTCTAAGTATTTCCAAACAGTTGTGCAAAACCACTGCAGTGGGCCTTGCACCCTCCAGCTGGTTCATAGCCTTGTCAAAATCCTTTCCGAATCCCTTCTCCTTTGAGTACAGCTTGAGAAACTTCAGGGATTCTATAGCAATCTGCTTCGCACCCTGAATATGCAAGGCTTTGATATCATGGATGAATTTCTGCAAATCCGGCATGACTGATATGCGAAGAGCTATAAGATAAACCTAACTCAGAAGCTTCTTTACTTCTTCATCAGTTACCTGCTCAAACTCCTTGTAGAACTCCCCAACTGCCCTGAAGTCCAGTGGTATCTCAAGAACAATTACCTCTGCCTCATCCTTGACAAAGTTTATGCTGTCGACAGAAGCAACAGGAACAGCGACTATAACGCTCTTGGCATTGTGTTTCAGAACAAACTTAATAGCCGCGAGCATTGTCGAACCGGTAGCCATCCCGTCATCAACTATTATCACTGTCCTGCCTCTTAGGCTGGGGGTCTTGATTCCATAGAGTTCCATTCTCTTCTTTATCTCCCTCATCTTCACTTCTGTCTCCTTCTCTACATAATCCCTTGATACATCAATCTGCCTTATCAGAAATGCGTTCAGAATCCTTGTCCCGTCCTCTGCCACAGCTCCGATAGCAAGCTCCTCGTTGTCTGGAGCCGGGAGTTTCCTGACAATTATAGCGCTCAGCTTTGCCTTCAGCTCCTTGGCAACTGTGGCAGCCACTACCACTCCGCCTCTGGGCACCCCAAGTATTACAGGGTTCTTGAAATGAGCGAGTTTCTTGGCAAGCCGCTTGCCTGCGTCAACTCTGTTCTTGAACATGCTATCTCTCCATTATCACTATACTCTCTCTTATCTGCCCTATCTTTATTGTTTTCGCTCTTGTGCACCAGCTGTTCCTTGCTACCAGTATATCATTTATCTTGAATCCTATATTTTCCGAGAGCTTTGCAAAGAGCTCGTCAACGTTGATTGACTGGTCAGGGAAGCAGCCTCCTCCTATGACAACTGCAAGCTTCGCCCCTGGCTTGCAGACCCTGTAGAGCTCCTGCGAAACTTTCTTCATGTCCTTGAAGTATGCTTGAGCCGCTGGAGGAAAGGATTCGAAGCCTTGCAGAGTTTCCTCCAAACTCTCTCCAATGAAGGAGCGCAGTCTTGTTTCTGGCAGATCGAAGAACAGCGCGTATTCTGTCCTGTAGATCTGCGTGTATTCTATCTTGTTCAGATATGGCGGGGAGGTGATGACAAAATCAACTGACCCGTCTTCAAGCTTCAGGTCCCTTGCATCGCCGCTCTCTATCCTCGCTTCAACAGCTGGAGGCTGGTTTTCCCTCAGCTCCTTGAGCATCCTCCGTATCTTGTACTTGAAGATCTTTCCAACAGGAGCGACTGGCCTTTTCATTATCTTCACGAACGCTCCGTCCTTGTAGGCATATGAACAATGCATAGCGCTGTCCAGCAGGCCGAGCATCAGGAAGTTCCTTAGCTTCTCATTTTCAAGCTGCATGATGTTGTTCCTATAGAAGACAATGTCCTCCAATGCATAGGAGGAGAAGACCCTCTTGAGCCACTTGTCCTGCGGAATTTGCAGGGGCTTTCTGAATTTCCATTTCAATGCTGCTATGACAGCTTCGCTGAGTTCGCTGATCTCATAATCAGAGGTCTTGACCCTTGAGACGAAAGTGCAGAGGGGCGAGACATCAAATCCTATGGATTGTATTCCGCGTTGCTTGCATGCGAGAAGGGTGGTTCCAACTCCTGTGAAAGGATCCAGAACAATATGCTGACTGCTTATTTTGAATCTATCTATTAAGATATCAACAAGCTGCTTTGCATAGCCTTCCTTGTAGTAATACCAGTCATGGATTGGCTCGTGCTTGTTAGGTATGAATGTTACTAGGTCTCTGAACTCAGGAACTTGTTTGAAGTTGAACACAGGATCACATGAAACTTCCGAGCCCTTTATTCTTAGGCTTTATCTGGGAAAGTGCTTTGATTACTTTCTCTACACGTTCCTGCGAGAACTCATGCTCATCAACCATCATCTTCATTAATTTCTCTGGTTGCATCTGTTTCTGTTCAATCTTGACCTCCTCAGCAGGCGGATGCATGAAGAATCCAAAGACCTCCTCAGCAGGCGGTCCAATCCACTGAACACCTGAGATAACATTCTTCAGAGTCTTTTCCTTCTTTACAAGTTCCAAGGCACGCTTGGGTCCGTAACCCTTCACGCCTGGATTGAAGTCTGTTCCGATGAGCATGGCAACAATTATTAGCTGCTCCCTTGTGACATCAAGCACATCAAAAACCGCTTTTGCCTCTATGATCTCAGGCTTCACCTCCATGTAGATATTCTGCTTAGGCATCTTCCTTCTACCAGTAACGTTCAGGTTCCTCACCAATCTAGGAGAACCGAATAGTATGCTGTCCCAGTCCTGACTTGCACTGTAATGCACAACGCCCTGCCTGCACATCTGAGCGCATTGAGCTTCGCCTTCGCTCGGGGCTTGAACAACCTGAATACCCATATAATCCAGAAGATCCTTTGACTGCTGAATCATCTCGCTGTTCAAGCTAGAGGACATCTTCGCTGCCTTTAATGCAGCTTCCATGTCTCCAGCTGCCTTTGCTTCCTGCCATTTTGCATGCGCCTCCTCTCTCACTGCTCTGCGTTCGGCTTGCGTGGCAGCCTTGAATGCCGGGGCTTGTCCATCGAAGACATAGACTGGCCTTATTCCTGCCTGCAATAAGTTCGAGTTCCTGTAGAAGAGTCCTGACAGGTGAGAAGTTATTCTTCCCTTCGAGTCCTTGAGGGGTTCCCCTGTGTCATGCTGGCGTATTGTTGAGAGGAACTGGAAGATCCAGTTGAAAGCATCGATTGCTACCTTCTTTCCGCTAAGATCCTTAATCTCTAATTCTTTTCCCTTTACCAATCCGCCGAACTGAATTCCCATGGATAAGGATTGCTGGGTTATGATTTAACTTTATCGACGGGCAGAAAATGAATAGGCCATTTTAGTGAGATTTCTAATTTCTACTTTCAGATCGGCCTTCTTTAATATTCTTTTTAGCTTATCTTTTGAGAATCTCTCTGCTTTGTAGTTTATTGAATCCACATAAACGAAATCTTTATCCGATCGAATGCCACCTTGTGGCCATATGCTCTGATATGTTATCATCTGATAAGGTGCAGCATTCTCTGAGAATACTGTGCCCAATATGTTTCCATGTCCGTATAACTCTAATAGGCCTTTGACCCTTGTAAGAACATCTACCTGTTCTTCTGGCGGTATTAATCCAAGAAGATCAAATGGAAACAATATGTTATTGAATTTCTCGTATCTAGGTAAATCGTATACATTTCTTACATCTAATTTATAGATCTCTACGTTCTTTAGAACCTCGGTTTTCTTCTTTGCTAACCTACACATTCTTTCGTTATTGTCTATTCCTATCACTTTACCTTCAGGACCAACATGTACAGCAAGCGGTATAGTAGTTCTAGCCTCTCCACAGCCTAGATCCAATACATGTGCTCCTCTCCTTACGTTATCCCTAAAGAATACCTCTTCCTTGTGAAACAATTCTAGATATGCTTCTGGAATATTCCTTAGGAATTTCTCATAATCCCCATTACTGAGGTATTTGTGTTGGTCAACCATTTAATCACTAATAAGTAATTATACTAGTGTAATGATAAAACTTCTGGCAGAGAATTCCATCAAAACGAAGTATTTATAAGCTTCAAATTAGTATTGTAGTAAATATGGATGAGATAGACCGTAAAATACTAGTAGAATTAGACAAAAACGTCAGGTTTTCTAACACGCAGATAGCAAAGGCTGCCAGAACAAGCAAGGACGTAGTTAACTATAGGATAAACAAGCTTCAGAAGGATGGAATATTAACAGGATTCTACTGCCTTCCAAACACAGGCAAGACTGGGAAGATCCTTTGCAAGCTGCTTCTGAAGTTCCAGAGCATAGGAAAGGAGAAGGAGCAGGAGTTATGGAAGTTCATAGGGGATGATCCAAGGACTGTATGGGTAGGCAGCTGCGACGGCACCTGGAACATGATAGCAACACTCTCCCTAGAGAACTTCAGGGACATGGCAGACATAATCAGCCGCGTAAACGCCAAATACGGCAAGTATCTTTCTAAGAAGGAGATGCTGATAATCACATCCGTCACAAAGTTCAATGAAAAATATCTGTATCCAAAGGGCGCCTTTATCTACGAAACTAAATTCACTATAGACGAACCTTCAATAGATCTCGACAAGAAGGACCGAACACTACTGAAGGAACTATCAATTAACTCTCGTATGAGCACTGTAGATCTTTCAAAGAAAATCAACCTGACCCCGGAAGCCACCGCGAAGAGGCTGAAGCGTCTTGAAAAGGAAGGTGTCATACTCGGCTATAAGCCTAGAATCAACTTCGCAAAGCTAGGCTACGACTATTTTCATCTATTCATCTCTGCCAAGAACCCTCAAATCGTAAAGGAGATAATACAGTATTACAAGACGCATCCTAATTGCGTGTATGCTCTAGAAGAGGCGGGTTATTATGACATGCATCTGGAGTTTGTTGTAAAGGGCACGCAACGATTCAGAGAGATTTTAGAAGACCTAAGAGACAAATTCGGGGACAAGATACACGAATATGAACCCCTGCAAATCTATACGGAATACAAGATAGTAATATATCCCTCATAGAAAACCTTATTAGATAGTTCTGCAAACATTAGGCATGAAAATAGGCTTATGCCAGTCCTGTGGAAAAATAGGCACCCAGACCTGCAGTATATGCGGAGCTACCGTCTGCATTGCCTGCAACGGCAGATCTGGATGCAAGATCTGCAAAGGCATAAAGCGCGTTTAGACAGAACCCAATGCTTCTACTAATGAATCTACAAGTTCTTTGTCCGCTGGAAAACCGAACCCCTGCTTGAACATCTTCTGTCCAGAAGGCGTAAAGGTTCCTTTCGAAAGAGATATTATCTCGCTTTCCCCCTCTTCCGTCTTGACCCGTTTCCTTGCAACTTCCAAAAATTTGTTTTTTCCAAATTTTATTTCCTTGGATCCCATTGTTTCGAATTCTACGATATCTATCAACTCCATGTTTTTAATTCTCGGTGATCATCAAACTAAAGTTGCTGATTCAACTTCAACGTCCCCAACGCCCTTGATCCTCTTAATCTCCTCGCTTATATTCTCCCCTTTTTCGTCAGGCACGATAACAAGAATCTTCAAGCACTTCAAGCCAAAAGCAATAGGCTCGAGCTTAAAATCCTGCACCTTGACCCTTTTAGCTATTTCGTCCTTCACCTTATTTAAA
Organism: archaeon; assembly: GCA_035289205.1. GTDB lineage: Archaea > Aenigmatarchaeota > Aenigmatarchaeia > Aenigmatarchaeales > DATDXV01 > DATDXV01. The sequence continues at coordinate 12,919 of DATDXV010000026.1, forward strand.
TCTACCTCTGCTGATTCCGCAGAGATCTTCATGGAAACAGCGACACTTCCCATTAAGGTCCCTCAAATCCGCATTTGCATTTGTAAGCATTAGACTGCTTCCTGCAGCGCGCGCATCTTATTATTTCGTTTTCAGAGCAAGCAGGACACTGGAACCTTACAAACTCCTCCTGTCCTACCAGCTGGACGTTGCAAGTTGAGCATCTCATTATAGCCATAGTATTGGATTTAAACCATGGAAGCTATTTAAAGATTGCAGAAAACGCCCTCGTCGTCTAACGGATTTAGGATAGCTCCCCGCGAAGGAGCTGATGTGCGTTCGAATCGCACCGGGGGCACCATGTGATAAAATGAGCAACAGGATTCATCTCTTCGTTCATGGAAGAGTGCAGGGGGTAGGCTTCAGGAGCTGGGTGGTGTTCTTATCCAAGGAGCTGAACCTTACAGGCTGGGTCAGGAACACCGCGGATGGGGTTGAAGCTGTGGCAGAGGGCCCGATAGACAGGCTGGACAGGCTTGCAAAGTCCATGGGCAGAGGCCCTGGGAGGGTTGAGAGGGTGGAAGTGAAATGGGAGGATTCCAAGGGTGAGTTCAAGAGGTTCGAGGTCAGATAGCTTTATATACTACCTAAGAGTAATGATTTATATGAAAGATGTTGATATTCACAATAATGAGACTGATTTTAATAAAATGTGCAAAGACCATCTTAAATTTCGCGAGGCAATTAACGAGTCAATGGCCTATTTGAAACAAATTAGCCCAAATCTTAATAAAGAGGACTTCTCAGATTATCTTGATAAGATAACGAAACCTAAAGAAACCACTGTCTTTCTCATATTCCCAGCAGACTTGGAAGAGGGTATAACTATCCCCATTGACGGCGGCTATGAGGTAAGTAGGTGATAGAGTATGCCTATAGACAATGATAAGATCGTAATAAAGACCGAGGGCGGAAGAACATATGTTACAGGACTGAAAGGCATTGAATCTACTTATTATGAGAAACTTCTAGAAAAAAGATTCGCTCCAGAAGAGGCTGTTAGGGAAATAGAACGCCTTAGAGAAACAGCAAGAAAGCATAGGGGTTCATGATTATGCAAGCATTTCTACAAGACCTATATTTCCAAAGAAACCGCGAGAAAAGCGCTGATTTTGACAAGGCATTGGAACTGGCAGACAGCTAGCAAGAGACAAGTATGAAGACAGCACAGAAGGATATGCTAGCGGCAGGAACACCAAACATCACACTATTCGCGTTGAGGTCGGGATAATAGAGCTTAGAGACAAAGATACGGATAAAGTTGTTTACAAAGGGCAGTAGACGTTTATAAGTACTAAATTCTCTATAGAAGCATGAAGCTTCTTTATCTAATACCTATATTGCTTGTCTCAGCATGCATCGGGGGAACCGCTATAGCGGCCGGGGACAAGATAACAGTTGAATACTCCCTGTTTGTTGAAGGCAGCCTGATTGACACATCCATAGGCAAAGTACCGTTTACCTTCACAGTAGGCTCTGGACAGGTCATAGTCGGCTTTGACAACGCTGTCCTGGGCATGAAGGAGGGGGAGGAGAAGACCTTCAATGTCACCCCAGACGAAGGCTATGGCATATCCGGAAGCCACCCCCTAGCTGGGAAGACGCTCGTATTCAAGATCAAGATACTCAAGATCGAGCCAGCAGCCTTCCGAAGTGGCATATAATATAGGCATTTTAGAGAGAATCTTTTTATACTCCGCATGCGGTTAGAGTATTAGGGGCTGATTTCTATGAATAAAACCGCTATGGTTCGCAAGGTCAAAAGGATGTTCCCACACGTAGAGATAGCCCTATCTGAGAAGGCAAAAGAAGGCTATTTTGACACCCCAAACAAGATCACGATCAATCCTAGCCTAAAAACCGCCAAATTCAGCGAGGTTCTGTCGCATGAGCTTTTGCATTACATAGGCTTGGACCATGGGCATAGGACCAGAAGGCTGGGTTACAGGAGCTATGGAAGGAAGCAGGACAGGCTTTCCCAGAAATTCGCCAAGATTCTCTTCAACTAAAGGCTTTAAAATCACCTAGACAGATGTATTTGCATGGAAAAGAGATATCTGAGCCTTGCAAACAGCCTTTCATTGAGCGGGGCGAGCTTTGGTCTTCTGGCAATAATAGAACTGTACTTTTCAAACCTGCTAGCAGCCTCCTTACTGATTCTCCTGGCTGTTTTGCTGGACTTCCTGGATGGGAAGGTTGCCAGAAAAACTGGGACAGCAGGGGATTTCGGGAAGAACATTGATTCGCTTTCAGACATAGTAAGCTTCGGGGTTGCACCTGCCCTGATGGCATGGCAACTAACAGCCAATGACCTGCTGGGTTTGGTGGGAGCGCTTCTAATCCTGTCAGCCGGGATATTCAGGCTTGCAAGATACAATACCCTGAAAATAAAGGACTATCTTGGGATGCCAATCCCATTCAATGCTCTGATCTTTGTGGCAGCCTATCTTTCGGGCTTGGAGGGGTTCGCTGTTTTCTTGCTTGCAATAATGTCTGCGCTGCTGATGGCAAGCACCTTTAAGATAAAGAAGAGGTTTTGAGATGGACGGGATCCTAGCCGAAATAATAAAAGCCATCTGGATCCTGATACCAGCCTATGCTGCAAACGCTTTCCCCACACTGGCAGGCGGGAAGCATCCCATAGACGGGGGAAGGAAGTTCATGGACGGGAACAGGATCTTCGGGGACGGGAAAACCGTAGAGGGATTTTCCATAGGAATCTTGGCAGGCATTTTCTACGGCTCGATACAGTGGTATTTTTACCCGATTGTCCAGAACTACCTGCAGCTGTATGCTGTAGAGATTCCGCAGATGAGCCTGAGTCTTGCCTTTCTGATCTCCTTGGGGGCAATGATGGGGGATCTTGCGGGAAGCTTTGTGAAAAGAAGATTCGGAATGAAGAGAGGCGAAAAGTGGATGATTGACAAGATAAACTTTATAGCAGGCGCAATACTCTTCTCATCCCTTATGGTGGATTACACCCTCATAACGCTGATATTTATGTTCGCCATAACAATTCTTGCTCATAGGTTTGCAAACATAGTAAGTTATACATTAAAACTGAAGAGGGTGCCATGGTAAGAATAAAGGATCCAGTTCCGAGGCTTGTATCAGCCGTATTTTCACCCTTCGCTGTCACCAGCTATATTGCCATCTTTCTGACGCTCTTCCAGGGGTTGAGCTTGGCAGACATGATGATCTACATCTCCATGATGAGCGTGATACCTGGCATATCAATCGTGTATGGATGGCTTCTTGGATACGTGAAGTATGTTGATGTTGCCGACAGGATCAAGAGGAGGGTTTTCTATGTGACAACAATGATACCGCAGGCCATTTTCATAGCCATTGACCCCCCGGGCATCCTGCATTCGCTGGCTGTTTCATTCTTCACAATGACATTGCTCTGCTTTATCATAAACCTGAAATGGAAGATAAGCTACCATCTATCAGGCTTCACCTGCGCGACAGTGCTGCTTATTTTGTATGTGAATCCGGGATTTGTCGCATTGTACCCAATAGCTCTGCTGATTGCATATAGCAGGCTCAAGATGAGGATGCATAACAAGGCGCAAATAACTGCTGGAGCCATACTCGGCAGCTTGGTGCCGTTGGTGATAGCTTGGCTTTAGGCGAGATTGTTTCCGACCTTGGTTTGTTGGGACTATTCATAATAACCGCCCTGTCCGCCTCTATTTTTCCATTTCCCTCGGAGCCCCAGATTCTTGCCGCAGCGATATTTCTTAATCCAGGCATGGTCTTTATTGTTGCTGTTGCGGGAGGGGTCCTGGGATCTGCAATAAATTATTTCATAGGGCTGAAAGGTGTGCATGGGTTCCTTGTGAAGAGGGATGCAAAGGCTGAGAAGAAAGCGCAGAAAGTTTTCGGGAGATGGGGACCTCTTGTTTTACTGGTAGCGCCTTGGATACCTTTCATAGGGGACCCAATGACAATAGTAGCAGGAGCTCTAAGGATGGAGCTGAAAAAATTCTTTTTGCTGGTAATTTTAAGCAGGATAATCAAAACAGCTGTTCTTGTTTTTCTGGCAAGATCTCTGATTTAGGACCCTACAAACCACCAAGGTCTCTGCACTTCTTCTTTGATCACATTGCCGCTTGCAGCATCCACCTGAACTGTTGCATCCAATTCAACAGGGATTATCCATAAGAATCTTGCATCTTTAGTTCCATCTATTTCATATTGCAGTATTCCCTCAACCTTCTTCAACTCCATCTCTTCTATCTTTATATTCTTTACAGCCTCAGCAACCTCGTTCGGCAGTCTTATGGGAATCTCTGCAACCTTTATTTCAGTCTGAGTTATGGTAATCTTTTCCCTTGTTTTGAATGCAACTTCCTCAGCCACTACCTGAATTTCGTTCTTGGTTAGGAGATTTTCCTTTATAACAATACCTTGCGGAACAGCTTGCGTAGGAACTGATATTGAAACCTCATTGCCTGATACCTTTATAGAATCCTGGCTTATGGATACGTTCTCCAACTCAAAGTTCTCCTCTGTAAGAAGACCGTCTTTGCATTTGCCTGGCTTGAGAACTGACCAATAGTGCCATACCATTCTATCTTCCTGCTTCTGCGTCTCTTCATTGAAATAATAAACTTGACCGCAGAAATAGTCTAAAACGCCGTAAGAGCCGCCGCCGCTCGAAAAGCCGCAATAGTCGTCAAGCTTTTCTCCTGTTCCATCGTCGTAAGAAAGCTGAATATATCCCTTCTCCTTGAAGTTACCCTCCCCATCGCTATCTATGCAGTTTGTGATGTCTCTGAACATCTTTCCTGTAGCAGGATTTCGTAGGCATACGCCATCCTGACATCCATAAGAGCACTTGTTAGAAGTCTGAACTATCAAATCCTTTATGCTGCCCCATGTTCCGCAATAAAACTCGTTATTCCAGTCTCCACCGCACATATCCGTAACAGTAACTATCTGACCAGTTGTTTGGTCTTGAACTCCTGTTGTCGTTCCCTTGACAGCATAGTTTATGCCATTATCAGAATCTGTGCATGCCGCAGCAAATGCAGCTGCAGAGAAAAGGATAGCGAAAAAGGCTGATAGGAACACAATTCCATGCATCTTCATGGAAGATAATATCATTTCCTTTTATATATATATAATCTGATATCTCTCTCATGAAGCAGGCTATTGTGGTCAGAAAGGACTTGAAGATGGGCGCGGGAAAGATCGGGGCCCAATGCGCCCATGCCTCTGTTTCCGCGATGCTGGAAGTTCATGAGGAAGCCAGAAAGGAATGGATCGAGTCTGGCATGAAGAAGATTGTTCTGAAGGTCGCTAGCGAGAAGGAATTGACAGATCTTCATAAGAAGGCGAAGGCTGAGAAGCTTGCTGCAGTCCTGATTAAAGATGCCGGGCTAACCCAATTGAAGAAGCCCACCCTTACCGCCTTAGGCATAGGTCCCGCCGATGACAGGAAGATTGACAAGGTAACGGGAAAATTAAAATTATTGTGAAATTATGGGATTCATAGAAGAGAAGTTCATAGCGCCGCTTTGCAGCTATTATACGCTAGAGGCAACAATAACATATGGCCTGATCCTTGTAGCTGCGGTCTATGGAGTTTACAAGCTTCTAATCAGGCTTAATGTGAGATTCGATAGAAGGCTTGTGATCGGTCTTCTGCCGTTCATAATTTATGGAGGATGGACACGCGCTTTGAGAGATCATCAGCTTTACCAGGGCTGGTGGTGGTGCTCCCCCCCGATATACTTCATGATATTCGCAGCAGCGCTTGGCTCCCTGCTCTTAGGCTTGTTCCTGCAGAAGAGATTCGGGATCGAATATGAAAAATTCATGGGAGGAATAGGAGTATTGCTCCTTCTATACAATGCATCGCTGACATCCATAGGCAATTCTCCTGCTTTCATTCTGATAGCCCTGATAGCTGGGATGTGGGCAGGTCTTCTTTTGTTGGTCCATAGATTGAAGCCAAAGCTTGTCAGCTTAGAGAACGCCCTGATAACCGCTGCTCATATGCTTGACGCAAGCGCAAGCTATGTTGCGATAACGTTCTTCGGATACTATGAACAGCATGTCTTAGGAAGCTTCTTGATAGCCGGATGGGGGACATGGACTTTGTTCCTGATGAAGCTTGTAGTTGTCCTGCCTGTTCTCTACCTCATAGACAAAGAAACGCAGGATGAGAGGATGAAGAATCTCCTGAAGATAGTCATCCTTATTCTCGGACTGGCGTTGGGAATCAGGGACTGGCTGACTGTAAGCCTTTAGCAGATGTTCTCTCCTTCTTCCTCGAGAAGCGTCTTGTTTACCATTACGTCCGCCTCTGCTCTCAGCGCAAGCGCTATTCCGTCGGAAGGCAGGATGTCCAGCTTCAGGTTTTTCAGCCCGTCAGTCAAGTATAGATCGGAATAATAGAATGTCTCATCTTTCCTGTTAAGCAGGAGCTTCTCTACAGTTATGTTGTATGTCTTCATCATGGATAATGTTGAGTCATAGATAGTAGGTCTATCTTCAATTGTTCCATCAATACCCAGCTGTATAGCCTTTGCCCTTTCTGGCGTTGTAGTGGCAATTATGGCTGTGCAGCCGTTGCCTATTACAACATTGCTATCAACTATCTGGATCTTGTCTGCCTTGACATATTCCATCGGGTTGTAATCAAATGCATTTGATAGTGCAACAGCTCCTATTGCGGCAATAACAATCAGGAGAAGGAACAGTTCGTTTGGATATTTTTTCTTTCGCATGACTACTCTTCATCGCAATAGTACTTAAAAGTAATGGCGCGCCTGAGGGGATTTGAACCCCCGACCTCTTGCTTAGGAGGCAAGCGCTCTAATCCAACCTGAGCTACAGGCGCACAAGAATTAGTTGTAATTCCAAGTCTTATAAATGTCTAGATGAAAACCTTGATTTCTTTCCTAGAAGCCACTGCTGCTATCAGGGCCTTTCCTATGTCTGAATGCTTGCTTACCTTGATATCCCCGCTCCTCCCTATGGTGGCCGTGAAGAGATAGACAGAATCAATGAAAACATTAGCGCCTTTGCCGAATGCCTTCTTGTCAAAGGTCAGGACAACATAACCCCCGGTCTCGCCTGCGTCAAACTTTATCTCCTTGCCCATGGAATTGACGGCAGGCTCTACATCTATGGAGATGCCAAGTTTCTCCTCAAGGGCATGCACGGTCTTCCCCTCCTTGCCTATGAATCTGGGTATTACATCATTCCTAAGCTTGACAGCAACCCTGTTATCAGAAACAAAATCTATTTCCGCCCTTGGATCAAATTTTCTTACCTCTTCTTTTATCTTTTCACCCGCCAGTTTCTGCAGGGCAGGCTTCCTCTCCTTTGATATCGGAATGACAACAGTCTGATCCCCATAACTATAGATCTCGTATTCCAACTTTCCTGTTTCAAAATCCCTGACCTCAACAACAGGTCTTGCCAAATCTGCCTCGGTCATTCCGGAAGGCGTTCTAACAGTCAATGTGAGGGCGAGAACCTTCCCCACCATTCCTGCCCTGATGAAAACTATTGTATCAATTACATGGGGGATGACACCCAATTCAACCCTTCCCAAGAACCTCTGTATAGCATCAACAGGATCAGATGCATGAACAACTCCAATCATCCCGATTCCGGCGAGACGCATGTCTGAGAATATTTCGAAATCCTTGGTCTTTCTAAGCTCATCAAAAAATACATAATCCGGCCTTACCAGCAAGAGTATGTCAGAGCTTTTTACGAACGATCCGTCAAGAGGACCATACTGGGTAACTTCCGGAGGAAGCTGCAGATCCCTTGGCTGTTCAAATGTTTTAATTATGGCCTCCTTGTTCTTCAGATAGAATTCAGCCAGGCTCGCAGCGAATGTGCTCTTTCCTGAGCCAGGCGGACCCGCAATAAGAACTCCTTCTGCCTTGTCCATCAAACGCCCATTAAGCTTGGGAGAGACATGATAATCCTCAAATGCAAGCTTTGTTACAGGCCTGACAACCGTTATCTCCAAGCCATCAGAGAACGGAGGCCTTGCAATCGCAATTCGCATGTTCTTCAGCTGCACAACAGAAGCGCTATGCTCGTTTATTTCCAGGAAGCTATCCTCTTCATATCTTGCAGCGTCAAGTATCTCGCTTGCTATAGACTCAAGCTCCTCTGCGCTAAGGGGCTCTTTGGAAAGAGGAACCAGCCTGACGCTTCCAGGCTTGCCTCTCTTCGCGAATGAAATAGCACCCTCCTTTAGATGAAGGGACATAGTATCCTCAGTCAGAATCTCCTCGACCTTGATCCTCTTCTTCCTCTCCCATGACTCAAAGTATTTGACAGGAATCCCTATCGCCTCCGAGACAAGCGCCTGGGGAAGATCTGCCGTTATCAGGACCGCATTATTCTTCCTGGCAATGTCCTGGATTAGAGCGTCTATCCTTCCGGATTTCGCAAGAAGTATGTCCTCATAGCTCGGTCTTTCACCCATCTCCTTCATCTTTATCTTATGCTTTTCCGCGGCTTCTCTGATCTTCTTAAGCTCTTCCAATCCAAGAAACCCGCTTTCACGCATCCTTGCAACCTGGCCCTGCAATTCGCCTATAACCATCTCAGGAACTATTATCTCTGCCCCGTCCAAATCCCCGTCCTCGACCATTTTAGATACGCTGCCGTGGATGAGAGCGGACGTATCGATAACAACTTTTGTAAGTTTTTTACTGATATCTTGAGGCTTTCTGATGTTCTTCCTCATAGAGCCCAAGTAGTGTTCTAGAGTATTTAAACTATTTCTAGGAAAGATTATTTTTAACTCGTTATGAATTGATAAATATATTTTAACTCATGTTCCAGAGTTTCACAATGCTTAAATAAGTCAAAAAGAAAAGAATTTTATGCAAATGAAATGTCCTGAGTGCGGATCTGGAAAGATGGCATTCAGCATGAGCGAGGTAAGCTGCGGGAAATGCGGACTCGTCATTGACGATCAAAAACTTGTGGCAGCCTACTGAGAGCAATGAAGCTATAAATAGCTAATTTAGACTATTCTATCTCATGAAGGGCATCGGGTCTGTTGAAGCAGTTTTGATCTTAGTTATCTTGACCGGTGTGACAGCTGCTGCCATCCCTTATGTTACCAGCAACATACAGCAGACCACGGAGCTCTCTGAGATTCAGTCTATCAGGGGGCAATTTGAGCTCTGCGGAGAGAAACTTGTCGAAACAGCCAGGACAGGCTCAAGCAACAGATGCAGCTTTACTTCTTCAAAGGGCTATGTTTCCGCGCTTGAAGAGGGGATATATTTCACAATAGAGAGCGAGGTAAACATATGCAGCCAGAGCGAATGGGTCGAAGTCGATCCTGTGAAGCATATACAAACAAAGTGCGAAGCGAGTGCAAATCACAGAAAGTATCAGATCCTGTGGACATGGCCAAAGGATGTCAAGATACTGGGCGATCTGTCCGGGGCGGTTTATGACAAGGATGACAGCAAGGTGAGCGACATTGTATTCTCCAACCCAGTAAACTTCCGCGTGCTCAGCCTTTTTGTCGAGTTCAAGTCAGACGTCGAACAGGTTGGAAAATTCATAGACATAAAGCGCGAGGAGCTTACAGCAGACAGAGTAGTCTTAAGAATCACCGCTGTTTAGCATTCCAGCCAAGTCCTTTATTTTAACAGTCCTTTCCTTTCCGTTTTTCATATTCCTCAATACAACAGCTTTCTTCTTCAATTCCTTTTCCCCCACTATTATCGCATAGGGTATTGAAAGCGATGATGCGTACTCGAGCAGCTTTCCCAACTTCTTCCCAGAAACATCAGAATCGCAATTAACACCTTCATCTCTAAGAGCATTAACTATCTTCAGGGCTTCTTTTCTTGACCTGTCATTGACAGGGGCAACCATGCATATTGTCTTTGGGTTTAATCTGAACATCTTGCTGTCTGTCATTATGTTTACCAAACGGTCCAGTCCGAAGGAGATCCCTGTTGCGGGAAGATCAGGACCGCCCAAGTTCTTAATGAGCCTGTCATATCTTCCCCCGCCTCCGCAGCTTACAGTTCCGCCAGCAAACACCTCGAAGACCGGACCTGTATAGTACTCCAATCCTCTGACAAGCGAAAGATCAATCTTAAGGTTTTTTCCAATGCCAACAACCTTTGCCAGTTTCATTAGCTCTTCCAGTTCAAGAGCCCCCTCAACTTTTGAATACTCCTTTTTGTATCCCCCGTTTATGAGCGTTATTATGTTCTTCCCATCAAACCCCTTTTCTGAAAGCTCCTTGAGGACACCCTCCTCGCCAAGTTTGTCTAGCTTGTCTATGGTTCTAAAGAGATCTACAATTCTGTCTTTCTGTATGCCTTTTGCCATGAAAAGACTCTCCAGGAACTTCCTGTTGTTTACTCTTATGTAGAATTTCTTGAAGCCCAAAGACCTCATGCATTCAACAGCAACAGAGAGGCATTCAGCATCAGCCATCAATGAATTCGACCCTACAATGTCCACGTCAGCCATCCAGAACTCCCTATATCTCTGTGCCTGAGGATTATCATACCTCCATGCCTTACCTATGGCATACCTCTTGAACGGCTTGGGAATGTTAGGATTATTTATTATGAAACGGGCAAGAGGCACAGTCAGATCGAATCTTAATCCAATCTCCCTGTCAGACTTGTCCTTGAAGTAGTATATCTCTTCCTTGATTGCCTCGCCAGCTCCGCCTTTCGCCGCAAGGACATCGAAGCTCTCAAAGGCAGGAGTATCGATAGACTGGAAGCCGTATTTCTCAAAAACCCTCCTTAATGTGTCTGTTACGAACTGGAGCTTTCTCATCTCTTCGGGAGGCCAATCTCGAGTTCCCTTGGGCGTCTGAAAAGTCATGCAAACAACCTGTTATAGTTTCTCCACTTATCATATATATCTTATGAAGTAAACTCTATCGGGATAATTTGGATCAGTTATTCCTGTATTTATGTAACCCAACCTACTGTAAACAGGAACCATTTTGCTTTTTAGATATGTTCTGCCCAAGAACTTCTTATAACCAAGCTCTCTCGCTATCTCAAAAGATTGTAAAACCATGTTAGTTCCTATACCGAGGTTTCTATAATCTTTCTTAACAGCAAGTTCTTTCCCATACATAGCCTCCTTATCCTTTACAAGCCCCTTTAAAAAGGGAAAATTCTCTGGTTTCATATCAAATGCAATCCTGAAGCCAATTATTTCGTTATCGCATTGGGCTATTAAGAATACTATATTTTCTTGCTTAAGGAAGTCTTTGATCTCTGATTTTGCTGCCTCATAGCTCCATTTCTCATTCCATGGTTCTTCTGCAAATATCTCCCTGTAGAGTTCTATTACAGGATCCAGGTCCCCTTCTTTGTATTTCCTGATGACCACTTCAGCTTTGTTGGTTCTCATAATAAACATCTTCATAACCTCCAGAATTAGGGTCGCGACCGAGATTCGCACTCGGAACAGTAACTCCACAGGTTACCATGTTAGCTCTTACACCATCGCGACCATTTCTATAAACGTACCCTGAATTGGTATTGAGCAGTTTTCTGACTTTGGAAGGTATAACAAACCTTCCTCTTTCGTCTAAAACGACATTAAACGCCTCAGAACCTATTCTAATAAGAACTGGGGAGTTATACCCAATCCCTATATTTTTTCTGACATCGGAAGAAATTAGAGCTCTGCCCCTCTTGTCTAAATTAAAGGTAAATCTGGATGAATTCTTCTTTATAATTTGTGTGAAGTAGTCCACCCATACGGTTCACTAAATAGTAATTTTTCTGGATTCTATATAAAGCTATGTGGGAAATTATCTTCCTATGGATTTCTTTACAAAGTCTCCGGGAATCGGAGGGAGGATAAAGCAGCACGCTGAGGATTTCGTTGTGGAGGAGATAGCTGCGGAGATGCCGCCAGGAGACGAATACACGGTATTCTGGCTCGAAAAAATCAACATTGATGCGAACGAGGCAATAGACCTCCTTGCGAACAGGCTTCATGTCAGCAAGGCAAGATTCGGCATTGCCGGGACGAAGGACAAAAGGGCATTTACAAAGCAGAGGGTTTCTGTCTGGAGGATAGATCCGGAGAGGATGAACAACCTAAAGTTCAGAAACATGAAAGTCTATGGGGCGGAAGGGTCCGCGGAGAGAATAACCTTGGGAAAGCTGAGCGGGAACAGATTCAAGATAACAGTGCGGGACATTTCTCTTAAGAAAGAAGAGATAGAAGAAAGGCTGTCAAAAATATTCTCCGAGCTTGAGAAGGGCATACCAAACTACTTTGGACCGCAGCGTTTCGGGGAGATAAGGGAGATAACGCACCTGGTTGGGAAAGAGATGCTCAAGGGAACTTTCCAGCCCGCAGTGAAGACCTACCTTGCAATGATCTTTGAAAAGGAACAGGAGGACGCCAAGAGCGCGAGAAAATACCTGGCGGAGCACTGGAACAAGGAGGGATTTGCGGAAGCGTTGAAGCTCTTTCCGCAGAGACTAAGATATGAAAGAACAGTCATGGAATACCTGGCAAAATACCCGAACGACTATGCTGGATCCCTAAGAACCCTTCCGAAGAGGCTTAGGAAGATGTTCCTTAACGCTGTCCAGGCAAGGATATGGAACAGGGTTGCAAAGGTGTTTGCAGAAAAGGGGGAGCAAATGACAATACCGCTAGTGGGGTGCGGCGATAAGATTTCTGACGACCAGATGGGAGAAGAGATAAGGAAGGCCATGGAAGAGGAGGAGATCAGCATTGAGAGTTTCTGCATGCCTTCCATGCCAGAGTTAAGATGCACCGGAGGGAGGAGAGAGCTTTTCCTTATACCAAAGGGGCTTGGGATTCTTCAGATTGGAGAAGACGAGCTTAATAGCGGAAAGTTGAAGGTAGCAGTAGCGTTTGAGCTGCCTCCCGGAGCGTATGCAACGGAGCTAGTAAAAGAAATTATCAAATCTCAGCCTTTATCCACTTAGGATCTGTCCCCCTTATCTCCTGTACCAAAGCCTTTGTGAAGACATAGAGCAGCACAGATGTGTAAACAGCCATAAGCGGATAGAGCAATATCTTCACCCCTCCCTCTTCGAGGAATCTAAGTGAGAATATAGTATTCGCAAGTCCTGTGAAGAACAGGGCGAATGCCACTATTACAATGGGATCGAACAGGCTTTGCAAGGAAAATATGCTGAGGATATCTATGACTGACATGGTTGCCAGCTTTGCATAAATCTCAAGAGATATTATGTAGAGAAGGATGAACTGCAGCACTATGCTTATGCTCTCTATTATCCATAGCGCGGAGACAACTCCGAGCTTTCCCATGAACACATCAGAATGTTTTTTCATGACCTGCAGTCCGCCCCTGTACCATCTCATCCTTTCCCTTATCAATGATGCCAGCTTCTGCGGCGCAACCACATAGGCAAGGGCGCTTCTCTCGGAAGCAATCTTATAGCCGGCCTTATGCAGCTTTATGGTCATGTCATAGTCCTCTATGATTGTATCATTATCAAAATATCCTACGGCCTGCAGAGCGCTCCTCCTGTAGGCAGCTATTGCGCCAGGCACAACAAGAATGGACCCGAAGATCTCCTGCTGCTTCCTAATCAGGGCGAAGCTGGAATACTCTATGGACTGGAGCTTTTCCAAAAGATAGCTGAAAATATTATTCTTGGAATGCATCTTTTTTGCCTTGTATGAGCCTGCAACAGCCCCGATTCTTTTGTCCTTGAACTTCTGGACAAGCATTGTCAAAGTATGCGGGAGAACCTCTACATCAGAGTCAAGCGTTACCACGATCTCCCCTTTCGCAGCCTTGACGCCTGCATTTAGAGCATCTATCTTCCCCTGGTTCTTGCCGTGGCTTATCAGCTTTACAGGATACTTCTTTACAACAGAAGCAGTCTCATCTGTGGAGCCATCATTGACAACAATAATCTCCAGCTTCTTCCTCGGGTATCTTGCCTGCATAAGCGAATCCAGCAAGTTCCCTATCCTTCCCGATTCATTATAGGCTGGAACGACAACGCTCAGTCTTGGGAAGTATTCATATCCGGAGGAATTGCTCAGTATATACCTCCTGTTGAAAACATATACCCCTAGCCAGAAGAGCGATACGAATAACACGAACAGCAGTATGCTCAGGAGCGGCGAATAAAACTGGGTACCTATAAGCATAATATCACTTTATTCTTTGTCCTAGCTAGTATTAAAATCCTCCTTCATAAGCACCAGCAGGAGCTTATCCACGGCCAGGTCCAGGTCAGTATACGTTCTGCCTACCTCCTTAAAGCTTTCACCCTCCACGTAGACTATATTGTCTCCGACTGTGACAGCTGTCTTGTTTGCCTTCCCCTCGCCCAGCAGGAGTATAAGGGGCTCTGCCGGCGCCCTGAACCTGTCTATATCCGCGCTTGTGTTGATGGGAGCCAGTTCTATTCTAGGATAGCTCAGAAAATGCGCCCTGTTTATTATCACTAGCTTATTGGCAAGTTCGAATGACGCAGCCGCATAGTAAGCGTCCCTTCCCTCCTCGGGATAGTAGCCGATCCATATCCTGACTATGTCCTCCCTCAACAAAAGTTTTGTGAGAGCGTCTTCATTTGGATAGACTGGCGTTCTCTCTGCTATGATGAGATCCGCTCTGAAATTCCTCACATCCCCAGCATAGTACTTCTGGGTGGGGTTATTGATGCAAGCGGAGGATAGAATTACTAGAATTAGCGCTAAAGGCAAAATCCTTTGCTGTATCTTTGTGTGTATCATAACAATCATTTTTGCAAAAAAATAAAATAAAGGAGAAGGGTTTTTAGCCCCCTCCCCTTTTTATTAGGGTTTTTAACTTACCACTACATCTGTCAAGGATGTGCCGGTTATCTTTGCGCTTGTGCCAGTCGAAGAT
>DATDXV010000027.1:0-2558 GCA_035289205.1 archaeon
AACAAAGAGGATAATCGTTACGAAAGGCATAGCGAACCAGTTCATTGACAGGTTTGTCGCTGGGGTGAAGGGGCTGAAGGTCGGGGATCCGATGGATCCGAAGACCCATATAGGCCCTCTTTCCAGGGAGAGCCAGCTCGACGCTATTGATGAGCAGGTAAAGAGTTCTGTCAGACAGGGCGCAAAGGCTCTTGTTGGAGGGAAGCCCGCAAAGGGCAAGGGATTCTTCTATGAGCCTACGGTCCTTGTGAATGCAAAGACAAACATGGCTGTCTGCAGGGAAGAGACCTTCGGACCTGTTGCGCCTATAATTGTTGTCAATGACGAGTCTGAGGCAATCAAAGTTGCGAACGGTACAGAGTTCGGTCTCGCTGCCTCTGTTTGGACCAAGAACAGGAGCAAGGGAAAGGAGATTGCCAAGCAGCTCCAGGCTGGAATGGTTGCAATTAACGGAGTTGTCAAGTCTGATCCAAGGCTTCCTTTCGGCGGCATGAAGAAGAGCGGGATAGGCAGAGAACTGTCGCGGTATGGACTTCTTGAGTTTGTTACAATCAAGAGCGTTGTGATTGATTGAAAAAATATTTGCTGACAGAGAAGAGAGATCATGAAATACTGAAGAGATGTAATACGCTTCAAAGGAAAAGGCTTTCAGAAAGCGATAGAAAGCTTGTTGCCTTGATTAAGACCCAGTTGTACAAGGACTGGAGAAAGCCGCTTATTGGAAAGTTGAATGAGCTTTTGAAGAAATATAGATAATTGGTGGGCTCGCTGCGATTTGAACGCAGGTCTGAAGGTCCCGAACCTCCAATCCTACCAAGCTAGACTACGAGCCCCTTAAGGACCTACTTTCCTTGCAAAGGTTAAAAATCCGGTGTGTCCAAGATGAGTTCTCGGTCTTGTGGCCTCCCCCTTCGACTGCCACGAAATCCATACGTTTTCTATTATTCCGGGGTCTGAGAAATTATATTTCTTCAGCTCTTTGATGACCTTCTTCACCTGCTCAACATGCATTGAGTATACAACAACCCATCCTCCGATTCGCAATGTCTTGCTGGCATGCTTCAAAACTTTTTCCGGGTTCTCCAGATCAAGCGTTATCAGATCAGCGTTCTTCTCCTTTATTCCCTTGGAGATATCCTTGTGGTAGATTGTCACGTCCTTTCCGAACTTGCTCACATTCTTTTTCGCGACCTCATAGAACTGCTTCCTGTTTTCATAGCTGTACACTTTGCAGCCGAGGTTTGCTAGGAACATTGAGAGGAATCCTGATCCTGCTCCAGCATCAACAACTCGCCATCCAGGACTGCAGCCTGTTGCTGCGATTATCGCTCCAGCATCCTTCGGCAGGACAACTTGCGGCCCTCTTGATGCCTTGTGCATCATGTCGAGGATGGAAGGCTCTGTGACATAGAATATTTTTCCAGCAGAACTTTTTATTCTGTTTCCGACTTTCGCTTTTCTCAAGTCAACTATTCCATACTCGGTGTTGAACTTTCCCTTCTCAAAGAGATAGTTCTTTGGACCTATCAGCAGAAAATACTTTTTCATACAAAACCACTTGACCTCAGCCAGAAGAGTATGAAAAATACAATACTTATACCAATGATAACCCAGAGGAATCTTGGATCATTCGCCCAGCCGAAAGGTATCGGTCCTATGAAACCTCCGAACCCTACTTTGACATTTTCGCTCTTCGATGTCAGGGCTCCGACGAATATCAGGACTATTGATGTAATTAGAAGGACAATGCCTACTTGTATCAGTTCTACCATGGCAACTATTTAAGTTGGGAAGACTTAAAAGTTACTCATGTTTGAGCTTGAGCGTTTGGCGATAGCTTTCATAGGCAGCGTTATTGCCGCATTATGGGACCTGAAGACAACAGACATCCCTGATGTGCTCGTTGCAGGGATGGTTATAGTTGCCCTTGCTTTCGGAGCAGGTGAAGGGATTTCGACTGGAGACTACACAGCATTAACGCTCTCAGTCGGAACAGGGCTCATCTTCCTTGCAATAGGCCTGATAATGTATTTCTCTGGACAGTGGGGCGGAGGAGATGGAGGATTGTTAGTTGGAATAGGCATGCTGATGTCATACCTTAACCAGGACTACATATCGTTCCCAGTTGCATACCTGAGCAACATAGTGATTGTGGGTGTTGGTTGGTCAATAGTTTATGCTTCATATATAATTTCAGGAAATCGCTCTCTGTTCGCTGCATTGAGAAAGGAGTTTGGAAAAACGCTCTTGTCATTCGGAATGCTTCTTATAATAGTTGGATTGGGTTTGTCATCACTGTTATTTTTTTATTTCTATCCTAGAATTGTAGCAATACCAATTATAATAATTATTTTGTATATTCTTTATAGACTTGCAAAGATAGTAGATGCATCATTCTTCAGGAAGATCTCTTCCAAAGACCTGAAGGTCGGGGATATGATAGGGGAGGACATCCCCAGGCTGAAAATAGGGAAGAAGCTTATACGGGGGCTTACAGCCGCAGAAGTAAAAAGGATACAGAAGATGAAGAAAACAGTTTTGATAAGGGAGGGCATAAG
>DATDXV010000028.1:0-9847 GCA_035289205.1 archaeon
TCTGTATTTGATTGGCAGTGGTTCTTCATCATGCCTGCTTTGAAGGGAGTATACTCTTACCTAACCGGCAGGTGATTCCTTAGAAGTTCTCTTTTCATACTGCATCTGGGAATCTATGAGTATATTCCGCTGTTCGCTCCACTCTTCATCCCTGTGCGTCCTGATATACTTGGCCCAGAATTTTACAAAGTTTATCCTGTCTTCTCTGTTGGTCTTTCCGGGTTTCATGAATTCGATTTTTCCCATATCAATCTGCTATATTGATTCTAAGATTTGTTTTTATATTTAGGAGCTTTGCTGTCTTTAGATTTCTTTGCTTTCTTAGAAAACTTTTTCTTCTCTCCAGGCTTGTTCCAGTCCTTCTTCGTCTCGCACTGGGGATCAAGGCACATGTTAAAGGGGCGCTTGCCCTGCCTCAAAACCCTGATCATGGGAGTTCCGCACTTGTCGCAGATTTTGTCCAGCCTCTGATACGAGGCCTGGCCTGGCAACGGAAAACCAACTGAACATGTAGGCATCCATACCTTCTCCTTCCATACATCCTTGCATTTGCCCTTCTCCCCTCCGCAGACAGGGCACTTGCATTTGCAGGCCTTCTTTGTGAACCCGCAGATTTTGCACTTGCTGTAGTTTGAACAGCCTGCGAAGGACTTCTTTGTGAATATGCTGAACAACGCCTTCATATTCCCTCCGCACACCTTGCAAGGTCCGAGAGTGCTCCTGTCCTCCTGTTCGATGACTATTGCCTTCCCCAAATCCTTGCCAATCTTCTCCTCATGCTCCTTGAACTCAGTAGAAATTTTAGTAAGCGCTCTCTTTGCCTCCCCGAAGATCTTCTCCTTCTTCACCTTCCCAGTATGCAGCTTCTCAAGGTCTTTCTCGAATTCTCTTGTAAGCTTCTCGTCAATGAGATCAGGGACATATTTCTTCAGCGTGGATGCGACAGCCATTCCTAAGTCTGTTACCTTTATTGATTTGTCAGAGACATAATGCCTGTCATACAATGTCTGCAGTATTCCTGCGCGGGTTGCCCTTGTTCCAAGGTTTCTCTTGTCAAGCTCCTTTATCATGGCAGCCTGGCTGTATCGCGGAGGAGGCGCAGTCTCCTTTGAAAGCATATCTACCTTTGACACTTTTGCAGAATCTCCCTTCTTCAGGTCAGGCAGAATTATTTCCTCTGCCTTTGCATACGGTCCGTAGTACTGCATCCATCCCTTCTCCAGTGTTCTCCTTCCTGTTGTGCTGAAAATATGCTTGCCTATCTTCATCTTTATCTGCATGCTCTCCCTAAGTGCTTCGCCAGCGAACGTGGCAAGTATCCTCCTAGCAACCAAGTCATAGATGTTCCTCTCCTGAGTCCTGAGCTTCTCTAGATTAGGAACCTCCTCAGTTGTATGGATTGCTTCGTGCGCGGCATCAGTGTTCTTTCCCTCATTCGGTTTCAGAGAAGACAAAGCCAGCAGCGCCTTAGCAAGAGGGGCATAGCGCTTGATCTGCACCAGTGATTGCAGCATCCCCTTGTAGTTTATTGAAGGCGGAAGTTTCTCCGATGATGTCCTGGGATAGGAAAGATAAGCAGATGAGTAAAGCCTCTGCGCTATTTGCATAGTCTGCTGCGGAGAATAGCCGAAGAACCTGTAAGCTTCCGTCTGCAACGAGGTAACATTGAACGGCGTTGGAGGAGACTGCCTGTACTGTTTCTTCACAACATCCTCCACAGCAGCCTTGCTGACATCGCTCTCCCTCTTCACCTTCTCTGCCTCAGGCTTCTCCCATAGCTTGTCCTTCTCGTAATCAGCAATGATCTCCTGCTTGTCTATAAGCAGCTTCGCCTGTATCTGCCAGTAAGGTGTAGGGACGAACTTTTTTATCTCAGCCTCTCGCTCGGCAAGAATTGAAAGTATGGGTCCCTGTACTCTTCCGGTTGTGAGCAGGGAGAAACGCGATGAAGCCTTCTTTATAGCAGAAGTCAGCGCCCTTGAGCTATTGATGCCATAAAAAAAATCGAGATAGTGACGGACTTCTCCGGATTCGATGTTCTGCCAATCAAGGTGCGGCATAATCTCCTCGTACGACTTCTGCAGGTCCGTCTTGGTCAGTGTGGAGAACTTCATCCTCTTTGCGTCCTTGTCATTGAACATGAATCTTATGATATTCCATGCGATCAGACTTCCCTCATTGTCAAAATCCGCAGCAGATATCAGATCCGCCCCCTTGTTCTTCTGCGCTACTTCCTCTAAAGTCTTGAAGTACTTTTCTGAAAAGGCAGATTTCTTCACAGCTTTATAACTAGGCACCCATTCGACATCGAATATTGGGTATCCCCACCCCTTCCCTTTTTGTTTAAGGTTGAAGAGATGACCTACAGCAGGTACAGCTAGGAACTTGTTCTTTCCCTTCTCGAACTCATAGTAGTCTACACCAAAGCTGCTTGTCTTTTTCTTCAGATTCTTTTCAGTAAGAGCCTTTGCAATGTGCAGCATTGCGTCCGGCTTCTCGCAAATAATGATTGTTACCATATGCTCCCATATGGAGAACTAGTGTATATATTATTATGCCCCAATGCCGAAAGCCTCGGAAAACTCCTCGATCTTCTTGAACTCCTTCATGAAGTTGTCGCCTTTGGGCGTGACCTTGTACAATTTCCCGCCATGATATTCGGACATTTCTATCAAGCCCTGCTCAATCATCCAGCCAAGATATTGGTTCAGCCTTTTATGAGAAAGGTTCGCGCCGTAAAGAATATGAGTAGGCTTCGCCATGCCCCCTCTTCTCCTTATTACTCTTATTATGTCTACGAATATTGCAAGCTTTGATCTTCTCTCATTCACTTCCTCACCCTGTTGACCCGCGTCAGCATTATCAGAAGGGCTACAAAACCGCCAAGCAGGAAGAGATTTGCAAGAACATAAATTACCTTTGAGAAAATACTGAACATAAGCAGGCCGTGATACAGCGCCATTGAGGAGAACGCCATCATGACAAGCAGCTTGTTCTGCGACCTGTCCATGAAGTAGTTGCTGATGCTCCTGAACGCCACGTACGCTATAAGCAAAAAGAGGACCGCATTGAAGTAGACGAAGTAGTTTGAAGTGAGCAGCACGGTTATCAGGAGCTTCTCCCCATGGTCTATGCTGTACATCTTTACAAAAAACAGATAGGCTGCAAGGCTGGTTGCAAGGTATATCCAGAATCCCAGGTCGTCCACGCCGAAGAGCGTGTCAAAGTAGCTCACATAGCTGTAGACGAAATACTTGAAGTATACATACCCGGTTGTCAGAGCGAGCGTGAGCAGTCCTATGCTGAGTATCACAAAGCCCCTGTAGAGGTCCTGGTGGTTCTTGCTCCTTGTCGTATGGTAGAGTTTCAGGGCATTATAGGCTATCATGAAGCCTATGATTGCGCATACAAGGTAGATTACCGTGTCATACCCATAAAACCTGACAGGAATCTGCACCGAAGGCAGGGCTAGCACCATAGAGAAGAATTTGGCTTTGGCCTATTTATAAACTATTGGGAACTCCAGATCTACTCAACACAGCGTTGCAAAATCTCATATAATTTACTACCTTAGCCTGTATATAAATTTGTAGACCATGAATCCAGACCAGATATTCCAAACCGCTTTAAATGCCTCTCTAGAATTATAGATTGAAATTAATGGGGGTGATGGGAGGTCTCAGCGGGTCCTTGCGGCCCGCTTTTCTTTTTCTCTAAAACAGTTAAGTTAATACGTACTTTCCTTTCAGCTCTTTTGCAGGGTAGACAACAAGGCCTTTCTTATTGATTATTTCCGCCTGAACGATCTTCCTCTTTATCTCCTCTCCTCTCATCTTCAGTATCTCCAGGGCCCTGCCCCTTCTTCCGTCGCCGTGAACAACATTATAGATAACTATGATCCCATCGGACAGGAAGCTTACAGCCTCCCCTTTTTCTACGAAAGATCCGCCGATATGGCTCGGGTTGGAAACCTCTCTGATAAGGAATGAGGTTATGTTCTCGCTTTCCAGATACCTGAACAGCTGTTCCATGTAGATCCTGAACCTGCTCTCCTCGCCCGAGAAGGCGGAAGCTATGGATGTCAATGAGTCGATCAGAACAATGTCAGGCTTGAACTCCTTTGGAAAGAAGACAGGCTGTATGTCAATAAGAAGCTCCTTCTTTGCCTCGCTCAGAAGCGCCTCAACGCTCCTGGCAACATCCAATGCGTCAAATCTCCTCAGAAGGAGTTTCTTCTCCTTCATGTATTTCTCCGCTTCCCAGTTGAATACTCTCATGTGATCGATAAGCCTCTCTTCAGGCTCTTCAAAGCTCATGTACAGAACTTTCTTGCCCGCCTTGCATGCGTTGATAGCAAGCTGCAGGCAGAAAACAGTCTTGCCGCATCCAGGTCCCCCCTCCACCAGAACAGAGTTGCCTTTGGGTATGCCATGGCTCATCAGCGAATCAAAGCCTGTTATACCGGTTCTGATATGCTCGATCGCGGAGTGGTTCTTGGGCTTGGTCGTGAGTTTTACTTCCCTGTGCTTCTTAACGAGCGCCTTTAGAACCTTTAGCCCTTTTGCCCTTAATTTGTGCTTTTCCCCTTTCTTTGGCGCTAGCTTTGGCTTTAACAAACTTTTCCCAGGCTTTGCCTTGGAAGGCTTTTTGGCGTTTCTCTTGGACAGTTTTTTCATTTAATCCCTTTGATCTCCTCTGTTTTATAAGTTCCAATTCCTCTTTCAGTATAGGTATCTGCCTATTTATATCTCTTATTATTTCGCTGAACCTTTTTACCTTTATGTGATAAGCACCCTCTGCTAAGGTTTTCTTTTCAAAGTAATCCTTCTGGGCCTTCTTTATCAGAGTGGTAACAATCTCCCTTTCTGTTTCTAGGTTCTTTATTTTGCTATTTATCAAAAATATCCTTATCTGCCTGTAGAACACTATTAGCAGGGCGATTAAAGCGACCAGAGCCACTAAAATGGACTGCCAGTTCTTTTCGATGAAGCTCGTTATGGTTCTTGTTGAGGATTCGTATATTGCTGTCAGGACGCTTGTAGACAGCTGGGCCTTGCTTAGCTGTTCATAGCCTGCCTGGACTGAGGCAGATATCTCCTCATATCTTTCCGCGGCGAAATCAGCCTTGGCCTGGCTCAGGGAGCTCTCAGCGTCCGTTGGTTCAATGCCCTTTGACTTTACATCAGCTACCGCTATTTCAAGGGCCTTGATGTCATTGCTGGCATTGAACGCAAGGCTCTTTATCCTGCCTGCTTCCTGCGTTTTTGCAAGAACGCCAGAGTATCTTGCATTCTTTGTCTTCTCTTCCAACGCAACTTGCGCATCAAAGATCTGCCTTGCCTCGTTTATCGTGTCATTTATGCGAGTGACGCTGAATCCTGCAGAAATCATTTCATTCATATCGCGTGTGGCGTTTTGCAGTGCGCTCTTCGCCTGCAGGCCCTCATTGGATAAGGCGAATGCGTTGGTAGCTAACAGTATCAGAAATACTGCAATAGCCAGATTTTTCATAAACATGTTAATGCGACCTCGTATATAAAAACTATCTGAAAGGCTCTATTTCCTTGAATCCGCAATATTTCCACAGAGCTTTAGGTATCTTTACTGATCCATCCTTCTGTTGGTTCTGCTCAATTATCGCTATCATCACCCTGCTTGTCGCTATTGCTGTGCTGTTCAGCGTGTGCACAAATCCAACGGGCAGCTGGCCTTCCTTCTCCCTGTACTTAATGTTTAATCTTCTAGCCTGATAGTCAGTGCAGTTCGAATTGGATCCTATCTCCCTGAATGCATTGTCAGCCATCCAAAACTCTGTATCATACTTCTTCGCAGCTACTGTGCCGATGTCCCCTGTGCAGACATTTACAATCCTGAAGTATATCCCAAGGTTCTTGAGTATCGTTTCCACGTTCTTCTGCAGCTCCTCATGCAGGTCCCAGGACTTCTCAGGCGTTGAAAAAACAAACTGCTCAACCTTGTGGAAGTGATGCATCCTAAAGAATCCCTTTGTATATTTGCCATGCGCTCCCACCTCCTTCCTGAAGCAAGGACTCAACCCCGCAAACTTCAAAGGCAGATCATCCTTATTGATAATCTCATCCTTGTACATTGCTGCCATTGGATGCTCGCTCGTTGCTATGAGATGCAAATCCTCACCCTCCACTTTGTAGAGAACATTGTCAAAATCGGCAAGGTCAGTAACGCCTTCGTACGGCTCCCTCCTCATCAGATATGGGGGTATCATGACAGTAAACCTCTTCTTCATCAGGAAATCCAGAGCATATCTCTGCAGCGCAAGATCTAAAATAGCAAGCTTGTTCTTAAGATAGAAAAAACCCCTTCCTGCAACCTTTGCAGCCCTCTCCTCCTCCATCAGATGACCAACAAGATCAGTGTGAGACTTCGGCTCGAAGTTGAACTTTGGAGGCTTGCCCCACTTTTTAATCTCAACATTGTCATGCTCATCCTTTCCCAAAGGTACAGAATCATGCAAAAGATTTGGCAGTCGCATCAGGATCCAGTTGCTCCTGTTCTTGAGCATTTCGGCTTCAGCTTCAAGCTCCTTTATCTTCGCAGGTATCAAAGCAGCCTCTTTTAAGACTTTCGAAGCATCCTCGTTTCTTGATTTCAACTCAGCAACTTTTCTAGAAAATATATTCCTCTGCTGTTTCATCTTGTCTACGTCCTGCAGAACCTGCCTCCACTTCCTGTCCTTATCCAGCAATTCATCCATCAGGTTCTCCTTCTGCTTGTCTTCCCTCTTGCGCAGATTTGCCCTTACAACATTAGGATTGTCCCTTATCAGTTTTATGTCGAGCATACCATCACCTTGTAATCTGGAAGCTCTTTACATCATCATAGAGCTTCTTTGCAGAGCCTTTTTCAAAATGCTTCCTTATAGGACCCAGAATCTCATTCAGTGCCGCAGAGGTCTCTTTCTTTAAATCAAGCGGATGCAGCTTGCCCTCCCTGAATATTTTTTCTAGCTCGTCATAGCTTTGTATCTCCAGATTTCCTCCGAACTTTGCAGGTCTCTTTACATTTCTGGAATCGAACTTCCTGAATATGATATGCTTCCAGAAATCCAGTATGGGGTTGTTCTCTACGATCTTTTCAGGGCAATACGCAGATTTTATTTTATCCTCAATCGTAGCAGCGTCATCGTGTATGTAGATTGAAGATTTCGGGACCGACTTAGACATCTTCAAGTCAGCTTCAGTCTCCTTTCCAGCTCTCGCTCCGCCCTGCAAGCCCAGAATAAGATGATGATGAACAGGAACTCTTATGCTTCCATCGATTTTCGGTGCAATCTCCTTTGTGAGTATCGTAGCTTTCCTCTGATCCATTCCCAGCTGCAGTATGTCAGCCTCTAAGTAAAACGGATCATATGCCTGCATCATCGGATATAGCAATTGAGCAACTTGTTGCATATCTCTCTCTTCTCTACCCATTATAGTGCCAGCTCTAATTGCTCTTGGAATAGTGATGTGCTTCGCTACTTGGATGACGCCATTCCAATACTCAGGATCTTTCACAACATCGGAAGTCCACATGATCTTAACCTTCTTCATATCGATCCCGCACGCCTTCCAACCCTCAACAAAATACTTGCCTGCGATCTGTATCTTATCTAGATCGCCACCAAACTTATTATTTATGATAGCAAACCAATCCGCAACATAAAGAATAAAATTTACCTTCGCATCAAGCATATCCTGGATCTTTATTGCTTTCAGTATTCCGCTGCCAAGATGTAGAATGCCGCTTGGTTCAAATCCATCGTAAGCAGAGACCTTTGTCTTGCTCTCCAATAGTTTGCGGAGGTCCTCGGGAGTAATGACCTCTTCCGTTGGTGCCTTGCTTATCAGCTCTATGCGTTTTTCCAAGTCCATGCCAATCAGTAAACATTTATAGGGATAGCTACATAAAGCTAAGCATGAAATTAAGATGCCTCGGAGGTTTCAGGGAAGTCGGAAGGAATGCTGTCCTTCTGGAAACAGGCAGGCAGCATATTCTCATGGACTGCGGCATTAAGGTTGAGGACGGGGAGACGCCGCTCATGCCTAAGAAGGTTGATTCTGTTTTGTTGGGGCATGCGCACCTGGATCACACTGGAACGCTTCCGATGCTCTATAAGCAAGGGAAGCCGACTATTTACGCCACTGCCGCAACCTTCGATACTACGCACCTGCTCCTGAAAGACTCGATGAAGGTAGCGAAGATAAAGGGCAGGCCTGAGCTGTTCACACTGAACGACATAACCAAGATGATGGAGCATGAAAGCAGGGTCACGTACGGCCAGAAGATCAGCATCAAGGATGCGAAGGTGGAGGTCTACGACGCGGGGCATGTCCCTGGATCATGCATGTTCCTCATTGAGGTGAACGGCAAGAGGATCGTCTATACAAGCGACTTCAATACGCTCACGACAAGGCTTCTCAACGGAGCGAAAGCAAACCTGAAGGACATAGATGTGCTGATAATGGAATCCACATACAGCTCTAGGAATCATTCAAAGAGGTTGGATGTTGAGAAAGCGCTGTACAAGACCGTGATAGAGACAATAGAAAACAACGGCGTTGCCCTCATTCCAGCGTTTGCTGTAGGAAGAAGCGCGGAGATACTTTCTGTCCTGCATTCATTCAAGCCGAAATTCCCGATTTACCTGGATGGAATGGCTAGGGACGCAACAGAGATCATTCTGAAGTACCCGGAGCTGTTGAGGAAGGCAAGCGATGTTGAAAAGGCAGTCGATTACACAATACCGGTCTACACGGAGGATGAAAGGAGGGGCATATTGAACGAGCCTTGCGCGATAGTGACAACAGGCGGCTGTCTGGATGGCGGTCCTGTTACCTACTACATCAAAAGATTATGGGATAAGATCAACTGCTCTCTGCTGGCAACTGGGTATCAAATCCCTGGATCTGCGGGGAGATATCTCTTTGATACAGGGCACTATGTAACAGAAGACGGGATAGATCTGAAAATAAAGATGAAGAAGGAGCTGTTTGATTTTTCTGCCCATTGCGGAAGGGACCAGCTTTTTGATTTTGTAAACAAAGTAAGACCCAAGAAGGTTATTGCAATACACGGTGACCATTGCGAAAGGTTTGCAACAGAGGTCAGAAGCAGGTTCGGCATTGATGCTATAGCTCCTAAGATGGGAGATGTCTTGGAAATCAAGTAAATCAAACATCAGAGTATCACTTTCAGCCCTCTTTCAAAATCCCTCTTCGATATATGTCCGCCCTTTTCTATTCTCTTGAGTTTCTTTAGATATCCAAGCTTCAAGTGTGACTCCGAACTTTTTTCTCTATGTTCCTTTATCATGATTAGCTATGGTACCTCTTTACATATAAAATTCATTTTTAGCAGCAGTAAAAAAGAAGCCCAATAACAAACGGCAAAAATCCTATCACTACTGTTGAAAAGAGATAAAGCAATGCTGTGAACCTCTTTTTCCTATCCCACAAAATCCAGCCGAAAATTGCGTACTGAAGTATGCTCGCAAGAAACAGAGTGTATAAAAAGACCTGTTGCGAAGCGGTGTGAAATAATAAAGCTGCTGGAATTGACAATGCATAACCCAACCCGCTAAGCGCAACAGCAATGAGAATTGGAACTAAATTTTCGTATCCCTTAGTGAATAGCAAGAAGTAAAGTAGTACCATCTCTATTAACACGACGATCAAACCCAACACCAAACCTCTCTGCCAACCGCTCTGCATATTTTTTGGGCTCTTCATAAATTAGTTGTATTAGAAATAGCTTTTAATTGCACGGAACCTTAGGTCTAGACCATATCCTTTTATTGTTTTTTAAGTCATGCAACACAAACATTTCT
>DATDXV010000029.1:0-14202 GCA_035289205.1 archaeon
TAACACTGATGACCTTCACTGGGAATGTAAAGAAGAGCTTTGACAGCTCCCTGCAGCTGATAGCCAAAAGAGCGGCCTTTGACGAGTTGAATGCCTACAGTGACTGGACATATAGCACTCCTACATCCTCTGACTTGGAGAACGGCCTGAGAAGAGGCATAGATATTTATTACAGGGATTCTTTTGCAGGCAAGAGGAGCATCTCATTCGAGAGGGACAACCTGTTCATAACAGAGAAGTGCGGCCAGAACGGCCTTATAGAGAGCAACTGCTTTGTTCTGGCAGGAACCAAGGGAATAACCGCCAACAGCGATGATTTCACTTCCAAGGCCAGGATAAAGAATGAGATTCTTGTTACAATAGACTCCAGCTTTTTCAAGCTGGCGTTCATCTCCAGGAACCTCTTTGAGAAGGAAAACTACAGGGCAGATCAGGCCAGAATCAGCGGCTCTATCTTAAAGGGGCAGCAGTTTGATGTCAGGAAGAAGGACGGAGCCCCGCAGTTTGGCTGCACTTTAACTGCGGAGGAGGACGGGGTATGCAAGGGAATAGGAGGCGCGTGCTCCATACCGATAAAGAACTGGATCTCTGCTGCATTCAGGTGCGGCCTGGACAGCCAGGACGGAACGAGCGGCGGGGGCGATGAAATTGCTGTGCTTAATAAGATGAAGGATGTCCTGAAGGAGTACTATCCGAATGTTGAGTGGGAGCTTTCAAAGCCCAGCAGCAGTCTGTCTGTCAAAATAACAGACAAGAGCTGCGACGGAAAAGGCGAATGGTGCCTGGTTCCGATAGTCACAGGGGAGCAGAAAATAGAGAAGGGGGGAAAGACAATTCCCTATACTTATTTATATGCGGAGATAGCAACTACACCTTAGGTGTTTTATTGAAAGGCTTGGAACTACCGGTTAACGCTCTTGTTGTTCTCACTATAGCTGTTGTCGTCCTCGTTGGCGTTGTCTTCCTTTTCACAGGGACTTTCAGCGGGGGCAAGAGCTCCTTCCAGCTTGATATTGTAAAGAACACTGCCTGCAAGAAGCTCGTAGAGATTGGGTGCGATACAAATACAGATGAGATAAATAATCTGGATATAAGCCTGGGACCTGACGGCAAGCCTAAGACAGGCGACGATACCCTCACAAGGCTATGCGACCAATACTACAACAAGAAGACGCAGCAGGATTGCAGAACTCTCTGCGGTTGTTAGGAAAAGCTTTATATTTAGCTTCAGTAATAAAAGGTAGGCGATACAGTGGCAAAAGGACTCGAATTACCAGTAAATATGCTAGTAGTGATTGCAATAGCAGTCATAGTTCTTCTGGGGGTCGTGGCCTTATACTTAGTAGGATTCGGCGGCCCTGCTTCTGGAATTACCTTGCAGTCTATAACAACGAATGCATGCCAGGACTTGCTGAGAGCGGGAACATGCTCTGATGCTAATGCGGTGTTCAGCGTTCAAATACCTAAGTTTGATGCAAACAAGGATGGTACGTCCAATCCCGGACCTGGTAAGCCAACTGCAACGAGCAAGGGGCAGGACAACCTTGGAACGCTTTGCATAAACTACTATGCTGCTACCTATGACACAACAAAGCTTAATGATTTCAGAGAAGCTTGCAACGTAAGAGTCTGCGGATGCTCATCTTAATACAGTGACTTAAAGGGGTTTTAGTATGGCAGAGAAGAGGAATCCGGATAGTAACATAGTTTATGTGGGGAAGAAACCGGCGATGAGTTATGTTCTTGCATGCGTAACGCAGTTCAACGAAGGGAGGAAAGAGGTCATTCTAAAGGCCAGGGGGCGTTCAATATCGCATGCTGTCGACATTGCCGAGATAGTCAGGAACAAGTTCATGGCAGATACGGAGGTCAGGAACGTAAAGATCGATACAGAGGAGATTGCAGGAGACAGCGGGGAGAAGCTTAATGTCTCCTCGATAGAGATAGTTTTGGGCAAAAAGTAGCCTATATTATATATAATTTTTGACTATGTCCCTCCTTTCCTTTATTAGAACTTATTTAAAGTCAAGTCAGATAAATTTAGACTATGGGCTGGTAGATCAACGGAAGATCGCTTGCTTTGCAAGCAAGAGGCTGCGGGTTCAAATCCCGTCCAGTCCACCATTATAGAAAGGTTTGCTTATGCATCGAAGACTGCTACTCACCTCGCAAGGAATCCAGCCTGAACTGGAAGACGTTTTCCTAAGCTGCCTTGGTGAAGCTCCCGAGAGGAAAAGGGTATCATTTATAACGACAGCGGCTCGCGGCGAGGGGACGTATTATCCAAAATGGATGGACATCTACAAGAAGCAGCTGGAGGGGTGCGGGATAAAAAACATAGAAGAAATGGATCTGAAAGGCAAGACGCCGCGCGACACGCGCCAGGCACTATCAGACAAGGAGATCATTTTTGTGAACGGCGGGAACACTTTCTATCTCCTGCACTGGGCAAGAAAAAGCGGGTTCTGCGAACTGCTGCCGGAGCTTCTCAAAGAAGGCAAGTTTTATGTTGGTGTAAGCGCTGGGAGCTATATAGTCTGCCCTACGATTGAAGCTGCGACATGGAAACGTCAAGACAGGAACATGATAGGTCTTAAAGATCTGACAGGGCTTAACTTGATCCCGTTCTTGATAAGCGCCCATTTCGAGGAGAAATATCGTCCAACCATAGAAAGAGCTGCAAGGAATACAGCATATCCAATCGTGGCGCTTTACGACACACAAGCGGTTCTGGTTGAGGATTCCATTTACAAAGTTGTTGGAACAGGCAAACGGGAGTTCTTTAACGGCTTCAAAGAAGGCTGATTTTCTACTGCTTGGTCTTAAAGCAGTTTTATATCTCAGCTAAGCTAATCTCTCTCATGAAATGCAAGGCCTGCAAGGGTCAGATGAAAGGGAAGATGTGCAAAGGTTGCAACAAAGCTCCTGCGAAATGCAAGTGTTAAGAATTTAGCTTATTCCGCTTCATTTTGTTAGACCTACTTTTCCTTTATTAGAAAGGCTTTTATTCTCTATAAGACAATGACTTCTTGTGCTCCCATCGTCTAGCCCGGTCAAGGACGCAGGCCTCTCAAGTCTGCAACGCGCGTTCAAATCGCGCTGGGAGCGCCAATTTAAAAATAGAAAATGAAAATATAACATAGGCGCCGATAGTATAACGGCAGTACACCAGTCTTCCAAGCTGGCTATCAGGGTTCAAATCCCTGTCGGCGCACCATTACTTTTGTAATGCTTCGCCTTTGCATGCTGTTTCTAAATGTGTTTCCAACTCTTCTGAATCCTCATTAGAAATTGTTTTATCGAGACTTTCTATTATTTTTGAGAGCTGTTCGGGGGAAATCATATAAATCTGCAGGGCTTAGGATAACATTAAATATCAATCATATGATTATTTATAGAGTGTTTTTATGTGGCCTTTAAAGAAGAAACAGGATGAGATGAAGGATATTGCCAATGAGGTGGCAAGGCCTATCTTGTGCGAACATAATCTTATACCGGAGCAGTGTCCTGTCTGCTCAAGGAAGATGATGCAGATGGAACAGATGCCGATGCCCCCAGCGCCAATGCCGCATGAGGTGGTTGAGATAGAAGACAGGATGAACTTTGGATCTGAGTCAAGGCCAAGGTTTGCTCCGCTCTTCGTTAAGGTTGACCGCTATAAGGAGATCATTGAGGACATGAACACCTTGAAGGGCGTCCTTTCCAACACAATACAGCTGATAGAAATAAGAAGGGAGATAGACCAGTTGAAATTGGAAACAGATTCTGTTGTAGACCAGCACTTAGAAAGCTTATCACATTTCCTGAGCGAACTTGACAAGGAGTTTGTCAGGCCTCCGGGCTCCGAGGTTTTCATAAAAGAAAGAAAACTGCAGCCTGTTGAGCAGCACATTGAAGAAGCCCAGAGAGAGATAAAGAGATTGCAGGAGCAGCTGAAGGGCATAAAGTAATTTTTTATACTCTGCTGGTGCATTAGTTCTTATGCGGGGGTTGCCTAGCCAGGTCAACGGCGCAAGATATTTAATGCGAAGCTTAGGCGAAGCTCAGAATGAATCTGGCTTGTGAGAGACCTTGTCCCTTAGGGGTTCGCAGGTTCAAATCCTGCCCCCCGCACCATATGTTAAACAGGTTTGTAAAATAATGGTGAAAAAATGAAAATTGGTATTGTAATAAGTACAAACGAACCAGAGATTGTCTGGAATGCTTTCAGGTTTGGAGTTACAGCGCTAATCGCAAATCACGAAGTAAAAGTCTTCCTAATAAACAAAGGCGTGGAATTGGAAGAGGCAAAGAATGAGAAATACGATGTAAAAAAGCAACTCGATTCTTTCATTGAAAATAAAGGACAGATATTGGCTTGTGGAACTTGCTTAAAATCCAGGCAGAAGAAAGGAAGCAAAGTTTGTCTAATTTCTACCATGGCAGAGCTATTGAAACTAGTGGAAGATTCAGACAAACTTCTAACCTTTGGTTAGCATAATAAATTAATAGCGGGCTCTAATGCTGGTTCGAATATCATACACAGCATTAATCAACATCCAAATTCGCCCAATCTGCAGGGTGATGTCGAGTCTTTGATCTTTGGAACGCCCGGCTCCGGCCCTGCAGCTATGTAATCTGTCACGTTTGTCGTGTTCCATTCAAACTCATGGTTCCATAGTGTCCAATGGTATCTCCATTCATTCCAGCCAATGTTCAGGTACTTGGCATATATCCCATGGTCCGCAAGCATCTTTCCTATCTTCCTGCTTGTCATGCATGGCATGCTGTAGCAGTAAGTTATTATATCCTTGTCCTTTGGCAAGGCTTCGAAAGCTGAGACTATCCTGTTCACCTCCCCGTATGCGGAAGTGTATTTGTCTGAATACGCTGGTATGTTCACAGCGCCGATTACATGCTCCTTTTCATACTCCTCCCTGCTTCTCAGGTCTACAAGCACAAAATCTGTTACACCTTTGTCCATCTTTCCCCTCAGGCTATGGGGACTTACATGAACAGCTTCTTCAGTATAATAAAAATCCTTTATCAGGTCATTTTCTGTCTTTGCAAGAAACAGGCCGGTTATTGCGGACCCAATGAACGAGCTGGCAAGCGCGATTATGATTACAATCAGGTATAATCTTTTCATACACCCGCCTCCTGCGCCATCTTCTCAGCTGTTAGGGCGCCTTCGAACTTCTTGCCATTTATGAAGAATGTCGGCGTTGCGCCTACTATCTTGCCAAAGCCCTCAGACATGTCAGCCTCAACTCTGCTTGACATGGCACCGCTCTCCAAACATTTTTTGAAGCTGTCAGAGTCAAGCCCCAGGCTTTCAGCGAATTTTATCAGGTTCTCCTTCGTAATGCTTCTTTGGTTATCGAAGAGCTTGTCATGGTACTCCCAGAACTTCCCCTGGTCTGCAGCGCATTCGGAAGCCTCCGCAGCCTTGTATGCATAAGGGTGGCTTGTCAACGGAAAGTGCTTGTAGGTGAATCTGATTTTGTCGCCTTTCTGCTCCATCAGTTTTTTGACCTCTTCGTATGCCGCCCCGCATGCAGGGCACTGGAAGTCGCTGAATTCTATGATCTCAACGGTTCCAGTCCCTTTAACATTGCCTCTCTCCTGCAGGGGAGTGTAGGAGGGCTTGGACAGGAAAAGTGCAGCAATGACAATAACAACAAGGGCAACAACGGCTATAAAGATAAGCAGGTTTTTGTTCATGGCTTACTCCCTCTTGATATTGAAGATGCTATTTTATATGCTATGTAGCCTGCAGCTATCAGCGCTATTTCCATTATGACTATGCTTGTCTCAAAATAGAAGAGCATAAAGAGCGAGGAGAGGAGACCTAGAAATGGTATGACAGGGAACCTGCCTATGCTCACCGGAACCGTGAAGCCGCGCTTAAAGCCTGGCATCGTGTATCTGAGCGCTATCAGCGAAGCGTTGACAGCGAAGTATATGATAAATAATGTTATGTCTGTTATTGCTGCCACAGTCTTGATGTCGCCTATGAAGCTCAGAACTATGCCTGCTATAGCCACAAGAGCTATCGAGTAAAGGGGCGTACCTCTACTGCTTATGATGCAAAATTTTCTTGGAAGCGCATTGTCGCATGCCATACCGTAGAGTATCCTTGAGCCAACTATCAGCAAAATAAGGGCAGTATTTGCTGTGGCGAAAAGCGCTATAAGGGAGAAGATGAATCCCGAGTTGGGTATAACAGAACCTACAGCCTCAGAAAGTGGAGCTTTGCTGGCTGCGAGCTTTTCCCATCCCAGGATGTTCACTGCAGAGAATGATGTAAGTATGTACAGGATCGTTGAAACTATTATGGCTATTATCAAGGCCTTTGGCACGTTCTTTCTCGCGTTCTTTGCCTCCTCAGAAACATTCACTATATCCTCAAACCCGAGGAATGCAAAAAATATTATGGCTGTTCCAGCGAGTATAGCGGACAGACCCAAGTTTCCTGGGGTTTCGAACGGGTCAATTGCAATCCCTGATGAAAGGAAGAAAAGAGATCCTACAAGTATTACTATTATGAGGCCGCCCATCTCTATTATCGTGGAAATTATGTTGAACCGGGCAGACTCCTTCATGCCCCAGTAGTTCAGAAGGGAGAGCAGCAGAATGAAGACAGCGGCCACCAGAGGTATGGATCCCCCAACCAAGTATGTGAAGTATCCGGCGAAGCCGAAGGCGACAGTGACAGCAGCTATCACGCTGGCCACAGCCATCAGCCAGCCTATTATGAAGGACAGGCTCTGCCTGCCGAAGGCCTTCTTGGTGTAGTTGTATTCTGCAGCTTCTTTCGGATACATTGATGACAGCTCTGCATAGCTCAGTCCTGTGAACGCTGCCAATATCGCGCCAATAACAAATGAAATCCATATTGCGTTTCCAGCTATCCCCGCGCCGACGCCTATCAGCGCGTATATGCCGGCGCCCAGAATTATGCCTATTCCATAAAAACAGAGCTCCCACAGGCCCAGGGTGCGTTTCAGTTTGTAATGACCGGTCTTGTTTTTCATGCTAATAGTTCTTAGAGGCCGCTTAAAAATAGCATGGAAAGCTAAAGCGCCGTTATGGAAATGTAAAGCATAAAAGGAGACATAAGCCTAGATATATCATGGCCGCTATGGTGTAATGGCAGCATGCGGGCCTGTGGATTCCTTATAAAGGAAACAGCCAGCCTAAGGACTGGGTTCAACTCCCAGTAGCGGCCCCATTATTTTACAGTACAGAGCTTCCGAATGTCGCTATAATTAGTATGCCTATGAAGTTGGCTAAATAGGAGATCATCGCAAATTTCTTCGCATCGAATCGCATAGACCCCATTATCGCAGCGGCGAGCTCGTCTGGCAGCGGCGATGCAAGGATAAAAATCACAACAAGAGGCGCAAGGGCCCGGCCAATTCTTTTTACAAGCCTTGAGTGGATTTTCCTGCTCAAGATCTTTTCGATCTTTATTGCCTTTGATGAAAGCTCCTTCTTGAAAAGAAAATATATTGTCATATCGCTAGTTACTGCCCCAACTGCGCCTATGGCAGCGATTATCAAAGGATGATAGAACTCTCCGAACACAAAGAGAGTGACAATTGCGATAGGGGTTGTCAATCCATAGGCGAAGAATGAACCTGCTATGAATATCCCCAGATAACCCCATGAGCCAAGGTCCCTTATCCAGCTTTGGAGAAGATCCAGATACGGCGGGGTTATAAGCGCGTACGCCAGGAAGGCAAAAAATAGCAGAACGGAAAGATGGCCGTAGCGGAACTCGTATTTTCTGATAAAATCCTTTGCATAATCCCTAAACCGAATCTCCTGAACGATCAGGTCATGTATTTCCATTCCAGAGATTGATTATTTCCTATTAAAAAGCTTTCATGTTGGTCGGCTTAAAGCGTTAATTATTTAATGCCAGACATCTCAAGTTTAATATGAATGCAGAAGACTACTTCAGAAATGGCAAAGTGTATGTTTGGAAAGAAACATTTGCTGTTGTGAAATCAAAGAAAACCCATCCTGACGCTTTTGCCAACATTGTTGACAAGAATGAAACAACCGTAATAATTGAACAGTCCAAATTCAATGAGAAAGACGCGATTGAGACTGAGAAAGGCTGGAAAATATTGACCTTTGATATGGTTCTGCCATTCGGGTTGGTTGGATTCATGGCAAAAGCCTCTCAAGCCCTCGCAGATGAGAAAATTCCTATCTTTGCCATTTCTGCCTATTCAACAGACCACATTCTTGTGAAAGAAAAAGACTTGGCAAAGGCGACAAAGAAACTTGAAAGCCTTGGCTGCATTGTTGAAACGAAATAGTGCCTGAATTCTGAACTCGGGAGTCAGCAAAACCAAGCGGCGAAAGCTTTAAGAACATTCGAGGGATTTATAAACTAGTGTAAGAAGCTATTCTTACGCCATGATCAAGCGTCTGATCCTGAGACGGCATCGCCGCCTGTGAATGGTCGTTTCCAGATTATGGGAAAATAGGAGACTGAAAGTAGCTATTTTGGTTGATGTAGTGGGATGTGCTGAAAAATTGTATTAGGACAGGGACGTGCAATCCCAACAATTCCGGTTGATCCTGCCGGAGATGACCGTTATCAGAGTTCGACTAACCCATGCGAGTCCAGAGTGGTTAAGCACTCGGCGTACTGCTCAGTAACACGTAGTTAACATCTTCTGAGGTGGGGGATAATCTTGCGAAAGTGAGGCTAATACCCCATAATCTCTGAATGCTGGAATGCATCGGAGATAAAAGTTACGACGCCTCAGAATTGGACTGCGATCTATCAGGCTGTTGTGAGTGTAATGTACTCACAAACCTGTGACGGGTAGGGGTCATGAGAGTGAGAGCCTCGAGATGCCTTCTGAGACATGAAGGCAGGTCCTACGGGACGCAGCAGGGGCGAAACCTTTCCAATTCGCTAACGCGTGAGAGGGGAACTCTGAGTGATTATGTTCTACATAATCTTTTGCCAAGTCTAAACAGCTTGGCGAATAAGGAGTGGGTAAGACAGGTGCCAGCCGCCGCGGTAATACCTGCGCTCCGAATGGTCATCACGATTATTGGGTCTAAAGTCAGCAAAGAGATAAATAGAAAGACTGTCTAAAAATCATGAAGTGAGCTGTATGCATGAAAATCTATCTTGGACAAAACTCATAGCATACATACTCACAGACGGAAGCATAAAGAAAGAGGGCGACGATGGACTTTATTTGGTTTTCTATAACAAAGATCAAAACCTTCTTTCAGACTTTCAAAAAACGCTTAATGAGTTTGATTTGTCTTCAACAATAACTCAACATGAAAATAATTTCCAAGTCAGAAAAGGATGCAAACAATTGGCAACCAAACTGATGGAGATTTGCAAAATACCTATAAAAGATGGTAGAGTTAAAAAACAAGCAGCAGAAATACCGTCTTTTATTCTAGAAGACAAAGAACTTATAAAACTCTTTTTGAAAGTTGTAGCTTCAGCAGAGGGGTATGTAAAATTTACAAAAAATAAAAATGGAGGCTACGCCAGAAGAATAACACTTGGTTCAACCAATGAGCGTTTCAAGAATTTTTATATGCATATGTTGGAGCAAATTGGTATTGAGAGCAGAATGGCGAAAAATGAAATTAAAATATATGGATTTGATAATTTTCTAAAATTTAAAGACGAGATAGGTTTTATTGATGGATGCAGGGTAGTAAGAGGGCCTAAGAAAGGAATGTTTAAAAAAGATTTGTTAGATAGTATGATTTCTTCTTTTTCTGACGGACAAAGGGAGCGTAGCCGGGCTAACAAGTCCTTGGTGAAATCTGGCAGCTAACTGTCAGGCGTGCTGAGGATACTGTTGGTCTTGGAACCGGGAGAGGGCTATGGTATTCCACGGGTAATGGAAGTGTCCTAGAGTAAGGCTTAAATAAATTCAATGATAGAAATCAGTGATGAACGTAAAGAATTTGGCGTATATTGCCGGTCTGATAATAGCAGATGGGCATATCAGAAGAGATTACGGGATACTGATTTACATAAAAGACAAGCAATTCAGAGAAAAGGTAAAAAATAAATTAACAAAATTCACCAAAAACAAAATCTCAGATAAATATCGCAATGGAGTGAATGAGGTTTATTTCACAGACAAAAGTTTTGCTACTTTGATTATGCAAAAATTCAAAATACCAATGGGCAATAAAGCAGCTAAGATAGAGCTATCAAGTAATCTAACCAGTTTCGAAAAGATACATCTTATAGAAGGTTACTTTGATGGAGACGGATCAATTTATCCCAGAAAAATGAGGACTTCAAGTGGTAATCTGGGGGTCTATTGGGAATTGAAATTCAAAAGCAAGAGCATACGATTCTTGCGACAATGCAAAGTCTTTATTAAAAGCCAACAAATCAAAAGCTCAGATATAAGACGTTATATGGGCCAAGTTCCATATTTTGTTATTTCAAGAAGAGAAGATATAGCCAGATTTTATAAAATATTTAAGCCAATAAGAAAACTAGGACCTTCCACCCGATGGGGTTAAAGGCTGTGATGACTTCGGTCGTCGCGCTAACAGTCCTTTAATCCGTGGAGGACCACCGGTAGCGAAGGCGATAGCCTAGAACGGGTTCGACGGTGAGGCTCGAAAGCGTGGGGAGCAAACTAATCCTTTGATGTAAAGATGATAAGAGCTTAGGCTCATATGGGATTAGATACCCCAGTATTTAGGTCATGAATAACATGATTTAGAGGATTGGAATGAGGAGCAAATATTATTTACTTGGTTTGTTTGCTGGTGATGGATGGTTTCAAACCAGAGGAATTGCCATAGGAACAAAATCAAGAAGTTTTGTGAGGAAAGTTGCCAAGATTGCCAAACGTCTATATGGATCTGCAATAATAAAGAAACGCACATACGAAGATGGTCACAAAATGAATTTTGTGTACATATGGAGAAAAAGTGTTGAAGAAGATTTCACAAGATTGCTTTCCACAAGGAAGCAGAAATCAAAAACGTTTAAACCTCCACGTATGAATAAGAAACAGAAAAGAGAATTTATTGCAGGGCTCTTTGATGCCGAAGGTTCTGGCCCATATGATTGGTATGGAAAACCAAGAGTTGGTCTAGGAATTTATAATAAAACGGCAGCTGAGTTCATGTGGACTAATTTGCGCAAAGATGGAATAGTAACATACCTTAGCACCTGCAAAACAGGTGAGTATAAAATTGACATAACTGGCAAGAAAAATGTACAAAAACTTTTCCGATATTATCCTTTTATCCGACTGATCTTCCCTAAAATGGGAAAGTCCACGCTGTAAACGATGCCCGCTTGGTGTTACATATTCTACGCGAATATGTAGTGCCGGAGCGTAGGTGTTAAGCGGGCCACCTGGGGAGTACGGTCGCAAGACTGAAACTTAATGGAATTGGCGGGGGAGCACACAATGGGTGGAGGCTGCGGTTCAATTGGATTCAACGCCGGACATCTTATCAAGGCCGACAGCAGGATGAGGGTCAGCCTAACGGGTTTACCTGACGCGCTGAGTGGTGTTGCATGGCCATCGTCAGCTCGTACCTTGAGGCGTGCCGTTAAGTCGGTTAACGAGCGAGACCCACGCCATCAGTTGCCACCTCGTTATCAATGGAGCAATCCAAAGTTAGCGAGAGCACTCTGATGGGACCGCCACTGCTAAAGTGGAGGAAGGAGTGGACGACGGTAGGTCCGTATGGCCCTAGTGCCTTGAGCTACACGCGGCCTACAATGCTTAGGACAATGCGATGCGACGCCGTAAGGCGAAGCTAATCGCCTAAACCTAAGCCTAGTTCAGATTGTGGGCTGTAACTCGCCCACATGAAGACGGAATCCATAGTAAGCGAACGTCATAATCGTTCGCTGAATACGTCCCTGCTCTTTGCACACACCGCCTGTCAAGCCATGCGAGTAGATTCTTGGTGAGGCTTAGTTTTAGCTAAGTCGAGCCAAGGATCCGCGAGTGGGGCTAAGTCATAACAGGGGTGCAGTTTGTTTGATACCATTCCTCGATGAAAAGAAGAAAGGCGGAAGCCGCAATGGCTGATCGGAGGTGAAATGAGAGGAAGTGTTTGTGTTGGCTGCACTCTTATGAGAAGGTAGCCGTACCGGAAGGTGCGGCTGGATCACCTCCTAATTACTAAAATTAGATTATCCTAGTACAATGCAGTAAAGCATCCCACTGCGTCAAGAATTATTTTTCTTTTCCAGTTCGTTTAATCTATTCTGCAATCTCTCTATATGAGAAGCGATAAGCTTGTTTGATTCGTTGTGTTTGTTCTGGAACAGTTCTATGATATCTGACTTCAGAAGATCAATGTTCTTCTGAGCCATGTCGCCATTTGTTGCAAATGCTTCCAGCGAACTCTCCACCCTCGAAAGGGTCTGCTCGACTTCCTTCATCTTGATTTCCACCCTGAGCGCAAGCTCGTTCCTGAGGCTTTCCAGTTCCTCCTTTGACACGCCGTTTTGCTTTGATGCGCTATCGCTTATCTCCCGCAGATTTTTTTCCATCCGCTCCAGCTTTATCCTGACCATATCATTAAGGTCCCTGAATTCCTTCTCTTTGGCGAAGTTCTTCATCTCGCCTATTAGTCTTTTTGAGGAGTTTTCCATTTCCCTCTCCTTCCTTTGAAGTTCCTCAGTCAGTTTTTTGAACTCTGCGGGAAGAGCGGGCTTGGCAGAGGATTTCGTATCCGCCTTCAGCTTTCTTTCCCTGTCATACATCTCAAACCTCAGCTTCTCTATGCCGTCCTTGGTTTGCTCTATCTCCTTCTTCGATATCTGGATATCCCTTTCCCATTTGAATAGCTGTTTCTCATCAGATTTTATCTGCTCTGCGAATTCTGATACGCTTTTCTTTAGGGAGGAGGAGATGCTGGATTCCAGGGAGCCCAGCTTAGTTCTCAATGCGGCTATTTCGCCTTTGATCTCCGAAAGGTCAGCTGGTTTTGCATTTAAAGCAGATTCCTCTATCCTCCCCAGTCTTTTCCTGATAGTCTCCAGGGAGGAGTTATGATTATTTAGCATGGATGCGAACGAGGAGGTCTGCGAATTGATTTTATCATATTCATTCTTCAAGGCGCTGTTAATGCTCTGTATTCTCTTGTCTATTCCATCGAAATCCTTGCCTAAGCTCTTGGTTGTATCTTTCTTGTAGTTGTCAAGCTCTTCTATTGCTGAGTGGGCTTCCTTGCCAAAGGATTTCATATCATGCATGGATTTTTCTATAGACTTCGCCATCCCATCCATTTCGGAACGCAGAAGAAACACCTGGTTTTCTGCCTCCTTGGCAACGTTCTTTATTCGCTCATCCAGAGGATGATCGCTCTGGTATTTTGTCAATGCGTCAAGGGCTCTGTACATGAGCGTTGTTTGTCTCTTGACTTTCTCCATCTCTGCTTTTAGGGATTCTATAATTATTAGCTGTTCCGCTATCTTCTTGCTCTCTGCCTCCCGCTTCTTATCGGCCTTTGGTATGTTGCCAATAGACTCAGAAATATTCTTCAGTTTTCTGTCTATTTCCAATTCCATGTCCTTTATCAATTTGGCGTTTCTTGTGGTAAGATTCCCGCTTTCCCTGTAAAGTTCTGCTATAAGTTCGCTGCTCTGTTTCAGCTCCCTCTCGATCTTAAAAATTCTGTTCTCTAACTCCTGGTCCATAGTAACTGTTGGAAACTAGACTTTTTAACCTTTACTAGCCTGCTCTTCCCTGGCTCTTGTACAGGTTTAGAAGCCTTTTCATGTCATCAGCTTCAGATGGGGATTTGTCTGCTGTCCTGTCCCGAATGAAGCGGGGGAATCGCAACGCATAACCCGATTCATATGTCGGGGATTTCTGGATCTCCTGATAACCGACTTCTATAACAACCTTCGGCTTTATCTCAACGTTCTTCCCCTTCTCCTTTGTTATTAGAGGTCTTAGAGTCTTTGTCATCTTCTCATATTCCTCTTCTGTCAGGCCTGTGGACATCATGCCGCAGGCAAGAAACCTTCCTGAAGAATCTCTTACACCAAGAACATAGCTTGTAAGCCATTTCACCCTCTTGCCTTCCCCCCATGTAGCACCGATGATGACTAAATCTAGGTTTTCCATCGTAGGCTTGATCTTGTACCATCCGCCAACATGCCTTCCGAAAGTATAGCCTGCCTTCGGGTTCTTCATCATCAATCCCTCCTGCCCTTCCTCT
>DATDXV010000030.1:0-8813 GCA_035289205.1 archaeon
CAGATAAAGACAGGGCAGTAGGTTCAACGCCTCTGCTAATCAGGGACGGATCCCGCTACTACACGGGGAGGTTTATTGCTTATGTTTATGAGTAAGGGGCAGGCCAGCCTGATGGATATTGTGATGCTAGCTACGGCGATCTCCATAGTTGTTGTTATTGGGACGTTCTTCAACTCCCAGCAGCAGATCAACACAGAACAGGCAAGGGAGTGGAGCGTTTATTCGCAGGCATCATTCACGACAGCTTCAAAGTACAGGGGAGATTTCTCTTCTGTCATAAAGGACATGAGGGATGCTTCCCTGTCAGAGACAGTGCTTTTCTGGTTTTGCGAACAGGGCAGCAACCAGAGCTCGATAGAGAAGTCTGCTGTCGCAAGGGATATATTTGATCCAATCATCCCAGAAAACTATCTCTTCATCTACTATGCAGAGGATTCAGTAAAAAGGGACGCGCTTTCCATAAACATAAACAACGGGCAGCAGGCTGTCTGCGCAAAGGAGATACCCCTTGTATCGCAGGAGGTATCTTATATCTGTCCTTCAGGCCAGGTTCAGGGCGTTAAATTCCTCTTTGGCATGTGGCCCAAATGGAAGAAGTATCCGCTTGCCTGCTGAGCGATAGTAATATATCCTCTCCAAGCATAGAAGTAGCATGTTCGCAAGAGGCTCTGATGTGGAGAATCTGAAGCAGATGGTGAAATCGCTCTCCAGGTCAGTTGAGGACCTGACAACAGAAGTGAACCTTCTCAGAAGGGAAGTTGACAGGATAAAGCAATCCCCCAAGCGCAGATAGAAATTTAAGCTGTCTTCGCCATCTATTCCCATGCCATTATTCGGTTTTAGCAAGAGTTCAAAGGGATTGAAGAGGTATGAAGAACTAGCTAACTTGTTCTATACGACCCGCGACATAAAGAAATATTCTGCAAATGACGTAGACGAGGACACGGTAAGGAAGCTTATAGAGGCTGCTGTCCTTGCGCATAGCATGGGGGATGCGCAGCCATGGGAGTTTGTCATAGTCAGGGACGAGACAACCAAGAGGCATATTGTTGAAGCTTGCTATTCCCAGACATGGATGCTTAGGGCTCCTGTCCTGATTATCGCATGCGTTAACAACAGGATTGAGAAAGGGATGTATGCTGAAAGAGGGGAGAGACTGTATGGCATACAGGATGTTGCATGCGCCATACAAAACCTAAGGCTTGCAGCAAGGGCATTCGGCCTTGGGACTGCATGGATAGGGGAGTTTGCCGAAGCCAGAGTGTCCGCCGCGGTCCATTGCGACCAGTATCATAGGCCCTGCGCGATAATAACAGTCGGCTGGCCTGTTGAGAAGCCTAAGGCTCCATTCAGGCACTCTGTTGATGAAGTGATGAATTATGAGGAGATTGGGCAGTCTGAGTTCCACAAGACTGTAATGAAGGCAAAAACAAAAAGAGTTTAAAAAATAAAACTGGGTTAGCGTTTTCTTCTCTCGTAGAGAGTTACGCCTTCTGTAGAGATTCCCATTAGAAGAGCCTCTGAGGGAGTATGCCAACTGTTCATATCTTCGTCGCCTTTCAGGCTTTCAGCCTCTTCATAGAAGGGACCCAGAGCCATCGGGCTTGCTATGAGTTCTATTCTAGTCCTCGTCGACGATGACATACTCAACATCCTCTATTACGAAATGCTCTTCCATAGTTACCACTAGTTGTTCTTGTTCGGTAAAATAAGGAAGAAGAGGGCCTCTTCTTCGCCTTCAGGCCCCCTCTTTTTTACTTCCATCTTTCTTACCTTAGCAAGACTGGTATACCAAGTTCGCTCTCTGCAGATCTTGCAGCCGCTTGTCTCTCGACTGGACCGAGCAAGTATGGCGACTTTACACCGGTTATTATTGCAATAACTTGCACCTTACCGGTAAATTCTTGCATTATTCTTGCTCCCCATATCACCTGCGAATCTGCGCTGAGTCTCTTGGAGATTAGTTCACCAGCTTCGTTTATCTCAGCCAGCGTACAGTCAGGACCGCAGACCACATGCACCAGCGCTCCAGCCGCTCCTGAGTAATCTACCTCAAGCAGTGGGTGGTTCAGTGCCTTTAGCACAGCGTCCTTTATTCTAGCCTGTGAGTCAGACTCACCTACACAGATAGCCGATACCCCGCCGCATTTCATTATTGTCCTTACGTCAGCGAAGTCCAGGTTGACCAGAGATGGCACTGTGATTGTCTCGACAATACCCTTGATCATCATCGAGATCAATTCGTCCGCCAGCGCGAATGCTTGCGCGAGAGGCATATTTCCTGCGTACTCCAGCAGCTTCTGGTTCTCGATAACGACTACGGTGTCTGTTACATCTCTTAGTTTCCCGAGACCGTCCTCTGCCTTCTGGATTCTTGTTCCTTCCATCCTGAAAGGCATTGTAACGGCCCCGACTACGATTGCGCCCAGGCTCTTTGCGATTTCAGCAACCACAGGTGCAGATCCTGTTCCTGTGCCACCGCCCAGTCCGGCAGTGATAAAGACAAGGTCTACCCCCTCGAGAAGTTGCTTGATCTGAGTCCTCTGCTCTTCAGCGGACTTCTGTCCGACTTGCGGATATCCGCCAGCGCCGAGTCCCTTTGTTGTGTCTTTGCCGATCAAAAGCTTCTTGTGGGCCTTTGTTATTGACAAGTGCTTTGCGTCTGTGTTGAAGGCTATTATCTCGGAGCCAGCTGCTCCCATTTCTGTTAGTCTTGTTACAGTGTTGCAACCGCCGCCACCGCAACCGACTACCATTATTTTTGCTTTGTGCATTTGTATGTCAAATTCTTCTTGCACCTTTGCTTCCCAGTCAACAGACTGAGTTTCATTGATTCTTCCCTGTACCCCTGGCGCAGCATAGGCTGATGCCGGCTGTCCACCAAAGGCCTTTTCGAATGCAGATCTTACTGCAGTATCCATAAAAATTCACCTATTTTCAGATTTTTGTTTGTTATAACAGCGTGTGCCGGGCACACATTTTAAAAGTACGAATGTGAAGCGGTGTGCATTGCGCACATCGACGTATATTTCGCGAAAGCGAAATGCTTTTATACCCTCTTATGTGAACATATCCTTAGAGAAATAGACTTTTGAGTGACCGGAAGAAACTCAGTTGTTTTGTGTCTCACACAAGATT
Organism: archaeon; assembly: GCA_035289205.1. Lineage (GTDB taxonomy): Archaea > Aenigmatarchaeota > Aenigmatarchaeia > Aenigmatarchaeales > DATDXV01 > DATDXV01. The sequence goes on from DATDXV010000030.1 coordinate 3,139, forward strand.
GCCGTTTTGTGTGAATGTTCACGTTGACATTTGCCGATGTTAACGTTACACAAGGTTGTAGTAAGATATTCTTGATTAGTTGTATTTAAAGCGTTTACTATTGTCTAATCCATATATTGCAGAATATAATTTATCAGGTTTTTGAGAAGATTTTTGTTGGGAAATAATTAAATTATAGAGTTAGGGATTCTGAAATGATATGCTTACTGATTCTTCTTCCTCTTCTGCTGGCAATTTCATCTAACTACCGTTTCATACCCACGATTTGTATTTACAAATATCTCTGTTCTTGTATGTTCCCATTCAGGCTCTCTTTTAGTCATACAAAATCATGGATGTAAAACTATTTAAGATGAATGTTTAAAGGGTCAGAGATAATCTATTTTATGGGCCCGTAGCATAACCAGGATAGTGCAGTTGGCTTCGGACCAGCTGATGAGGGTTCAAATCCCTCCGGGCTCACTATCTTTATATATAATCCGAAGCAGATTGTTGGGTATGAGTGAAACTGTTACAATAAAAAAATCCACACTTAAGATTGTTCTGATAGCTGTTGTCGCTTTTGCGATAGGCATCGGAGCCACCTATCTGTTCCTTAACCCTGGCAGCCAGAACACACAAGAGACCTCAGCAACCGAACAGACAGGGGTTTCTCTTGACGATGACCCGGCTATTGGAAGCAAGGATGCTTCAATAGCGATTGTCGAGTTCAGCGATTTCCAATGCGGATACTGCAGACTGGCTTGGAAGGAGACTATTCCAAGTCTTCTCAAGAACGAGATAGCTTCAGGCAAGGTCAAGCTGGTATACAGGGACTTCCCTATACAGAACGCGCATCCTTCGGCTGTTGTAGCTGCTGTTGCTGCACAGTGCGCGAATGAGCAGGGCAAGTTCATAGAGATGCATGACAAGATCTTCTCCGAGCAGCAGAAGATAAGCGATGCTACCCAACAGTTTACGATAGCTTTTTCTGAGGATGATGTGAAGAAATGGACCTCCGAAATAGGTCTTGATATGGGGGCATTCAACAGCTGCCTGAGCTCTGACAAGTATATTACAGAAATAGAGAAGGACCTTCAGGACGGTGTGAAGGCAGGCGTGACAGGCACTCCAACCTTCTTTATAGGCAAGGTCAAGGATGGCAAAGTTATTAATCCAGTGAAGCTGCCTGGTGCATATCCCTATTCCGAGTTCAAGAAGGTATTGGATACGTTTCAGTGATTTCTTTGATAAGCAAAGAGAACATTATAGGAGCCTTAAAGAAGTGCATGGATCCGGAAATAAGGATGGATGTCTGGACCCTGGGACTTGTCAGAGAGAGGGATATAGAGATCAAAGGAAACAATGTTCATATCAGGATGATACCCACAACGCCCTTTTGTCCATATCTTTCCCAGCTTAAGGAGTCGATGATTCAGGAGATAAAGAAGGTAAAGGATGTGGGGGAGGTGGAAATAGACATTGATCTCGAGGCCAAGTGGGAACCTTCCGAAGAAGTCAGGATTGCATTGGGAATCTAATCTTTATGTATCAGAATAAGCTATCTTCTCTATGGCATTTTCAGAACCCATAAGGATCGTTGCCGCTGTTATTCTATTCTCTCTGGTAGTCCTGATTCTCTACTCAATTTTCGGAGCGCCTGTCTGCAGCGCTCAGGCGAACGCAACAGTCGCAGCCTTCGCTTCAACATTCAACGAGGTGAACGCAGGCTCCTTCCCGATGTATGAGGGGGACGGAATTCCTGTAGACAGGATGAAGTTCAAGACTGTTCCCGTGTTTCTCTGCCAGCAGAACGGTGAACTCTCCTTTGTGATAGGCTTTCTGGGCGGTTTTCCAGAATACCAGCTTTATTATGAAACGTTTCCGAAAGGTTTCTTGCAGTCAGACGGACCGGTAGAGACAGCGGGAATGTGGGACGAGGCTTATCCATGGAGCGGGGGAGCGGCAGCAGGATTGGTTTTTCTGGGAGCTCTGAAAGGAGCAACATATACTTACAAAGGAACGAAGCTCCTTGCCAAGACCGTAAAGGCATCAGTTAGTACTGTAAAGAAGAGCTTGGAGGCTGCCAGGGCTTTGAGGAAGGCATGGAAGGAGCTTGATATAAAATTCAAAAATACGGAGGAACTGACAAAATACCTTAATAGGTATCCAAAGGCCACACAGAGATACCTATCAGCTGAGATATTCGGAGATGTTATAAATGAACCGCGTGCCGTGTCAGCTGTGAATATCCTGAGGGAGAGTGGAGTAATACATAGCGAGACCAAAGTCAGGTTTACAGGAGCATCAATACAGAGGTATAAAATAGACAAGATTACTCAAGATGGCAAACTGCCTCTGAGCAGGGTCAAAACCCCTGTAAAGGTAACGGTTTTCGAAGACGGGCAAGAGGTGGAGAAGATTATTGTTGTAAAGTGGAAAGACGCTGGGGAGAGCGTGGCTGATAAGTTCAGGCTTATAAATCTAAATGGAGAGGTGCCAACAGGCTTTAAGAAATTCGAGACAATACCTGCGGAAGATTTCAGAACCTACATCGATGACCTGGCTACGCCAAATGAAAAGGATCTCTTAAGAAAAATATACTCAACAGACTGGGAGCTCTCTAAGCTTGTCAATGACTATGACATGACCAAGACTGGAATGTGGGAGAGCTTCAAGCTTTCTATAAAGAATTTCAAGACAAGGATAACAGCTCTGAAGAAAGTAGGTTATGATATCGACAAAACCGTGAACAGCCCGGCAGAGGTGGATGGATTAGCGGATGCTCTTGGTAGTCACATAAGAAAGGATCCGGAGATTCTCAAGAGCCTCGAGAAGACGCACCCATTCACAAGACTAAAACAGAAGATTTTAACGTCCCTCGGCCTTCCTTCAGACAGCTATGTAAGCAGGCAGATCTACTCAAAATACATAAACGATGTGATGAAAAGGACATCAGGACTCGTTATTGTGCCGAAGGGATCAAAGAAGATTGTCTATGATGCATCCATGAAGATAATAAGGGATAGTCCTACGGATGACGTTTCTACTATATTCAAAAAGATGACAGATGACGGCATAATACCCAAGGAGGGAAGTGCGGAGTGGATAGAATACGGCTACCAGAGGAAAGAATTAGAAGATATTATACAGAAGGTTAAAGATCTGCATTCTTCAGGCATAACAGAGAGAGAGTTTGCCTACAGGGTAAATGCAAATTACTTGGACAATTACGTAAGCGCAAAGAACATGGACCAGGAAGAACTGTTCTTGTTGATAGGATATCTTGAGCAGAATGCGGACATGGCTCCAATCTCAGCCTTTGCAAACTACGGAAGGCTTCAGGGGAAGAAGATGATATATCTTCAGGGATCGTCTGTATCTGTTCCAACAGGATGGTATGCAAAGGGAATTGCAGGGTCGCTTTTGACAGAGCAGTGCACAGCCAATTCATTGTGCCTGTATGATCATAATGCACAGCTGGAAAGCCCATTTGTTTTGAGCGATGCGACCTCCCAGTACTTTATAAGGAACTGGAGGCCTGTGAATCAGATTCTGGCATACACGCCTATACAAGGGTTGCTATTTCATCCTCCAGAGCATCCGAGGTTCCATGTCGTGTCCCCCTGTTTTGCAATAGCTAAGGTATGGAAGACGGACTATCAGGGCGTTAACACGACTTTTGTTTCGTTCCAGAAGTGCGACATAAAGAATGACAAAGGCGAGACAACAGCTTCCAACTACTGCTTTGCTGACGAGTCTTTGGTAAACAGCTATCTTGCTGTTTGGACTGGCAGCGATGCTTGCACTGTAATACAAAGCGCTATACCAGGTGGTGCGGCCTGGACCGCAGTAAAGACTGTTTTTAATGTGGCTGATCCATGCTCGCTCATACAGGTTGCGGGGGAAACAACTTTGGCATGGCCTGGACAACCTTGGAAGGACTTGAATTACGACAAGGCAAAGGAAGCTGCGCCTACATGCAACTTGAAGGAAGCTGTCCTAGAGAGCTCTTGCATGGAATTATCGAAGAGAGGCTGCTCCACGGATCCTTCCGACATAAAGGTTTTCTGGGCAAATGACCTGGGCGGGGATGGGAAGCCTGGGACAGGCGATGACACGCTGCAGAAGTTCTGCGAGAAGGAATTCGGTGCAGGGGCAGATGACAAAGATGCCTGCAGGAAAACTTGCGGTTGTTCGACATGAAGGGAGTGCTTCCAGCGGTTTATCTGAAGCTGATAGGGGAGTTAGTAGTTGCATTCCTGCTGCTCTATGTTGTCCTCTCCCCACAAGGGGTTGTATCCAACACTGTAACGCTTCAAACACTTGTGGAACCAATAGTCATACAGAGCTTCATTGTATCAAGCGTTGACAGCGCTGCAAATTCCCAAGGAGAGTATGAGACTTATCTCAAGACGAACGGCGTGCCGCACAAGATATCAGTCTATGAGGAGAATGGCTTCAAATGGATCAAGGTTAAACCCTCGACGCAGGCCTACTTGAAGATGGACTATGCTGACCTGAAACCAGAGGCGCTGCTTATCGGGGACTGCAAGATGGACGATGTTGAGATTGAGCTCGCAAAGGGAAAGACAGGCAGGATCACATTGAAGAAAACGCTTGCTCCTGCCTGCAAGATAGAGGTCGGTGTCTGATGAGCGTATTTGAACTTTCTGAAGATTTCCTGACAATCATACAGCTCATACTCACCACCATATTCCTTCTGGGAGCATTCCTGATATTCGTTGGTTATAACATTTCTGTTCACAACGACAGGAACTTTGCATCAGCGGTGGAAATAGCGAATGCGCTGATGGGGGCAAGCTGCATCGCAGAGGGAGGGGGCGAGGGGCCAATAAAAGGGCTTTTGGTAGAATCCAGGATCAAACAGCTAGGGGAGACGATAACCTGTTTTGACTATCCAGATCCCTATTCAGTGGAGATAGACGTGTACAATATCCAGAACGATTGGAAGATAAAGGAATGGAAGTTCGGAACTGCTGTAGGAAAGGCTACAGTAGACTTCCCCGTATCGGTAATAATGGAATCCGGCGATGTTCTTCCTGGACTGATCAAGGTGAGCGTCTAATGGCAAAATTCTTGGCTCAGCTTTTCGCGCTCTTTGTAATGCTAGCGCTGTCTATAATAATGTTGACCTTCCTTTTGATAACCACAGCCTACTTCAATCAAATCGGTCAGATAGATGTCAATCTCTATCTGCTTTATTTCCCGTCAAAATACGATTCCACGTTGTCTGTCCTGCTTGAAACAACAGACCCCTTATCAGATTTCCAGATGAAGGAGATACTTACTGCTGCAGCCATACAGAATAACAGGAACGTCAATCTGCACGGGAAAGACATAGACGCAGGATACACCACAGAGAGGATAATGAGCAAGTACATTTCCGGACCCTATCTTGTCAGGATAGCGAGCCCGGAGATAATTCTATATAGCAGAGGAACGCTTGGCTCTGTTGTGCAAAAGGCATCTGTTCCGCTCTATACGCCAGAGGGGGCAAAGACTTTGGAGCTGGTGGTTGGAACATGAAGGGCATAGCCGTGGGCTGGATCGGAATACTGTCTATACTGATTATAGCAGTTTTTGTGCTATACTGGGAAGGTCTGACCGATAATTTCACAAAAGCTATAGTGGATGAGACAAGGGACAGCATAACACTGATGACCTTCACTGGG
>DATDXV010000031.1:0-5920 GCA_035289205.1 archaeon
GAAGAAGAACATAGTTGTAGTAGATACAGAGAGTTCAGGATGGAGGATCTGGGCTCCTACAACATACATCTTGGACAGCTTCAATGTCTCTGTTGGATACAAGTGAATCAGGTCAAGGACCCTCAAATTTGTTCTTAGTGATGACGAGCGCGACACCCTCACTGGCGCCAGTCTTCTTATTGATCTTACAGGGAGCGGAGGGAGGCTTATAGGCAGGTTGAATTCGATTGAACAGTTTAGGACAAAGGAGGATGTTGACAAGGACATTGATATATCCTTTGTGAAGAGCGGGGACAACTACCTTGAATTGGGGACAGAGGCGAATTCGATGTATAAAATAAACTCAGTGGATCTGTTACTGTCATTTGAGTGATTCTATGGATGAAGAAAGCTATTGCACAAAATGCAGGGATGCTATTGAGCCTACGAGGAACACTTGCGTGGTCTGCGGCTTCAAGCGACCCCCTGGCGGCTGGCCTAGAAGGAGATTGTAGATGAGCTGGGTATGCGCCAACGGTGATACAAACGATGGCGAATGGAGAAAGGGCGTAGCATGTGCTGCCTGTGGAACATTCTGGTCACAGCCCATGTGGGCAAAGGAGCAGAAGGAAGAACTTACAGTAGCAAAGGCTGAGAGGGATTTAGAAAAATTAGTCACAGAAGCGACCGGCGGTTTGGAGTACGAGCCAGAAAAAGCAATAGTTCCTTACGGCGAAAGAAGACCTGCTAGAAGAGGGGAGGAAGCTATAGAAGCCAAGTCTGTTGGTCATCCCTTTGGCGGTTTATCTGATAGGATATCAAAAGGCAAACCTGTTTTTATAACAGGTGGGGCTGGGGCTATCACACCAACATCTTCTGGAATACAGCCTTCAGGAGGACCCGCCTTACCTACACAACAATGCCCTAACTGTAAAATATGGTTTACCGGTACACCTAACAACTGTCCGAGTTGTGGTTATAATTTAAAACAATCTGGACGACCTCCAAATTTCTTTGAAGGTTTGCGTCCGGGTTCTTCAGCAACTTCAGAACAAATCAAAAAGGGAGAGTTTTGGTTTTGTGATAAATGCTATGCAACCAATTCTCGGAATTTAAATCAATGTTCTAATTGCGGTGCTGCACGACCCTTTGACTCAAAGCTCTGGGAGGCAGCAGGAAAAACACCTGGCGTAGTAGTAGGCGGAGAGAAAAGGGTGAGGGAGTTTTTAGGTTCTGTAGTTGGCTCCGAAGGTAAAATAAGTTTGAGCAAGGTTGTTATTTTTGGAGTATTGGCAATAGGGGCTATAGCGTCTGCTTCATTTGGATTTCCTTCCTTGGCAGCAGCCTTTGTATTATTTGGCTTTTATTATTTACTTCCGGGAGAAAGCACAGTGTATGAAAAAATGAAAGAACTGTCCAGAATTGCATTTAGAATGAAACAGCTTGAAAAAGAGATTAATAGATTTCCTTACGGTCCTCTTCCCCCATCAGATCAACATAGAAGAGAATCATTACAGCATGAACTCTCATCATTAAACGATGCTAAACTGAAGATTCGAACAGATCTTATGAGAAATTACGGACTAAATGCAAACGAAACAGAAGCTTTGGAGAAGGTAGAGTAATATGCCGATAACATTTGCGAGGCATGCAGGAGTGCAATATGCGAAAAGCTTCGTTAAACTACTTGCTATAATAGCCTTGACAATACAGCTCTTGCAATATAATACGCCCTTGGCGCTTTTAGTCGTTTTTGTAGCATACTTCTTCTTACCTACAACTTATGACACATCCGAACCCTATAAGGCTGCGGAAGCCTGGTTTAGACTTCTTTTCGGATATATGATTGCGATATTGATGCTTTTTGTTCTCAGCAATAAGCCTGTAGATTTGGTTAGCTTTTTCCTTATCGGTTCCCCTCCACTTACCGATCCAGCATGGGCAATGTTCTTTCTCTCCATGGCATTTTTCGCAACACTTCCAGAAAGAAAAATTACAACGCCAGGTACAACTATTATTAGCTTAACGCCTCAGCAAGAGGGTCAGTTAAGATCTGTAGGCAATCTTATTTTCCTTATCTTTGTTATAGGTGCTGCTTGGCATATAGTGACCTGGGTAGAGGACATAAACACCAAACTTGTTTTAGTGTTAATGCTGGGTGTTTCGGGATTTGTTGGATGGACGGGTGGCAGGGAATCTAGGCCGTATATGGGAGTTATTCTGATAATAATATCTCTATTCATTTTCTCATTTGCATACACAGGCACAATAGGATCTGCTGTGTTTGGTGGCTGGTGGCCAGCTATTCAAGGAACAATAGGACCAGTAATAACACCTATAGGCCAAGCTCTGACAGACTCCTATACCGCAGCATCAGATTCCTATCTTTTGCTGACATGTCCAACCTGCTACTATGAGGAGCAGGCAAGGAGGACCAAGGCAGAATCGAAGATAGAAGGGACGCCGGACGCGGTAGAGGTTGTAAGCTTCAACACAATCGCATCGTTCATAGACTGGAAGACGCCTTTCATAGGCCAGCTGCAGATAGAGAACAAGGGGGAGTATACAGCCAAGGATCTTAATGTGATATTTGACACGCCGATGATTTCAAACCCGCTTGCCGGAACCAACGAACCCACCAAAGAAAAGTTTGATGGCGCCTGTCTGGCAGACAATTCATTTGTGATAACAAGCTGCACAGACGATGACGCTCTGCAAGCTGATAAGAAGACATGCAAGTGGAGCGAATTGACAAAGGGAGACAAGAAGCTCATAGAATTTGAGATAAACTTCGCAAATAAGGATAACAAATGCAAGGAGTATGCGGGGAATCTTACAAACCTGAACTTCAAGCTGAAGTACGGATATGAGGTTGATGTGAAGCAGGATGTAGGCATAATGGAACCGAAGTACAGGCAACAGAAGATGTTGAACAACGAGCTTCAGTTGAAGACAGTCATATCCGAATATGTTGGCGGTCCTCTGAAGGCTGCGATATCAACCCTGCCACAACCTCTGGACGCGTCAAAGAAGTTCTCGATCTTTGCCAGCATAACAAGGGGCAACGACCCTACCACATCAATAAGCGGAATCACCTATAATGTTCAGGTTGCCACCCCGCCCGGGGAAATAAGGGAAGGAGTATGCACAGCAAAATCAAGCGGATGCTCAAGAGATCAGCAAACCCCATCGAATGTTTGCTCAATGACATGCAGCTTTGCTGATGCAGACTTCGGGGACAAGACAAACATAGCGCAGAAGGTATTGGATGCCTGGTATGACATAGGGACAGACGCAAAGGAGAAGACCTTCACGATAGTGGGGCATGCCGAGTACAAGGTAGAGGAGGACAGTCCTCATGACATACCTTTCGCCTTTGTTTCAGAGCAGTAGGTTTGTGAACTACTCCTTCCAGAGCTTCCTGCTTCCCAGATCCTTCAACGAGAATCTCCACAGGCGTGACTTCGGGCAGTTCCTGCCCTAGTATGCAATTATTAGAATTTTATATACTTAAACGCCGTTTTGCAGTGGAAGAGTGAATTTTTCTGAGATTTCCTGTGGAACATATAAATTGATTCAATTCCGGCAAAAAAAATTATAGTATTATCTTTTTAAGCATGGAAACAACAATTAAAGTGTGGTCTGATGAATAAGTTGTCATTGCTGCTAATGGCTCTAGTAGTGTTTTCAAGCGCGTGCGTGAGCTTGAGCGATATGTTTCAAGGCAGCTTTGGCAAAACAACAGTTGAGGAAACTGCTGATATTGTTGTTATGCAATCCAAGCAGACAATACCAAACCCGCCTGTTCTTGCGGGGAATGATTTCATAGTAACATTCACTTTGAGGAATGATGACATAAAGCAGGACGTCAGCAATGTTGGACTCAAACTGTATAACTGGGGTCCCTGCACCGCAAATAAGGACAAGTTTGAGCCAGATCCAGATGAATGGACGCCGGATGTTCCTAGCAATCCAAAGACTTACACCAGAACCTTTGCTGAATTAGTTCCGCAACAGGAAGAGTCAATAGAACTCGCTTTCACAGCTCCAAGCAACCAACAGATAGGATTCCTGAGAACAACCTGCCCCATCAAGTGGCTTGTAGAATACAAGTTCTCAGCAAGATCCCAAGACGACTTCACTATCATTTCTGCGACAAAGCAGAAGCAGTTGCAGAGAGCAGGGCAGCCTTGGGAAGGCACAGACGAGGCGCCTCTTGCCGGAATAGGACCAGTGAAGGTACTTTTCAGATGGCTAAGCCAGATTCCTGTCCAGAGCAAGGGGACGCTGCAGTTTACGCTGCAGGTGGTTGACAGAGGGTCTGGATTGTACAAAGAGGTCGCCAAGGGTTCAATGTTCTTGAAGATCCCCCTAGATTGGGGAGATGAGGGCAATGCCTGCACTGATAAGTTCGAAAGGATAGATGACGAAAACGCCTTTGCAGTATATCGGAATGCGAAAGCTATAAACCTGATAAAGAGGGAATCCGCAGAGATCTCCTGCAAATTCAGGGCTCCGAATCTTGATGACCCCTTGACTGCGCTAAACGTCCCAGAGAGGTCCTATCTTGTTGTTTCAAACATAACAGACTACAACTACCAGATGTTTGATGAGCAGGCAGTTGACATAAACCCGTCACAGTAGGATTATTATGAGAGCCGCTCTTCTGCTTCTGGCTGTCATAGCGGTTTCAGCTTGCGTTAACCTCCCCTTCTTCCAGGGAAAAGTGGGTTTCGGACCTTCATCTGTAACAGAGGAGAATCCAGACATGCTATTCGATGTAACAGCGGTGCAGCCTGAGGTAAAGGCTGGAAGGACCCTGACAATAGAGTATCTTGTCCAGAACAAGCATGAGATATTTGACATGGAAAAAGTAAATCTCAATGTCTATGACCTTTGCCTTATGGGAGGCAAAGGCGGTATCTTCACAGACCTGACACTGAAGCCAAACAGGACAAAATCAACAAGCGAGAAGTACTCTGTTGGTTCGACAGACTTTGAAAAGAGCTGCGAAATAAAGTTCCGCGGCTCCTACAAAGGGCATTTTGAAGCAAGCCAGGATGTCGCTGTTCTCACGCAGGCTGAATATGATCTGAGGAGCCAGCGTGGAACGCTAGGGGAGATAAACCCCCTCTCATCAGCTTCAAGGAACGCTGTGACAATGACAATAAGCTTCCTAGAAAGCCAGCCCTATGTTGACGGGGACAAGGTTCGCATGTATATTGACTATAGGAACAATGCGGATGGTATAATAGATAAACTTTCTTCGATGAAGTCTTTCAGTTCATGGAAATGTAATTTATCCGATCCAAATTTCGCTGATTGTGAACTTCAGATAAAGGACAAATTGTCTTTTGTCCTGCTTCATATTGACATGGGCTGTACGAATTGCATACCCAAGAGAACAATCGTCTATTTTTATGATGATTCAGGCAAGGAGATACTTCAGCAGGCTTATCAGAGTCCAAAGACTGTAGATACGTACAGGATTAAGTTCCCAGAGGCTTCTGTGGATAAAATAAGGGTCTTGATCCTATACGACCATCTACAGGGTTATTTCAATAAAGATAAGTCTAAGCTATATAATTCTGGTGCTGGTGTATATTTCATAGCCTCGAATAATATCGAGGGGACATGTACAGACTATGACAAACTGAGTAACTATTTTATACTCAGAAGGGATCTAAAATTCACTGCCGGCAGCGCCCCTCAAACGACATGCAATTTCATAGCAAAGGCATCACAGCCTGTTGATTCAAAGACAATTAGTTTTTTCATGAACTATGACTATGCGATGGACGGCTCAATAATCGCGAAAGTCCTGCCTAAATAAGCTATAAATATATGATTGGTTAATAGTTCCCAAGGTGAAATAGTGAAAATATATCCCGTTGCGCTTTTGGCCTTTGTTGTATTCGTTTCTGCCTGTATTGGTGGAGGC
>DATDXV010000032.1:0-5973 GCA_035289205.1 archaeon
GGATTGGCAATAAGTTAAAGAAGGCAAGGAAGAATGAGATATGCGCGGCAAACGCAAGAATGCCTATTTCATAGACCAATGCCCCGACAAGGAAAATTATGCCCAGTATGATATTCACAGCAGGCCCAGCCAGAGACACTATGCCATATTCCCTTTTTCCCAGATGCGCCAACGGGAACGCGAATTTCTTATGATACGGGGAGATGTAAACCGCGCCCGGAGCCGCGAAGATAAATCCGAAGAAAGATGTCAGAACTGCCAAGGCCAATCCAAGCGGCCACATCCTGTATTCTGCAAATGCATTGTAACGCTGCGCCACAAACTTGTGGCCTATCAGCTCATGGGAAAGAAAAGCCACGCCGACAACGAAAAGGGCTTCAAAGAACTGATTGAAGTGGCCGAAAGCGAAGGCGAGGGCTACCGTAGAAACAGCAATATCCCTTATCTCTGTCCTGCTAAAGTCCATTAAGTAAGTTAAATCTGCGTATTATAAAAGCTTTTTAATTTCTCGGAATAAGTATTTCCATGGCAGTCGAGCAGATAGCTACAATGGAAAACATAGCATTGTTCGTGGCATTCGTCGGTATTGTTTTAATCCTCTACAAGCTATTCAACATATTCCTCAGGGGGATTCTTGTTGCAGCCGCAGGGTTCTCGTTCCCTTGGGTTATTGCATACCTCGGACTGCCGTTCAAGATCGCGCCTACAATAGAAAACGGCCTGCTCTTTGCCGGCGCGGGGATAGCCGTATTCTTAATATACGAGTTCCTGCATTTCATAGTGTTCGCGCTGAGGTTGCTAACATGGCCTATAAGGGTATTGCTAAGGAGGAGAAACCAATGAACACGGAAATAAGGAGGCAGCTCGTGCACGCTTCCGGAATCCTGGCAATAGTGCCGATATACTATCTTGGCAAGGAGAGATCTCTTCTGCTGCTGGGAGCGTTCCTCTTTCTTCTCCTGGCAATGTCAAACTTCAGAGGCAAGTTGTTTTTATTAAGATCACTGGAAAATTTCGTGAAGAAGTTCGAAAGAACAAAGGAATCTCCCATAAGAGGGGCCTTGACATTTCTCAGCGGCTGCTTTATTGCCGTGCTTGTTTTTCCAGTCGAGCTGGCAATTGCGGGAATATCTGTCCTGGCTGTTTCCGACTCGCTCTCTACAGTAGTTGGAATGTCCTATGGGAAGCATAAGGTTGATTTTGCCCCGAAGAAGAGCTGGGAGGGGACGGGGGCTTTCTTTCTCTCCGCTCTCTTTGTTCTTCTCTACTTCATGGGTTGGGAAAAGGCGCTTTTGGTTGCATTCCTTGCATCCCTCATTGAGCTGATACCGCACTGGGATGATAATGTGGTTCTCCCGTCAGCGGTTGCTCTGCTGATTCAGCTTCTCTAAAACTTTAAATACTACTAAGGACGAACGGTTTGTAAGTGATTTAGTGGCAGACTTATTCGGAGGGCAGGGGGATCTAATTTCGACAATTGTTTGGTTCATACTATTCACAGTGTTGATCTTCATCGGCCCAAGGCTGATGGTAACCCAGACAGTCTTCAAGCTAGAGAAAGATGTGGCTGAGCTTGAAAGCATAGCTGAAAGGGCAAGAGGGTTCATAATAAACAAGACCGCCAAAAGCCCGAGGAGAAGCATAAAGGAGGAGATCAGGAATTTCATGGAATTCTTTGCCGTCCCTCCAGTTGATATCGATCCGTACGGCCTGACCAAGAAACTGGATCATGTGATAAGGAATTCTGATGTAAAATTCAGGATGTTCGTGGACAGGATTGCCCCTAATTTTTCCGAGAACGCCAAGATGGATCTGAGAAATGCCCTTGCTGGCGCAATCCAAACGCACCAGATTGCAAAGATTGTCAGGCATTTCCTGGAGCTGATAAAGAAGTACAAGATGTTCCAGATGGCTCTGATCCTGCAGATGCAGCTACCTCTGATAATGAGGGTTTCCAGAGCTTCGCTCTATGCAACAAAGGCGTTCGTGGACGAGGTTCCTATAGGAGACGGCATAGGACCCTTTGTCGCATCGTCAATGATAAAGGGCAAGGCCAAGGTCTACAAGGAGGATGAGTTTGTTGTTGCAAAGGAGAAGGTTGGGAACAGAACAGTCTTTATTTCCAAGTCCTACGGGCCTGGAGCATCAACAGGATACCCAGGGAAGTTCCTTTTGAAGTTCTTCAAGAAGCAGAGAATCAACAGGATAATCACAATCGATGCCGCCCTCAGGCTGGAGGGGGAGAGAAGCGGAACAGTCTCGGAGGGGGTGGGCGTTGCAATGGGAGGAAGCGGGGTTGACAGGTATGAGATAGAGGAAATAGCAACCAGGATGAACATACCGCTTGATGCAGTTGCAATAAAAGTCTCGGACGAGGAGGCGTTGATGCCGATGAAGAAGGAGGTAATGAACTCCGTTGATGGCGCTATAGGCGTCGTGAAGTCTATTCTTGAGAGGACAAGAAAGAGCGAAAAGATACTAATCATGGGCGTTGGAAACACATGCGGCGTCGGGAACAACAGGAAGAGCCTGGAGGAGTCCCGCAAAAAGATTCTTAAAGCTTCAAAGACAAAGGAGAAGGAGAGAAAGAAGGGAATAATGGAAAAACTGATGGATATCTAGGTGAAGTTATGGGATTGAGACCGGGAAGATGCTATAGGGAAATAAACAAGAAGCCTTGGACGCGAATTTCAATAAGGCGACCCAGACGCAGCTATGTGAAGGGAGTGCCCGCTTCAAAGATCCACCAGTTTGAAATGGGCAATGTAAAGGGCGAGTTCGAGATCATCGGACACATAGTTGCGAACGATGATGCGCAGATAAGGTCGAACGCGCTTGAGGCAACAAGAACAATAGTTGTCAAGTATCTGGAGAAGAAGCTGGGGGAAGGGAAGTTCTTTGTCAAGATCAGGGCGTATCCGCATCATGTTCTTCGGGAAAATGCAATGGCTACTGGAGCCGGGGCGGACAGGTTCTCGCAGGGGATGGGGAGCCTTCCGTTCGGAAGGCCGATAGGTATCGCTGCCAGGGTTCATACAGGGCAGAAGCTGATAACAATGAAGGTCCCTGCCGGATCAGCGGATGTCATCAAGGTTGCGTTTGACAGGGCTTCGAAGAAGCTCCCGCTTCAGGTCAGGCTCCTGATGGAAAACAACTCGGCGAAATAAAAATATAAAGACTGGTTGTGTAATAGTTCTATGGTAATACTTGTCACAGGTGCTACAGGCAGGATCGGGAAGAACCTGATCAAGGCCCTTGCAAAGGAGAAGGGAAGGGTCAGGGCATTGGTGAGGAACACTGAACCGATGAGCTCCGGAAACGTTGATATCGTCAGAGGTGATATCCTTGATAGAAATTCTCTAGATGAAGCGATGTACGGAGTAACAACAGTGTTCCATCTTGCTGCTGTTGTAGACTATCTTGCTCCGAAGAAGCAAACGTACGATGTGAATGTTACAGGAACAAAGAACGTGATGGAAGCAGCTCCTGGGAGAAAAATAATCCACATGAGCTCCACAAGCGTTTATGGCAGCAAACAGAAACAGATGCCGATCGATGAGAACACGCCTACAAACCCTACTGATTACTACGGTCAAACTAAACTAATGGGGGAGGAGATTGCGAGAGAGCACGGCGCAACCATCCTGAGATCCACTGACGTTTATGGCCCAGGTTTCACAGAAGGTTTTTATGAGATAATAAGGATGACGCAGAAGGGCAAGATGTATCTCATAGGAGATGGGAAGAACATCATACATTATGTCTACTACAAGGACCTTATCGACGCTCTCCTTCTTGCCAAAGACAAGGGAAAGAGGGGAGAGGCATATGTTATCGCGGGAAAAGAGTCCAAAACACTGGTGGAGTGCTTAGCTCTCATTGCCAGGCATCTGAATGTCCATCCTCCTCAAAAGAGGATCTCGAAGCCGGTTGCAAAGGCTCTGGTCTTAGCAAAGTTTTTTGCCGCGAAAAGCTCAGGCGAAAGGCCGAAGATAATACCAGCGTACATAGACAAGCTCATTGCAAGCAGGCTCTTCAGCATAGAGAAGGCGAAACAAGAACTTGGCTACAGTCCCAAGGTTGGATATGAAGAGGGCATAGCTGAAACAGTGAAGGACTTCTTGAAAAGAAGCACAGTATAAATATTGGTCGCAAGAAGAAAATATATGCGCACAGCTTCCTGCATAGCGCTTCTGCTTATAGTAGTGAGCGCTGCATGCGTGGCTCAAGAAAAGCCTGCCCCAGAACAAGATGTTATACAAACAAAGTTTTCCATTGAGAGCGTAAAGGGGGACGTCCTGCTTCTAAGAAACGATGGAACTGATCAGATCTCTATAGACGATCTAGAAGTGGCAGTGGATGGAAAGAAGATCAAGACCTCCGGCGGAATTGTAGGTCCGGGAGAATTGGGAAAAATAACACTGTACAGCTTTATAGACTACACCTCTGCTAACGAAGTCAGCGTAAAGCCAAAGGAGAGCGCAATTAGCGCCGGCACGATCAGCAATGTCACACCCAGCACCACTACACTCTCGCAGAAGCTTGCGTACGATTCACTGGTGGCATATTGGAAGCTGGATGAGACATATGGAACAAATTTCTTGGACAGCTCTGGCAACAATTACAAGGGAGGATGCTCGCCGTCAAAATGCCCAAAATACACAGAAAACGGAAAGGCTAACGGCGCATATGTCTTTGATGGGAGCAACGAGATCTTTATAGGCTCGCTGCCGAGATTTGACAACAGCACGAAATTCACAGTGGAAGCATGGATAAAATCAGATGAGATAAGCAGCACGGAAAGGCTTGGAACTATTTTTAACAAAGGGCCTGTTGTATCCAGCCAGTATGCATGGTTTTACATATTCAACCCCCCCGGATACAACCTTGTACTCGAATCAGGAGACAAAGAGGGATGGGCGAGATTCGTCGCGCCGCCTTCAAACTTTCCTGCAGACCAGTGGCATCATGTTGCAGTTTCTATAGATCAAGTGGCTGGAGGTGTAAATGTAACGTTCTATAAAAACGGCGCTCTTACAGGAACAACTTTGGTGTATGGAAGAAACATCCACAGCGGAAGCTATAATACAAGGATAGGAAGCTATCAGGGTACTTCGCACTATTTCAAAGGAATAATGGATGAAATAAGGGTATGGAACAGGGCTCTGTCTGGTCATGAAATAAAAGCGCACTATGAGGAAGGCAATTGAACTATTCCATCACTATTGGCTGCATTACCCGCATCATCAAGAAACTCTTCTTCATGGCGGAAAATTCTTTCTGCACCCTGTCCATCCTGTCCAGGAGAAGTGAGAATTCCCTCTGAAGAGTCACAAGGTCATCCCTAGGGACAGATTGCTGGAGCATGAGAAGCTGGTGTTGCATGGTCTCCGTCTCCCTCACCTTCTCATCAACCTGTTCGCGAAGCTTAGCCATCTCGCCTTTCATCTCATCCATTGATTTTTTCATGGAATCGACATCCATGCTCTCTATCAGAGCTGCAATCTCCTTCATCTCCCTCTCTTTCTCTTTTTTCACATTGTCTGTTTCTTTTTGCAGTGCCTTGACGCGCGTCTCGTCAATGCTTTCAGCCTCGTCCAAAGCCTTGTCAGCAGAACTTTCAACCATCGCGATCCTTTTGTCTACCTGCAGCATTGCAAGCTTGTACTTTTCCTCGAATCTTTTCAACTGATCTGCTAACTCTTCGATAGAAGGCATATTCCTATTATCTGAAACCTAATATAAATAAACCTCTGTTAAAGAAACAGTCCAAAGAGGATGTTTCCATACAACACTGTAAGGAGAAGGGCTATGGGAAATACAGGCCCAAACCTTATGCCCTCCCTTATCAAAACTGTTTTCTTCATCTTCTGTATCCTTTTTACTTCTGCGGCTGTAAGCCCCCGTATAAGCTTCTTCCCTATTTTCAGCCTGGGGATGTCCTCCCCTATCATATCCCCGACCTTCAGGTCT
>DATDXV010000033.1:0-20999 GCA_035289205.1 archaeon
GGAGGCCGGGTCACAGGAATATTTACATGCTCTTCTTACAGCATTTATTACAAATTCAACTTGCCCTCTCTTGGTGCAGAGCATCTGTTGGAAAATCCCCTATTTGAGTTCTATCCAGATAGGTGCACACCCAAGAGCGGCTCTATAATACTAAATGGCAGAGTATTGGAAAATACCACGTGGGAAAGAACAGTTTTCACTGCTATTCCTATGAAATATCTGAATATAGATAGAGAGAATACAATCTTTGTAAATCTTACCAGCTGTGCAGGCGGTGATGCGAATGCAACTATAGCAGCATCTTCTATAAGATTTGTGCTAACCAAGCCGGTTATTAGCCTGAAGTCTAATAAAATCTATATAACCGAAAAAGACATTGCAGATAACGCCAATATCACAGTCCCCTTTATGCTATCGGATACACCTGCGCGCGTTGAAGCACTCTACACAAATAAATCCAAGAACTGCAATTTTGATTTATATATATATCGAAAATCGCGATATGAAAAACCGATTATATCAAAATCCGATTCTCTGAATTTATCTGTTAGGAGGTTTTCGGAATTTTTTAAGAAGTTTTCGGAATCCAATGAACAGGGATGCGAGACTGAAGTAATGATAGAGTACAATATTGTTCCACAGATAGGTCCAGCTGCCTATAGATCTTTTAGCTGGCCTGTCAGTGGTCCTCTGCCAAGTTCTTATCCTCCCAATTCCAACATTACACTTAAATATGTTTATACAAATGATACTGGCGCAACAAATAAGGATATTGGAAAATATGATCTAAAGATTATAACCGCTATCAAAGATGTGAAAGTAAGCGCTGATGCAAAAACCTGCGCAACCCAGAAGCCTTGGTATCCGTGGTGCCGGCTCGGTCTCTTTGATTGCGACTCGGAATGCGCGATAAAGGGCTTGGCTGAGGGAACTTACACTGTTGCAGGGAAGAAGGAGGGGTACGAGGATGCAAGCATCGAGGTATCTGTGCCAGAACAGAAAGAGGTGAAATTGAGTATGGAAAGGATAAGCAATAGCTTTAGATTGATATTTGTTCCTGTAGGTTTCTCGCTCGAAAAATACTTTGATGTCGGTGCAAAGGAAGATGGCATACTGCGTGATTTCAGGGCAAAAACACCCTTTAATAACTGCCAAGGTAGCAGCATAGAAACTTTTTATGTAAAAAGTGGGGATTGCAATTTCAACTGCACTAATCTTTGCGGGGATTGTATCGATATTGCACTGACGTGTATCGAGGACAAATTAGACATACCTTTTGACAAGGCTGTAGCTATTGTTAATCCGGCTGCATTGGGAAAGCAGGTAGAAATAAATGGTTCGGAAATGGTTGGTTGCGCGGGACCAGAGCTTGGCTACTCTGCTTCTGCCACTGTATTAGATAAGCCAAATTGGGTTTTCCTTCATGAGATAGGCCATAACCTCGGATTAGGTCATCTAAGAAGTGGAGTGATGAACGAGTCATTGCCATGTCTGAGTACTTATCCAAATTATGCAGATTGTAATGATATCCTTGAATGGTTCTATATTATGAATTACCTCGGTCTCCCCGATTTCCTTAAGTTTTCTTATGGGCCCGCTGGCAACAATTTTATGGAAAACAGTCATAGAGAATGGAATTACACGTGGAAATATGGCGGCATTACAAAGAACTACACCAGTTTCGTTGGTTTGAATAAATGGGTAGGAACATGCAAAGAATAACATCATGTCTGGTTTTGGCTGTTTTGTTGTCCACTTCTTTGGTTAGTGCGACAGAAGACATAACATGGTTGGATCTAACCGTATACAAAAACGATACGGTAAAACTCAATAGCATAGATTATACATCCCTCAATGTTGACACCCCTACTAGTTTTGGAGAGTATAATATAAGGACTATCTCTTCGAATGGTAGTGTTCTTTATTCTTCATATTTCACAGTTATATTTTCCGCTCACGTAGAAATTGAAAAGGATGGCAGATTAGGCGCTATGGTTGTAGATCTGGATTCAGTCAGAAAGATATTCAGATTGCCATATTCGGAAGTTGCAGAAAAGGTGGAATTATATAAGGAAGGGAAGCTGCTTTTTGAAGCAACCGTCCCACATGACTATAAATCACCGAAAAAACCCGGAGACTTTCTAATGCCACACATAGATTTTATAAGAACATGCGACTGGGCAAATCCCCTAGATGTCTTAGAATGTCTGATTTTGCCTCTTCTGCCACTTATTGTTAGTATCCTTGTTGTTTTGATTACTGTTATCTTCATAATATACAAATTATTTATAGCATCTAAGAAGAAGTCTTAGAATTACTTCTTCCTGCTTCTGAACCTGTAGGCGAAGTAGGCTACAGCCGCCAGAGCGCCCAGTATGTAAACAACAAGCGGTACGCTTGTTACTGCTGTTGGCAATGTCACTGGCAACGTTACTGGAGCTGTTCCTGCAACGAATCCTGCAACCATGTACGGAGTGTGCCGGACAGTGCCGCACGCTGTTGAAGTTGTCGCGTTGTTTGCAAACCTGTCGCTGCCGAGCGCCTGCCATGTCCCGTTTGCATATTCGTATACAGATACAGAGGAGGGGTTCTCAAAGCCTCTGTAGTTCATGCAGAAGTATGCTACGCCTGACTCGATCTTGATGTTATAAGAGGTGAATGCCTTTGTTGTATACCCTGCGCGCTGCGGCAGCGATCCGTATTTCAATGGATCGCTCTTTACAATGCCGCCAACGATGAACGGGCTCTGAGGGTAACCGACAATATAGATTGTTCCAGGCGTTGTTTCGTTCCCAGCAGTGAGGTTGCCCTCTAACAAAATTACAGCTCCGTCTTCGCTTATCGTGTATTCTCCTGGCCTTGCCGGAACAGAGCTTGCCGGGACGCTTGTAGTAGCAGCTTGCTCATCAACGGTTGGAGTGCCGGATGATGTGACAACATTGCCTTGCGTAGCTGCAGAACCCCCGCTACTTGCTACAGTTGTAGTAGTTGTCGCAGAAGTTGGTATAACGAATTCTACCATGTGCACAGAACCCAATGCAAGACCCAGAGTTATATTGTTACTAACCTGAGTTGCATTACAAGTCGGGCTACTACATGTTGCGTTGTCATAATAAATAGTGTATGTCGAACTAGATGGCATTCGTATCGTAAGATTTGCTGGGGACTCGCTCTCTACTGCAATCACTACATAATTTGTAGAGTTAGATCCAGCTGACACTACGGTAGCTCCTTCTGTTATGTTAAAAATCTGTGGCGCAGAAGCGGCATACTTGTATACGAACGTAACATTCGACGTATCTGTCTCATTTGTCTTCCATGAAGAAGACGCACCTACCACTTTACCCCCTATGGTCAACCATTTTTCAGGACTGTCCAGCGTCCAATTAACAAGAAAAGTTGTTGTATTCTGCGTGTAGTTTGAGACAGAAGGCAGCGTAGTGTTGAATAGCGTGTCATTGCCATGAGAAACAACGCTCTGGAAACCTAGCTTTGCGATGCCGGAAGCCCTGTAAATCAGCGAGGATCTTATTTCCGTTATCTGCACTCCAGAAACCTTGAGAGGGTTCTCATCCAATGAAAATATCTGCGCGGTTGCAGTTGTGGCAACGAACTCCGTATCTGGAGCTCCGGTTCTCATAGAAACACCGTATACAGAGTTGTTTGCATCATATCCTCGAGGCTGCCCATTTAACGGCTCCAGCGATTTGAGGAAGTATGTTGTCTGCTCTTGTATATTGCCACCGATGAAAAATGGAAACTGCACAAAGAGCGAATTACCTCCTGTCGCAGTTATGTTCATCACTAAAGAGCTTACACCGCCCTGGGATGTGGAAAAGTTTCCTGAGATTCCTTCACTCCTATTTTCATAGAGGAAAGGTACGGTAGGGTATATGGCAATAGAGTTTATTGTGTAGCCTGTTGTACTTCCGTTCGGCAGTATGACACTCAAATTGAAGTCCTGCCTCGTATCAATAGAGCCGGCGCTCCCGAAGCTGTTTCTTAGAAATGTAGAATTGTCTGGAAGATGGAAGATATTGTTTGTGTAAGTATTGGCCGAGTCGTCTATCACATCTATTTTGTTTCGCCTGAAGAGGTTGCTAGCAAGAATATTGTTCGGAGACGGGTCGAACACGACTCCCTGCCCATTGTCTATAAAGGTGTTGTTCTGTATGGTATTGTTTTGTGAAGAGGTCAGCTTTATTGCGATGTTGTTTGAAGCATACGTATTGTTTATTATAGTGTTGTTGTGCGTTGCGTCAAAATCTGTTCCTATGTTGCTGAATGATATTGTATTGTTCTTGATAGTGTTCAAGGTAGTAACATACACATTCCCCTCTCTTGCAAAGAACCATATTCCCAGGCTTACATTGCCTATATTGTTATAGGCTATTGTAGTGTTTTGGGGGCCTTGGAAGGGAGACCCTGGGTCCTGGCCCAGAACTATGCCGTTAGTCACATTTAGGATGGTATTGTTTTCTATAGTGTTGTTGCTTCCTTCTGCATCAACCGTGATACCTTGGGCAATGTTCATGAATGTGTTATTGAATACCCTGTTAAGATCCCCGTAAAGATCAAGACCCCTGGCATTGTATATGCCCAAGCCTCTTCCTGTGCCGTTAATCATGGTATTGAATGAGACGTTCCCATTTGTGGCGGCCTGTGCCAAATTTATAGCTATCGAAACATTGATGAAAGTATTAAGCGTTATATTGGCAGCCCCTGCTGCTATTCTTACACCGTGAGTACCAGAAGTTGCATTGAATGTGTTAAACATCACATAATGGGGTCCACCAGAACCCCCGCTATGGTATAGCAAACCATTTGCAGTCTGCGGAACACTGAACTTGAAGTAGTTGTATGTATATGTGTTGTTTGCACTGCCGAACATACCTGAGCTAGAATTAAGAATTGTGTTATTCGTAAACAAGTTATGGGAGCCTAATCCACTGGATTCCGATATGACAAATGTAACATTTACAAACGTGTTGTTGAATATGCGACCGAACAAAAACGGTCCGTTCGTATTAAATCCCTGCGTGAGGTGTTTAAAGCTACTATTTGATATGCTTGTATAGTTCGCTCCTGTAAACTGAATGGCTATGCGACTTGTTGCTATAGTTGTATTTATTATCCGTGTGAAGTTTGATTTTGATATGTTCATAGCTGCAAAGTTTGAGTAGTTCAGAGTCTGTGCCGTAACATTGCTAAGAGTGTTGTTATGGGACACGCCCATTACGATTATTCCCATGTTGTTGTCATCCCCCTGCTGCCCGCCGAAAACACTTGTGCCGTTATGGTTGGTTATCAAGCTGTTGTTTACGTTGTGAAAGACTATGTGCCGTGCCCAATCTGTTGTTGTGCAGTTTCTGATAGTTATGTTGGTGCGACCGGTTGCATTTATTCCGTCCCTTTCTAACGTGCCGTCGCCGTCTAGTGTGAATCCCCAGCAATCAAAAATAATATTGTTGGCACCGATGTTTATGCAGCTGTTCGAAGAGCTACCCGTTATGCTCGTGTTCAAAGTGTAGACTTCGCCTGCAGTGTTTAGATTGGAACATGTGCTCACATTAGTCGTAGCAGCATCAACCTGCCCTGCGAACAAAGGCAGAGCTAGTAGAACAGCTATGATAAAGGTTAGTCTCATTATATTTAATAGGGAAAACAAGAATATAAGTGTTAGTGTCCCACTTATAATATGCTCCTTAGAATAGTTCCAATAGGTAACATAAGCCCCCAGCTCCTTGAGGCTATGGCATCTGGAATAAGGGAGACTGCCAGAGTAAGGTCAAAGATAATGCAGCCCCTGCAGCTGCCCCAGGACACATTCAACCGCTGGAAGAAGCAGTATGACGCAGTGAAGATACTTGAGATTCTGACACAGAACAGGGAAGCGCAGACGATAGACAAAGAATTACCTACGCTCTTCGTTACCGATGCCGACGTGTTTTATGACAGGATGAACTTCCTCTTCGGGGCGTATGAGCCTGACAAGAACTGCATCATGATATCAACAGCAAGGCTGAAGACGGAATACTATGAACAGAGGCCCAACCAGCTAATACTGACAGAGAGGACAGTAAAGGAAGCCATACACCAGGTAGGGCACTATCTTGGATTCGAACACTGCAAATACTCATCCTGCATAATGTACCATTCCGGTTCTGCGGGGGAGATAGACAAGCAGGGGAATGACTTCTGCAGGGAGTGCAAGATAAGGGGGCAGATGCGCGGAATAAACCTAGAGCTTTAAATTCTTTCCTGTTGAAATGTTATTATGGTTTCTGCAACTGTTTTTCTGAAGGTTGAGGGAAATTGGGAAGTTAGACAGACTCTATATTAATCTCTGCTAGAGCATCCTGATCTTGACCACCCTGTAAACATAAGGAAGAGCTTTGCCCCTGAAGCAACAGAGGGTTATGAGGTAGCTATTCTAATTGTACATGGCCATCCCAAGAGAGTTTTTGAGGGTATCAAACAACTAAAGGGCGTCAAAGAAGCTAAGTTAGAGCTATCAGACAATCAGACATATCTCTATCAATGGGACAGAGAATCCGGGGAGCTTGAAAAATCTTCTTCGTTCAGCTCATGACAGAAGAGCTTTAAAAAGAGCGATTAAACACTCTACTTATGCAAGAGCTTGTGGCAGATGGAATACTCCAGGAAGACAAGATTATTGTCGAGTCCAAGGAGGCGATAGACGAATTCTACCATGGGGTATGGTACGGAGAGTTGGAGGGAAAGAAGCTGCGGCTTGATCTGATCGAAGCCTGTTTATTGATGGAGCGGGGGAGACTGAAGGTTTCCGACAACGGGAAGGAGTTGAAAATCAACGACCTTATTGAGATGGCTTCTGATCTTGACCAAAGATTCATCCCGCGCTATGCCGTATACAAGGACCTGAGGGAGAGGGGCCTGCCTGTCCGCATGGGCTTCAAGGGCTCTGATTTCCGTGTCTATGAAAGAGGAGCAAAGCCCGGAAAGTCTGAGACAGTCAAGTGGGTTGTGTTCATTGACTATGAGGATTACTCCTGCGAGATGGACAAGCTCGGAAAGGCAATAGAGATGTGCGAGAACATACGAGCGGAAGCTCTGTGGGGGATTGCTGATGATGACGGGGATGTCACCTATTATATAATCAAGACAATGAAGGAGCTGTAGGAATGGAAGGAAAGATCCTGAAGGATCGAGTTGTAGTGTGGAAGGTTGATGAAGCCAAGGATGTCTTCGAGAGAGACTACTTCGGAAAGATAATTGGGGAAAGGCTTGAGCTCGCTCTTCTAGAAGCTGTGTTTCTTGTTGAGAAAGATAAATTGAATGTTAAGAAGGGCGGAAAGAAACTCGATCTGGATTCCTTCAAGGAGTATTGCGGGAAGATAGACCATAGGTTTGACCTTCGCTACGCTGTTTACAGGGATCTGCGAAGCAAAGAGCTTCCGACAAGGACAGGCTTCAAGTTCGGCTGCGACTTCCGTGTTTATGCAAAAGGGGTAAAGCCGATAAAGCGCGGACCGAAGGCAGCGCACGAGCATACGAAATGGGTTGTCTTCTCTGTGGAGGAGGGCTACAAGTTCAGCTTCCAGGAATTATCAAGAGCTGTGAGGCTTGCGCATAACATAAGGGCAAACATGCTCTGGGCTGTTGTTTCAAAGGACAGCAGCGTGAAGTACTACAGCGTCACATTCTTCAAACCCTGAGAAAAATCTAGATTTTTATACTTGAAAATCTCATTAGGTCTGTGGTGTAATGCTAGTCAGAGACGTAATGAATCCCAATGTCATCTCGCTTTCCATCAAGGACAGAGTTGGCGAGTATATTTCTCTTGCGGAAAAGCACCATATCCATGAGGTCTTCGTTCTTGAGAAGAAAAAACTGAAAGGGATGGTAACTCATAGGACGCTTCTGAAAAAGGAGATGGTCGACCCAAACAAGGAGAAGGTCGGGAGGATAATGGAACCGCCGCCTGCAACTCTGAAATCGGATGATACGCTTGAGGGCGCAGCAAAGACGCTTCTGAAGACCGGTCTGAGGGCTGTGCCTGTCCTGGATGGGAAGGACGTTGTTGGGGTGATTTCCATAACCGACATAGTAAACGCTGTGATGGGGATGAAGGAGTTCAGGCAGACAAAAGCGGAGAGCATAATGTCGCCCGCGATAACTGTTTCTGACAGCTCCAGCATAGGCGCTGCGCGGGCGCTGATGAGGGAAAGGAACATCTCCAGAGTCCCTGTTATTGACAGAGGCGGGAGGCTTATTGGCATTGTAACCATCTTCGATATGCTCAAGAACCTGAGGTCTCATGAGAGGATGGGGTGGAAATCCATGGGGGCTGAGATGGAAAGGCTGATGCATATCCCGATCACAACAGTAGTCAACAGGTCTCCTACTACCTCAGTGAGAAGCTCAAGCCTGAATGACCTTGCAATGACAATGCTTGACCAGGAGACTTCTGGGGTTGTAATCTCTGACAGGGACATGCCCATCGGAGTGGTAACGCTCAAGGATCTCTTGGAGTTCTATGTGGGAACGCTTGGAAAGGAAGGCATCTACTACCAGATATCCGGCCTGCATGACCAGGAGGAGATAGACATGGCAGCGGAGCTTGTCGAAGCAATGCTGAAGAAGGTCTCTGCCTTCGCGAAGGTCACATTCTTCTTCATCCATGTCAAGAAGAGCGATATCGGCTACAAGCTGCGCGCAAGATACGATGTGCGCGCCAGATTGAAAACGGACAAGGATATCTTCATAAGCCATGCGAACGGCTGGGATGTCCGCGACGCGGTCGGCCAGTGCGTAAGCAATCTCGAAAGGATCATGCTCAGGGACAAGGAGAAAAGGAGGGAGGGGTTCTGGAAGAGGGGCATCAGACTCAAGGAGATTCTGGGTGGATGAATGCGCACTAAATGCGACAACTGCGGGAAGAGCGTGAAGGACGTGGGCAGGCTCACCAATGTACGATTCAGAGGGTTGAGCCAGAAGCTCTGCAAGGCATGCAAGAGGAAGCTGAAGATCTCTTTCAAGTGAGTATATGATGAATCTGAAAGGAGAGCTTGTGAGCTTCATATCAAAGGACAAGCTGATTCTCAATGGTTTTCTTTTTCATTCTACACAACCTTCCAAAGGAGTAATAATTCATATTCATGGTATGACTGGTTCATTTTATGATACCTTTACAATGAACATTGCAACCAGATTTGCAAAGAGTGGTTTCGACTTCTTCCCCATAAACACAAGAGGTGCAAACAAGGTAGAATCCTTTGAGGGGGAAGGAAGGAGGAAAGATGAAACAATTGGCACTGTATTTGAGGATTTCAAGAAATGCATCTATGATATAGAAGGTGCAATAGACTTCTGCAGAAAGAGAGGTTATAAGAAGATAGTGCTTCAGGGACACAGCACAGGATGCCAGAAAATCACATACTATCAGGCTGTTAAAAATGACAAAAGAGTTTCCGCCTTGATTCTTCTTGCTCCAGCAGATGATATCAATCTTGCAAGAAAAAAATTCGGAAAGAAGCTCCCTATTATGATAAAAATTGCCAAACGGCTATTGAAGAAGAAACATCCCTATCAGCGTCTGATGCCCTTCGGAATTTATGGAGGGCTTATATCCGCAGAACGCTTCCTTAGCTTTGCTGATGAGAAGAATGCCGAAGCACAACTTTTTGATTATATCGAAGGCAAGCTCAGCCTATTCAGGAAAATAAGAATACCTATTCTAGCTGTCTTCGGCTCCAAGGAACAATACAGAACAATGCCAGTAGCAAAATATTTGGAAATGCTTAGAAATGCAACAAAATCAAAGAAATTCAATTCATTGAAAATAAAGGGAGCCAATCATAGCTTTGGAAAAACGGAGAGGATTCTTGTGGAAAGAATACTGAATTGGCTGGAAAATCTAGAATCTTAGCCACCTGTCCTCCCATCTTCTGAAGTCACTCTCTCCTATCTCTACAGAGTTCCTTCGCATCCCCCTCTTTTCTCCAAATCTGTTGCGTAGATGCAGCCCATAAATGGTCCCAACAAACAACCCTCCGAGATGCGCAGCATTCGCTATCTGCGAAGGATAGAACAGCCCGAAGATGTCTCCAGCAGCCCAAAGAGCTGTCGCAACTATCATAGGCAGCGGTATGAACCCTACATAGACTACCATTCTGGGTCTCAGTATGGCAAGCGTTCCTATTATCCCGAAAATAGCGCCCGATGCACCCAGGGAAGCGGAATAGAAGAGCGCCGCGGCAACAGAGGCAACCAGTCCCGACACAAAGAAGACAATTAGCAACCTTCTGGAGTCTATTACTTTCTCCAATATAAGGCCAAAGAATAGCAAGGCGAAAACGTTGTAGAAGAGATGCTGGAAGCCGCCATGCAAAAACACAGCCGTGAGGAGCGTCCATGGCCTTTCAGCAACAAGAACGGAGTCAAGTATGAACTGCTCTTCAAAGAAGGGAACAAAAGTCTGGACTAGGAAAATAACTACAATTATTATGCTAAGCTTCAGGGCCCACCATCTCATACTATCATTGGGAGCTCTTCTATCTTCACCCTTCTCTGCGATTTGTCATCCCTGTTTCTGACAGTAACAGTCCCGTCCTTCATGGTATCATAATCGATCGTAATGCAGAAGGGGATGCCTATCTCATCTGCCCTGGCATACCTCCTCCCAATCGATCCGTCATCATCGTAAAAAGCCTCGCATATGTTCCGTAGCATCATGTGAACATTCTTCGCCTTCTGGTCTATCCCGTCCTTGCTGACCAGCGGGAAGACTGCAACTGTAAACGGAGCTACCGTTGGGACCAGTGACAAAACAGCCCTGTCACCGTCCTTGTGGTAGAATAGGTCTAGCATAGCGTAGATTATCCTGTCTATCCCGAAGCTCAGCTCAAGCACATGCGGGACAACTTTCTTCTCATTGAAAAATATCTCATGCGATTTTCCTGAAATCTTTTCGTGGCCTTTCAGATCATGGTCAGTCCTGTAATGCACGCCCCCGATCTCCTTCCATCCTTTCATGCTTTCCAGATTAAGCTCCATATCCCAGTGGATTTTGTTATAGAAGGCTCTCTCCTCCGGAGTCAGCTCCTTGAACCTGAATTTGTCCTTGCTCACATGCAGGGCATCAAAGAAGAACTGCTGGACCCTTGCCATATGGTAGACATAGAACTTCGGAACCTTGTACTTCTTTGCAAACTCACTGCAGCTCATCTCTAGGGGCTTCTGCTCCCGCTTGTCTGCCGGAGAGACAACAAGCATGTAGTTCTCTACCTCTGGCCACATCTCATGCTCCTCAATCTCTTGGGGATCGAAGAATATCTGCAGTTCAGCTTGGGTGAACTCCCGCATCCTTGTTGTTAATTGCCTGGGTGATAGCTCGTTTCTGAAAGCCTTTCCCACTATTGCCAGACCTAAAGGAAGCCTCTTCCTCTGGACTTCGAACTGCTGGAGAAAATTAACATAAGCGCTCTGCGCTGTCTCTGGCCTCAGATAAGCCTTGATCTCGCCTGTTGACCCTATCGACAGCGGGAAGGTCATGTTGAATACCTTCACATCTCCAAGCTCGCCCTTGCATTTCGTGCAGCGAATCTTGTGCTGCTTGATCAGTTCGGTTAGTTCTATAGGCGTCATGCCTTCGAAGCTCTCCTTCAATACGCCTTCAGCTATGTGATCTGCCCTGTGCGCAGTTCCGCATTTTTTGCATTTCGCAACAGGATCAACGAAGTTCTCCAGATGACCTGACGCAACAAAGACCTTCTCTGGCATTATGTTTGATGCGTCTATCTCAAAGAAGTTCTCTCCCAAATGCAGGAAGAATTTCCTCCAGAGATTCTCCATATTCCTTTTTATGAGAGTTCCTGTAGAACCGTAATCGAAGAGTCCTGCAAGCCCCCCATATATCTCTGAAGAGAGATAGAAAATTCCCCTTCTTTTTGCTAATCGCTCTATATCCTCAATTGTTGGCATGGATAAAATGCGGTGAAATAGGTTAAAAGCTTTCCTACTTCTTTCTCTTGAACCGTTTAAATAGCCAGTATGCAACACCCAGCAGCAAAATAATTATTGGGTATGTAATAAACCACAAATAAACGAACAGCGGCGTAACAATGCAATCCATGGGATATTGGAACTTGTATGAGATACACTTTCCCAAACCCGTGTCATCAAGAGGATTATTATAGAAGTCTTCAGGCTTTTTGGGATCTTTGTATGCGGTAGGCACCTCAGCTTCCAGCAGCAGCGTGGAATCTCTGTACAGCCCAACACGCCCCGCATCCTTGAAATAAGGCAAAGAAAATATGTTCCTGACGCTGTCAAGATTTACATTTATCCCTGTGATTTTTCCGTCCCTATAGCCTTCCGCATAAGCAAAGAAAGCTGCTGTGAAATTGCGCGTGTATAAAATTGTGTTGTTGGCGGAGAACAGGCGGACGCTGTACTCCCCCTCGCCGCCTTCTGGCATGGAGGAAGCCGATGTGTACTTTATGTCATTCAGCGCAGCCGAACCGTTGGAGTAGATTGTCGCGTCGAACCATATTATTTCCTCTGCATAGGACAGTGTGCTGAAAACGCTTAAGAAAACAACCATATTTAGTATTAATTTGAGCATACATTCACCCATTTATTGAGCCCGACAAAATTCGTGTAGTTCTTGCGCATGTCATTATATGTCCATTCGAAATTCCAATCTGTATAATTGTTTTTCATAAAGTTATATCCCGCAGGACCATGCCACTTCAGAAAGTCCGGGAGATTAAGATAATTCATAATGAAGAACGGTTCTAATATGTTGTTGCAATCTTCGTAGTTAGGATAGGACGGTTCACAGGGTTTTGCAGATGAATTCACACCACTACGCAAGTGTCCAAGTCCCAAATTATGCCCTATCTCATGCTGGAAAATCCAGTCTGGAGCATCAGAAAGTGTAGCAGACCCTATATAGCCAAATATCCCAGCTCCGGCACAGCCTTTCATATCTCTGTTCTGATCAGTAAGATTTACTAAAGAATCAGGGTTAACAATAGCCACAGCTTTGTCAAAGGGTATATCCAAATTATCTTTTATGCATGAAAGAGATATATCTATGCAGTCGCCGCAAAGATCAGTGCACTTAAAATTGCAAGTCCATGGCTTTACCTCAAATGACTCTATTCTAGGTTTGCAATCGCTAAAAGGTGTCTTTGACCTAAAATCGTCAAGTATCTTCTCCTCTTTAGCTAGAATATCTAGACCTTTATCAGGATTTAAGTACGGACCGAATCCCACAGGAACAAAGACAATGCGAAACTTTGGCACGGCGGACTCTAGCTCTAATCTTGCCTCCTTCTCTTCCGGTATCCTAACATCGACGCTCGCGTCCTTGTAGCCCTCCTTCTTCCCAGTTAGGGTGTAGGTTCCTTCGGCCAAATCCCTTATAGTGCATTCGAAATCGCAACTCCCAAACCAGCAGGACGGGTTGAGCAGGGGCTTCTCTGTCGCGCATGCCCTCTGGTTGTCATAGCGCACATCCACCTTTTCCACATTCGTTTTGATCTTAAATTCATGAAGTCCCTTGGCCTCCGCGAGATGGATATACGCCTCCCTCTCCTTCGGTATTTCAACGCCCGTGGAGTTCTTCCTGTAGCCTTTCTTGAAGAGTTCAACAGTGTAGTTGCCAAACCTCTCCAGCGGGATGCTGAGCCTGCCTCCGCTCAAACTGCCCTTATGGCTTTTGTTGACATTGACAGAAGCCTCGTCAACGTTGCTTCTGACAACGAGATACGGGAGCGAGAAGAGCGTGATATTGAAATGAACGCCGGCCTCGGGGGGAAGATAGACCTTGAGCGCCATGGACTTGTGCCCCTCCGCGTCAAACGTGGCATTGTAAAGGTCAAAATCCAGCTGGCAGAGGGAGCAGGGGGTTTCGCATGATCTGCTGATCTTTTTGGAATTCAGCTTCATTGTGCCTTTCAGTTCATAGCCCACATCGCTATAGAGTTCGGAGGAGAGGCAGGTCTTGTTGCCTGCTGTCACATTAACGCCCTTTGTCTCAAGGCCTAGTTCGGAGAAGAGCTGCTCCAGATTTGCCTTGGTTGGGGAGAAGTAGTATTTGCCTCCCGTGGAGGAGGATAGATTCATCAGAAGATTCTCGCATACGTCGCTCCTGTCTCCTATGCCTATCGCGAATATTTTTATCCTGCGGCTGCTGAAGTTGCTTGCGAAGCTCAACGGATCTGCTCCAGTGTTGGAGCAGCCGTCGGAAAGAAGGATGGCGGCCGCTGTTGGCGAAGAGCTCAAAACCTTGTAGGCATCGCCGAGGCCGCATCCCATGCAGGTGGAACCTGCCGCCATCATCCTCCCGATGGATGAGTTAAGCGACGAATAATCCTGCGTAAGGTTTTGGTATGTGGTGGAAACGTGGGAGAAACCGATGACTGCCACCCTGTCAAGCGCTGACAGCATCTTGACAAGCTCGAATGCCGCGGCCTTGGCGGCCTCTATTCTGCTCGGAGGATAATCAGCGCTGCCCATGCTTCCCGAGGCATCCACAACTATCGCCAGATCAAAAGCCGGAACGCTCTCGCTTTCTACCGCCCTCACGGACAGCCTTTTGTTTATAATGCTGTAACGTACTGTTATATTCGGCAGTATATCCTCTTCTGTCCAGATGCCGCTGTACACGTTCGAGGAGGGGATATAGATCCTGGTTCGCTGCCAGCCAGGGAGTTCTATGTTGCACCTTCCCTGTATGTTTGTTATGCAGCTCCTGTTTCCCACTGCGATCTCAGTTTCGGATCCCGCATAGATTGCAACTCCGGGCATCGGAGTCTGGGTAGCGTTGTCATAGATTTCAAAAGCAGTAGCCAATGAGGGAGAAGCGACATAGACCATTAAAACGAGCAAAATCGCGACCTTTCTCATAAAATTATGCCTTTGTTCTATTATTTATTATGCTTTAGTTTCAACGCCGCCGCCTTATGCCCCTGAACCTGTAAGCGAAATATACAACAGCAAAAAGCGCTCCGAGAGCGTAGACTGCGAACGGCAGGTTGGTTGCATAAGTTGGGAGCTGTATCGGCGATATTACTGTCGGCGCTGCCCCTGCAACAAACCCTGCAACCATGTAAGGCGTGCCTTTGACTGTGCCGCACGCGGTAGATGTAGTGAGGTTGTTAGCGAACCTCTCTCTCGGCAACTCAGTCCATGCTCCGCTAGTGTATTCAAACACACTCACGCTTGATGGGTTCTCAAAGCCACGATAGTTCATGCAGAAGTATGCTACGCCCGATTCGATCTTTATGTCATAAGAGGTGAATGCTTTGGTTGTGTAGCCTGACCTCTGCGGCAGACTTCCGTATTTTAGTGGATCGCTCTTTACAATGCCGCCAACAATGAACGGACTTTGAGGGTAGCCTACGATGTAGACTGTTCCAGGTGTGGTTTCATTTCCAGCTGTCAGGTTGCCCTCCAGGAGTATGACAGCTCCGTCTTCGCTTATCGTGTATTCTCCTGGTCTTGCTGGAACGCTGCTAGGTGGGACAGAGGTTGTTGCAGCCTGTTCGTCAACGGTTGGGATGCCTCCTGACTGGACAGTATTGCCTTTGACATCCACCAAGGACCCTCCGCTGCTGGTCGTGGTTGTAGTTGTTGTAGCTGTTGTAGGTATGTAAAACTCCACAATATGCACGGAGCCTAGCGAGACGCTCACAGTTGCGTTGTTTCCGGACTGCGTGGCGTTGCATGTAGGTGAAGCGCAGGTAGCGCTGTCATAGAGAATAGTGTAGGTTGAACTTGATGGCAACTGAACTGTGAAGTTCGCTGCTGAGTCCCCGTCTATCGCCAGGCTGACATAGCTGGATGAGTTCGATGCTGAGGAGAGAATCTTCGCTCCGCTCGTTATGTTGAACACCTTCGGAGCGGAGGCCGCGTACTTGTATGTCAGATTTAAGTGAGAAGCAATAGTTGAATTAGTTTTCCAAGTGATGTTATTGCCTATAATCTTGCCGCCCATCCTGAACCATTTGTTGGGGCTATCCATGGTCCAGTTTACTGCAAACGAGCTGCTGTTTGATACATATACAGATGAACCTGGGAACGTTGTATTCAGAATTGTAGAGTTGTCTGCACCTATGTTGTTTTCTATGCCCAGAATGACCCTCTGTGAACCCGTCGAACTGTAAACAACAGACATGTTGATTCTTTCTATGTTAACATTACTCACAGTCAAAGGACTATCTTCCACTGAGAATATATGTGTTGTTGTGTTCTCACTTATGAATTCCCCGGCCGGTGTGTCAAGCCTCAAAGATTTGCCTAATATAGAATTGTTCAGATCCAGGCCTTTGGGCTGCCCTCTTGTAGGCTCGCTGTTGTTCAGATAGTATGTCTTTGATTCCTGAATGTTACCGCCCATGAACATTGGATAAGAAACGTATATGGTGTTGCTTCCTATTGTCATATTAAATACCAATGAACTGATGCCGCCGTCAGTCACTGTAAAGTTTCCTGTGAAATCATTGCTTGTGTTTGTATAAGCAAACGTTCTTGAAGGGTACAAAGATACGCTGTTTAGAGCATAGATAGCAGAAGACCCGTTCGGGTATATAGTAGAAAGGTTGAAGCTGAATGCGGAGTATAGATATCCTATTGCATTTCCATTAAACCTGAGGAACGTTGAGTTGTCTGGTAGATAGAATATGTTGTTAGTATATACGTTGAAAGAGTCATCAAGAACGTCAACTCCGTTGCGCTTGAAGAGATTTCCCGTGAGGGTGTTATTTGGAGAGGGGTCGAACTCCACACCATTTCCATTGCTGATGAACGTGTTGTTTTCCAGAGTGTTGTTAGGTGAGGATGTTAGCTTAATCGCCAAGTTATTGGAAGCAAATGTATTATCAAAGATAGTGTTGTTGGGGGCTGATACCAGCTTGACTCCTGTGTTGGTGTTAGATATGTTATTGCTCGTTATTCTGCTGAACGCACTGTTCGTTTTGTTCTGGTTAACCTGAGGACCCGAAAGGGTTGCACCAAATACTATGCCGCTACTTGCATAGGTTATGTTGTTATAAATTATTGTTAGGTTCTGGGGTCCGCTTGTCGGATTTGGTGGAGGGCTGTCAGAACCAGGCTCTCCGACGAACACCATGCCATTGGTCATATTGTATATGGTATTATTGCTTATTGTAACATTGTCAGATGCCTGTCTGACCTCTATAGCAGTATAGACATTTTTCACGCTGTTGTTATGTATTGTTTGGAGGTCGCCTACAGAAAGTATACCTATGCCATAGGAAATAGTGCCCAAGCCTCCAAGAGAAGGTACGGTTCCATTTTCAATTATATTCGAAGATATGTTTGAGCTTCCGTGCTGCGATGTAATAACTACTCCATATGAGACATTGGATATAATATTAAATTCTATGTTATATTTGCCACCCATTATATCCATTGCTCTATCTGCTCCTCCACCATAGAAAATATTGTGCGAGATGTTGCCGACCTGGCTTGTATCTGCATTGTGTCGTATCATTTCCACAACATAGGGGGCTCCGTAGAAAACATTGTAAGAGTAGGTATTATTGGGTCCATAGTTTACCCAAAGGCGATTTCTCAGTATATTGTTATTGGTTATAATATTATGGCTCGATGTACCAGATGCGTCATCGATCATAGAGTAGCTATTGTTGTCTAGCGTGTTGTTGTGAATATAGGTGTAGTTGGATCCTGTAGTTCTAAAGGCAATTCCTACTGCAGTTCTCTTTATGACGCTGCTGTTTATGATGTTGTAGTGTGAATTTACCATCTGTATTCCATCTGCATCTGTAAGAGAGTTTGTATTGTTTGACATTATGGTGATGTTTGCCAACACATTCCTACTAGAGGCTGTCAAGAGAATGCCTATGTCCCCTGTAGGGGTAATACTCACATTTCTTAGAGTGTTGTTATCTGAATTCTGCAGACGTATTGCATTCGCAGTACCCCATGCACCGGACATCCTTGTCACATTTGTGTTTTCTATTATGCTATCATTAACATTATTGAATCTTATATTCTGAGTCCAGTCTGTTATGATGCAGTTTCTTATGGTTATGTTTGTCCTGCCAGTTGCATTTATTCCATATTGGTTCCCTGTCTGGGATCCATCTATTGTAAAGCCGCCGCAGTCTAGAATAATGCTGTTTGCTGTTATGTTCATGCAGCCAAAGGCGTTGCTGTTTGTAATAGATGATGTCAGATTGTAGGTAGTTCCTGCAGAGTTGAGATTGGAACAGGCACTTATATCAGTAGCATCAACCTGCCCAGCGAAGATAAGCAGAGCCAGCAGTAAAGCTACTATTGCAAAGGGCAGTCTCATAATAACTGTTGGTTATACAAGTTTATATATATTCTCTATTTCCTTCTGTGCTTTTCAGCAAGAGTTGCAACCCTGTCCCGGAACTTCTGCGTGGGTTTTTCTATTCTTTTGCCAAGTTTCCAGTATTTTCCCTGGTGATAGAGGATAGGCTCCTTCTTGGACCAGCCAACCTTCACTATCCTCCCTACGAACATAGCATGGTCCCCCATGTCCAATATCCTGACAACCTTGCATTCCATGTTTGCGGCAGCTCTCCTGACCATCAGGACATCGATTCTCTTCGCCCTGTAGAGCTTGACACCAAGGTCCTTGAGCATGGCTATCTTGTCTGTGATTTTTCCCTTGTAGTTGCCGGCAACGCTTGAAACAAAATCCTGGTCTGAGGCAGTTATGCTTGCTCCGAACTCCCTGCTCTTCATTATATTGTCATAAGTCGCATGCCGCTTGCTAACATGAACAGAAAGCAGGGGAGGTTCATAGGAGATTTGGCGAGTCCACTCTGCAGCCATGATGTTATGACCCCACGGTCCGTTAGTTGTTATCAGTCCAACATTCGTTACAAACTTCTTAACAGCCTCGTTCCAACCAAGATCAATGCCCATGTGTAAGGATTATAAGCCAGACAATATAAAACTGTAGTGATACTATGGAGGACAGAATAGATCCATGGGGGTCCTTCCAGATCAAGGACTATGACAAGGTATTCAAGGAGTTCGGACTGAACAGGATTCCAGAAGATTGGAAAGACACTCTGGATCATCATCTGTTCAGCAGAGGAATTGTTATTGCGCATAGGGACTTCAATAAAATAATTTCAAGAGTAGAGAACAGACAGCCGTTCATAATGATGACCGGCATTGCTTCTAGCGGAAGGATGCATATCGGACACAAGCTGATTGTTGATCTCGCGCTGTTCATGAAATCCATTGGGGCAAGGATGTATTTTGGAATTGCTGATATAGACGGATATGTAAGCAGGTCAGACATGAAAGTTGACAGCATGCAGAAGGCAAAGGAGTTTGCTGCAAACAATCTTGCGAATGCGCTTGCGCTTGGACTTGACAAAAAGGATGTTTACATACAAAGCAGGTACAAGCCTCGTTATTATGAGTTTGCATTTGAGCTTTCGAAGAAGATAACAGTCAATACCTTCGAGGGTATCTACGGACATCTGGACCTTGGTAAGATGGCTGCCAACTTCCTGCAATACGCTGACATTCTGCATCCGCAGCTCAAAGAGTTCGAGGGAAAGATGCCTTCTGTCACACCGGTTGCCTTGGATCAAGACCCTCATATCCGCGCTGTCAGGGATATTGCAAAAAGGCTTCCCTATAATATGGAACTTCCAACCTCAATCTATCCGGTCCATCTTCCTGGACTAAAGCCTGGATCGAAGATGAGCTCTTCAGTTCCAGAGTCTTCTATCTTCCTGGACGATACGCCTGAGGAGGTGGAGAAGAAAATCAGGACAGCATTCTCCGGAGGCGCTGCAACGCTTGAGGAGCACAGGAAGCACGGGGGGAATCCTGACGTTGATGTTGCATTCCAGATCCTGAAGTTCCACTGTCCTGATGACAAGAAGGTGAATCAGCTCAGGCAGAAGTTCCTGGAAGGAACCATAACCTCTGGAGAGATGAAAGAAGAAGCGATAAAGTTCGTGATAAAATTCCTGAAGGAGCACCAGAGGAAGTTCAAGAAGTTTGAGCCTGTTGCAAGGAAGATGGTCTTTGGCTAGCTTCAAGCCTCTGTCTAAACCCTGAATTGAATTTTTTCATATCCTCTCTTATAGACAGAATCAGATCAACCGCCTTTTTTGCCCTGTCTGTAATTGCATAACGGTCTCTGCAATCCCTTTCAGGGTGTTCATAAGTTCTTTCAATAAGCTCCATGAATTCAAGAACGCCTATCTCTTTTATAATGTTTCTTCTAGGATAGCCTAACTTTCTAGAGATGTCTAATCGCCTCATTCTTTTTCCATCTTTCATTTTTTCCAACATATTGAGATATATATTCGAACCGTCTGTGATAGAATCCGGTATTAGCCAATTTCCATCATCGAGCTCTGATATGAAAAATCCGAGCTGCTCTGCCTGGATAACTAGATTCCTTAGCATATAGCGATAGACTGTTGTTGTTCGAACTCCAGCAAGCCTGGATATTTCGCTTCCAGCGCATCCCATGACCTGATAATGTTCTATCTCTTTTTGTTTCTCCTCGTCCAGCAGATACCTTGACCTCTCCCTTCTGCGATGTTTTTTGGGAGCGCTATTGGGAATTCTCTCTGCTGCAGTCCTATCTTTCTGTGTGTAAGTTGGTTTCCCTTCCGCTTCCCGAAGCAGCTCTCTTCTGGCTGCAGACTCCTCTTCGCTAAGCCCTCTGTAGTTTTTCATAGCCGTTCCATCTCTCCAGCAGCTTCTTCCCCTCGTCCGTTATCTTCCATATCTTGCATTTGCCCTTTTCGTAATCTTCTGAATATTCTCCTGAAACCAAGCCCTCCCTCATCAGTCTGCCGAGCTCCTTCCTGTAGCTTGTTTCCTGCAGACGCAGGCGCCCGTTAACTTCACGAGTCACTTGCGAAGATCTCTGCCCTTCTAGACCTCCGTATCCATTTGATCTTAATGCCGCCAGTATATCTATGTAAGGAGACTGCCTGCAATCAAATCCAGAT
>DATDXV010000034.1:0-4874 GCA_035289205.1 archaeon
TCTCTTCCCAAACTCATGAATCATCTCCCTGCCAGACCACTCTTCCTTTGTTTCAGAAAGCTCCTTCAGGATAGGTTGCATGTTGTTCTCCAGAGTTGTTCCGTAGCTGTTGTTTGGGATCAGTATGTTGCCAAGCCTGTTGATGCCTTCCTTGTGAAGCTTTGCGTCATCCAGCTCGAATGATCCATGGAAATATTCTCCTCCCCATGCCCTTGCCAGGTCATGATCTAGCGTTCCGCAGGTTGTTATTATGAAATCCACCAAGCCCTTCTCTATCATCTCAGCTATTGCCCCGCGCATGCCTGTTGAAACAATATCTGCGGGGAATGAAAGGAATCTCTTGCATTCCTTGTCCTTGTTCATCTCAATAAGAATGTCCAAGGCAATGCCAACGTTCTTTGCCCCGAAGCCGCCCGACTTGTGCATCTGCTCAACGACATTTGCTATGTCAGCATCGGAAAGTTTCATATCTTCGACTTTTCTATCTAGCATAAGCTACCATCTGGAGCAGAGTTAATAAAGTTAGCGACCGTAGCGCCTTTTATCTTCTCGAAACATTTGAGGAGTTGGGAGCTGAGTTCTTATTGCGAATTCCCTTGACCTTTCCAGGTGAAGATATCTGCCGTTTTCAGTCTTGTTGTCTTTGAAGACCCCTTGAACCATCTGATTAAAGTCAGAATCATCAGAGACAACTGTTACATCTAGATTATAAGTGCCGATCAATGCAAGATATGCCGTTCCCATCAGCCTAAGGTCGTTTCCCTGTCTTTGTTCTTTCATGTATCTGCCTATATTCTTTATTATGTCAGTAGGCAGTCTCCCCTCTACATCAAATCGCACATAGAATGCGTTTTTGTCGTCTTCGAACTCCCTAAGAATTCTGAGCGGACCGCCTATTGACGTTCTTTTTCTTCTTTCGTATACCTTCTCAGCTTCCTCTAAAACATTGGAAGTCAGGACCGGGGCTGTTGCCTTTTTGGTTCGGTCCCAGTTTTTTATCCAATCAGTTACTGCTATTTGAAACTTAACCTCCCCTTTCCAGCTTTTGTTTGATGCTCCTCCAAATTTGCGGTCCAGAGAGATCTGTCTTGATATTCTGTGTATCTCCATTTTTGGATAGTTCCCGGTCAGAAATACATTAGTGTCTATGAACGCCAGTTCCGATATGTTACTGCTCTGCAACTGCTCTTCCATTCTTGTAACGCATCCCTCATCCATCGGGCATAGATCATATGCAGTCATTCTTAATACTGTCATGAATTCCCTTTGCTGCTAAACCTTTTAAACAATTGCATTCCATCAGTTTGTATGAACACAGAAGATATCATAGCCTACTATTCGAATTCTAAAGTACAGAACGAGATCATTAGAATAGCGAAGAACAGGGAGATTGTTGGCTCGACAAGGGAACACAACTACCTGAAAAGGCCTGACACATTGTTCTATCCTAAGGACATAATAGAAAGGGTGAAGGACGGGGCTGTTGCCTTCCACTGTTCTGTAGAGAGATGGACAAATCCGATGTTGATAACAACTGGGACTAACCTTGATGAGTTGAGAACAGCATTCGACCTTATAATAGACATAGACACAAAGTTCAAGATAGAGCATGGAAAGGCTGCGGCAGAGGCGGTTTGCAATTTTCTCAGGGATCTTGGAATAAAGCCTACAGTGAAGTACAGCGGATCGAGGGGCTTCCATATAGGGATAGCTACGGAAGCATTCCCCCAAGATCTGGGGACGCTAAGCCTCAGCGGAGAGGCGCAACCCCTGGCCAAGCAGTATCCAGCCATAGCAAGAACAATGTTGACTTTCATAAAAGAGAGCGTGAGGGACAATATACTGGAGGCTTTGAGAAACTGGGAAGGAGGCATTGCTGCTCTGACCTCTCAGTTGAA
This sequence comes from archaeon, assembly GCA_035289205.1. Taxonomy (GTDB): domain Archaea; phylum Aenigmatarchaeota; class Aenigmatarchaeia; order Aenigmatarchaeales; family DATDXV01; genus DATDXV01. Next base: position 1,899 of record DATDXV010000034.1, read on the forward strand.
GGAGCATCCCAAAGAATTATCTCCATACTTATTCTTGGAGCTTGAAAGCAACTGGGGAGCAAGGCATCTGTTCAGAATGCCCTATAGCCTGCATCACAAAACGTGGAGAGTCTCCCTTCCGATAAAGATATCAGAGATAAAGTCCTTCAATCCAGAGGATTCTGTTCCAGGCAAGATCAAAACTGACGAGCAGTTTCTCACAAACAGAGAGGGCGAAGGAATGGAACTGCTTCTACGAGCATTAGAGTGGGGAGCTAGAACACAGAAGGAGAAGAAGGAGAGCCTGCCTATAAGAACAGCGACAGAAAAGATACCGGAAGAGTTCTTCCCGGATTGCATAAGCAGCATTCTCAAAGGCATAGCTGATGGGAAGAAGAGATCTGTCTTCACCCTGATAACATTCCTCCGATCTGCAGGGTGGCAGGACAGCGATGTAGACAAGCTGTTGAAGGAATGGAACAGGAAAAACACGCCTCCGCTGCCTGAACAGTACATAAACACTCAGTTGAAGTGGCACTTCAGGCAAAACAGGAAACTGCTGCCACCAAGCTGCAGCGTCAATAACTTCTATGGGGATATATGCATAGTCTGCCCGCATGCAGAGTGCAGGGGAAACCCTATTTTTGAGGCTATGGAGAACTTCGCTAGAAGGAATAAAAAGATGTGAGTCGCTGTATTTCTATGGACATTATAACATATGACATGATAAACAAGATCAGAAGGGCAGAGAGGGAGAGCAGGTCCCTGCAGAAACTGCCGGAGAATTTCTTTGAGGCTGTAAAGGCATGGAGAGGCCTGAAGCAGGGAAGAACAGACAACGACTCCCTGCAGGAGCTGAAGAGCTCGAAGGGGCTTCTAGACGAGATCGTCAGGGTAAGGGAGGAGAAGATAATCCAGGCTGCCCTGAGCACAATACGTGTCGGCGAGACTCCGCCACAAAGCCTGTTGCACCAGGAGCAGAAGTTCTTCGACCGGGTAATAATCCTGGTAACAGGCTTCAGGAGCGAGATAGACCACATGTTCCTGGATGTGGAGGATGTAGAGTCAAGGATAAAGGAGCTGAGAAGGGATGTGGAGGATCTGAGAAGGAGGAGGATAAAGATACTGCAGGAACTGCCAGAAGTGCTGGGGCCAGACTCAAAACCGTACGGCCCGTTCAAAGAAGGGGATGTTGTAGAGCTTTCCCCTGATATCGCCGAGCTGCTCATCAAGAGGGGGGCAGCGGAAGAGTCAAAAGCCTTTTAAACTGTCAAAAAGTATACTACTGCATGGCAATACTAGCGTCAATAGCGACCCTGCTTTCACTGATTGTCGGCATAATAATAGGAGAGATGCTTTCTACCAGGGTCTTTGGAAAGGTCAAGCCAAAGTTCATATTCTTCGATATAGCAATATTCGTTGTTGTTATTTCTGTCATATACAACCTTTTTGACCTTTCTTCCTATGGCATTCTGCTTTACGTCATAAACATGACAATAGGGCTTGTTACGATCGTCTCTACAAGGACCATAGGAGCCACGCTCAAGTTTACCGAGAAGGAGGCGGAGGAGGACAAGCTTGTTGTGAACATAATCAGGGCGCTCTCCAGATATGGACTAGACAACGAAGAGATAAAAGGCGTTCTGAAAAGGTCAGGGGTCAACCCTTCCCTTGTAGACAAGTACTCCGAGTTTATCGACGAATCCATTCCTGCATATGCCCCCAAGCTGCTGAAGATGGGCAATGAGCTTGACGAGATAAAGGACAAGCTAGGCTCTCTGCAGGGCCAGATAAGCAATCTGAAGACAAACGACCTTCATGAGCTGAAATCGCTTGTAAGCAAGAAAAAAAGCGCTAGAAAAACCGCAAAGAAGACAAATAAAAAGAAGAAGCGGTAAGCTTCATAGGAAATCCGGAAAAAATTAACTCTTCCACTGCAAAACGGCATTTATCTAAAGCCAATGAAAACTAATTGCATGCCTGTATTCTTCTATGACAGCGGGATTGTCAATTACGGATTCCTGTTTTTGAACACTGGAACTATTGCTCTCTCCGCCTTGGTTTTAACCCTGCCTCTCTTTCTGTCTGGCAGGTTTTTCAGCAACTTCATGAAAGGCTTCCAGGAGGTTTTTACTGACATATACCTGACGATAAGCGAAGAGGCTCAGGATTTCTTGACAAGACTGAAGAAAGAGGGATCTGTGACCTTTGTAACATACCCCATCTCTCTGTTCGAAAGAACACTGGCTGCGGCTGCATCTATAGTTCTTTATTTGACATCCAAGCCTTCTGAGGCGTTGGAGCATCTGCACTCTTACCTCTATACTCCGGAAGAGCCTGGCAGGGGCGAGGGGAGATTAGTAGGCGAATTGGCGTTCCTGCTCTTTCCTGTAGGCAGAATAAAGATGCTTAGAAGCAGATATGCGCTGCCCCAAATGAGCAAATTCAACAGGGAAGCCCTGAAATGGATGGAAAATAGGCCAAAGGATGCCATAGAAATCCTGCGCGCAGGCAAAAGAGCGGAAGATGAATAAGTTTTTAAACTCCGGTTCGGGAATGATTATTATGAGGATTCACTGGACAGTGATAGTGTTTTTAGGTTTTATGTTATCCATTTCTGCCTTATTTTCTTTTTCAGCAGAAGCATATAGCGAATGGTGGGATGAGAACTGGGAAGTAAGAAAAATCATAACCATAAACAACACACTAAACAGCAACACCCTAAGAAACTACCCAGTATTAATGTTTATACAAGACCAATCCGGTCTAGTTCCTCCCACCAAGAAGTCTTCAACAATGACCAACGATTTCTCTGACTTGAGATTTGCGTTATATAACTCCACTTACCAGTACGAAAAAGAACTGCCCTTCTGGATAGAAGAGGTGAGAAGCGAAAAGGTAAGAAAAATAACCATTGACAACTCTGCGAATGCCGATGCGCTGATAGATAACCAGGTGGGTATAAACATAACATATGATTCCGACATGCAGCCAGAT
>DATDXV010000035.1:0-21210 GCA_035289205.1 archaeon
GGCAAAGGAAGTTGCAAAGAAGCACTTCGAGGAAGCGTTGAAGAAGATAAAGCCCTCGATAACAGAGGACATGTTCAAGAAGTACCAGAGAATTGTTGAAGAGGTCAAGAGGACAAAACTCGATGAAAAGGAAGCGACTTCTAGATATATTGGTTAGATTCTCTTCCTAGCAAGCTCGATGTCTTCCCTTTTCACAGTCTTTCTTCCAGCATGAACAGCAAATTTGACAGCGTCCTTTGCCATCTCCATGGCCTTGTCCATCATCACAGCCGCCATTGCGGCTGCTGCATCGTCACTCACACGCTCAGCTCCAGCCTCCTTCAGAATCTTCGCCATCGGGGCCGCAGCAATCACGGAGTTCTTTCTTGGCATAGTACTCTATTCTCGGAATTGATATATAAATCATAACTCTCCACAGGAAATCTAGAAAAAATTAACTCTTCCACTGCAAAATGGCATTTATGTTAACGGAACATATATTGTTTAGGCATGAGGAAGCTGTTGGTTGCAGGGTCTGCGGCACTTGCTCTTGTCCTAATGGTCGGAATGGGCGCTTCCTTGTTCTCAACCTACGGCAGAGTCACGGGCTATGCTACCATAGAGAATTCTTTGGAGATAGACATAATCGGATCTAGCAATGACACATACTACACTTTGAAGGGCTATCAAGGCGAAAGCATCTATTCCCCAAAAATAAAGCTAGTCAACAGGGCCAGTGTTCCGATCAATGTTACACTAAATGTTACCTTTGAACCCAATTCTGACGGCATTAAGATGAGTTTATGGAATGAGAACAAGACAGAAGCACTGCCCGAATTCTTGTCTGTCCCGCCCTCTGACATGTACTTCTATATCCTGCATGAGTTCAGAGCCTTAGTGATTCCTGGCAATTACACCTTCCAGATCGATGTGGTTCCTGCCTAGGTTTTAAGATGAAACGCGAAGAGAAAAAGGTCTTTCCTACAAATAAGTTTCAGAGACGCGCATTTGAAAGATGCTTAGAACGCGATGATAGCTATGAATTGTTTTTGTTAATTGCTACAAAGGCAGTTAAACAATGGGGCAAGTTATTCCCACACCCCAGACAGCAGAATACTCAGAAGTGTATATTTCTGCATCCTAATGGAACTTTCTATACAATACTTGTGGTCGAAGATGAGCGATCATTTGTTATGAAATCAGTTTACAGATCTAATTCTGTAGAAATCAAATTTCTTAGTTCTTCGGAGTATAAGGCTTTTATAGAGTTAAAACAAAGAAATAGGAGGAGATATGATGAAGAGTAGCATATCCTTAGACAGGTGCCTGTGCGGGTCAAAAAGGTTTAGGGTCGCAAAGAAAGACTTCAGAACAAAGCGCAGCGGGATTGACATAACAGTAAAGAATACGGATTACATAGAATGTCTAGAATGTGGTGAGATATACTATGACGAAGGGCAGTCCAGAAAGCTTGCACGAACTCTGGATAGAGAATGGAATAAGAAACTGCAGGAACTGAAGATACCTATCGCAATAAAACATAAATGAATTCGAAGAAACAAACTAAAACATTATAAGCCCTCTTCGGCAATCTATTAAATGGACAAGCGCAGGTATTTCTTGAAGATATTCAAGCAGGCAGAGAAGCATTACGGAAAAAGCCTGAAACGTTTGGCTGCTGAAGACTGGGGGGAGGAGTGGCAAGTCCTCATCGCAACAGTCATGTCTGCGCAGAGCAGGGACGAGACAACGATTCCAATTGCAGAGAAATTGTTCAAGATGTATCCAACTCTCAGAAGCATGGCTAATGCAAGCTACAAAGACGTTCTAAATGTATTCAAGAGCCTGAACTACAACAAGACAAAAGCTAAGCATGTGATTGCTGCCGCCAAATTCATCCTCAAGGAGTATGGGGGAAAGGTTCCTGAGGATCTGGAGAAGCTGGTCAGGATACCTGGCGTGGGAAGGAAGACCGCAAACATAGTTCTTGTGGAGGTTCATGGGAAGCATGCCATACCGACCGATACGCACGTTCATCGTCTTTCGAACGTTTTGGGATTGGTGAAAACCAAGACACCTGAGCGGACAGAAAGAGAGCTGATGAAGATTGTCCCAAAGAAATATTGGAGCAGAGTCAACAGGATTTTTGTGTTGTGGGGAAAGGAGGTTCGGGGAAGAAATAAGAATAAATTATTGAGAAGGATCGAATGCGATTAATTATTTTTTCCTTGTAACGGGCACGGGCGTTCCTTGAAGATTATGAGCGTAATCATGAGATAGCTTCATATCAAGCTCTATCATATGGTCTACGGCTGGGTTGTCTTCAGAAAGATGATACATCTTGGCCCTTCCCAGACTTCTGGTAAGACCCAAGATATTCAGTCTTTCGAAGTAATCTATGACCTTTCTTACTGTGTTCCTTGATAGGTCTGTCCAGTCCGCTACATCTTGCATGGAAGCGTCTCAGCGCTTGTTCATAATGAAGTAGTCTAGAATTCTGGCAGGCGGCGTGTCCCCTAGAAACCTGACCATTAAGCTTGGCTCATAACGATGCGTCGGCATAAGAGATATTACATGCTACTATTATTTAATTGTCTAGTCCAGGAGGAAGACTGCTAGGAAAGCTATATGCCCACGTTGGCTTCCCAATGCAGCTTGCCCTTAAAGCATACGACTCCCTGAGTATCGTGTATGATAGGGCCTTTTCCTTCATGGGAAAGCGGTGGAATCTTATTTCTATCTGCATATTCCTTCGCCTTGCTTCTTACTTTAGGATCCTTTGCATATGCTGCATAAATGGAGAGGAGAAATCCGAATGCGGCCTGCCCTTCTTCATCTGAATGCTCAAACATGTGGCTGATATAGTCAAGGCACTGCATCTCCTTCTTTTGCCTAGGATCGATATGTTCCAGAACAGTAACCATAAAACAAATAGGCTTCTAAAGTATTTAATCACAGAATTTCATAATCTTCATCATCTTCTGTCCCATCCCTATAAGCTGTGAGTGTTCTAGACTCTGCAAACCCTTCTCTTGTTGGGTCCTCAGGGATATCCTGAGACATGTCTTTTAGCGTTCTTCTGATGCCCGGTTCCATATGTTAGCTCATGCAAATATGATATTTAAGCTTTCTGATTCCCTGTTACAGGTTTCCGCTCAGCTATTTCTTTTTAAACTCCGCGACTCAACAGAGCTTAGAGATACACAAGGCGATGACAGTGACCTCACAGGTCTTTGACCTATTAGATAATAGCGTTCGTAAGATAACCGTATCTCGATTTTTACAACCTACAGAAATTCAGAAAGCAGCCATACCAAAAGTTATTTCAGGGGAAAACGTTCTGATAATAGCCGAGACTGGGAGTGGGAAGACCGAAAGTTGCATGATTCCGATTTTTAACAGAATTGCGAAAGAAGAGATGAAGCCTATAGCTGTCCTTTACATAACTCCATTGAAAAGTCTGAACAGGGACATGTTCTCAAGATTGCTGTGGTGGTCTGAGCAACTGGACCTGGATGCATCTGTCAGGCATGGGGACACAACTCAGCATGAGAGGAAGCTGCAGGTGGAACATCCACCGCACCTTCTCATAACGACCCCTGAGCAGTTGAACGCGATGCTTGTAGGCGAGAAGATGCTAGAACATCTGAAGAACGTCAAATGCATTGTGGTGGATGAAATTCATGAGACTATCGAATCAAAGCGTGGCATACAGTTGGTTCTCGCATTGGAGAGGCTGAGGAGGGTCTGCAAAGAACCGCAGATTATAGCTTTGTCCGCAACCGTAGGCTCGCCTGAGAGGGCAGCCAAGTTTATTTTCGGTGACAGGAAGTTTTCAATTGTTAATGCAGTCTCAATGAAGCGCTTGGAAATTTCTGTTGAACATCCTTATCCAAACGCAGAGGACAGGATTGCTGCCGAGAAGATTTTCGTTGGAGAGGCTGTTGTTGCAAGGTTGAGGAAGATACATGATCTGATTCTGAAGAGCAGATCAACAATCATGTTCACTAATACAAGGGAGGCTGCAGAGCTTCTCTCTTCAAGACTGAGGGTTTATGACAAGGAGCTGCTGCACGATGTCCATCACTCCTCGCTGGCAAAGGAGGTAAGGATCAAAGCAGAGAAAGAGTTCAAGGAAGAACGATTGAAGGCCCTGATAGCTACCTCATCTTTGGAGTTGGGAATTGACATCGGAGCAATTGAGCTTGTCATCCAATACATGTCACCACGACAGGTTTCAAAGCTCATACAGAGGGTTGGAAGGAGCGGACATAGCATGGAGAAAATCTCAAAGGGAATAATTCTTGCTGGGGAAGGAGATGATGTGTTCGAGTCTGCTGTGATTGCCAGAAAGGCACTGGACGGCGAGCTGGAGGAACTGACACCCTACAAAAAATGTCTGGACGTCTTGGTCCATCAGATAATAGGCGAGACTATCAGGCCTTATGAAGCTGACATAGATGAATTATACAAAACATTTTCCAGAAGTTCGCCCTACAAGGACATGACAAAGGACGAGTTTCTGAATCTCATAAAGTTCATGGAAGAGATCAAGCTGATCTTCATCGAAAAGAACCTGATCAAGAGGAAAAGGAAGGCCCTCCTATACTACTTTGAAAACCTCTCCACAATACCCACAACAAGGAACTACAGGGTTGTTGACATCGCAACTAACGAATCTGTTGGCGTGCTTGATGAAGAGTTCATAGCAGAGCATGGCGAGACTGGTTCAACATTCATTGTCAAGGGACGGCCATGGAGGATTGTTTCTGTGGAAAATGACAAGGTCTTTGTTGATTCTTCCGGTGTAATAGAATCCGCAATCCCAGGCTGGGACGGCGAGCTTATTCCAGTGACATTTGAGATCGCTCAGGAGGTTGGGGAGCTGAGGAGAAAGCTTGGAAATCTTGTTCAATCTGGAATGAGCAACGAGCAGATTAAGGATGCGATATCAAAGAAGTATCCTGTTTCAGAGAATGTCATCGGGGAGATGCTCTCAATCATAAAGAGGCAGAAGGAGGAGATGCCGGACGACAAGACAATAGTTTTTGAGAGATACGCCGAGTATGTGGTGATGCACTGCTGCTTCGGCTCAATGGTCAATGAAACATTGTCGAGATATATCTCCTCGCTCATCTCAGCTGAAGACGGCAGGGCTGTATTCAGCAAGACTGATCCCTACAGGATAATTTTCCAGAACCTGCAGGTGGACAGGATAAAGAAGGTGCTGCTGGAAACACAGCCGGAGATGCTGAGGACAATACTCTCGCTCTCCCTTCCTAACAGCTCAATCTACAAGAACAGGTTCATAAGGGTTGCGAAGCGCTTTGGAATCATTGCAAAGGATGCGCAGCTTGAATTCCTTAACATAGGCAAGCTGATCGACATATACAAGGACAGTCCTTTGGGGCATGAGACGCTGAATGAGATCTATACAGAGAAGCTGGACCTGGACAGCGCAACAAGGATTGTGGGGATGATACAGGAGAAGAAGATCAGGATAAGGGAGATAGAAGGCCTCACTGCCTTGGGGGAGTATGGATTGCGATATGAGCTGACAGATGTTATGAAGCCTAACAGGCCTGAGGCAGAGATACTGAAGCTCTTCAGGGAGAGGCTGCTTAATACGAAGATTAGAATGGTTTGTTTGACATGCGGCAGGTGGGCCCAGACCGAGCAGGCAAGGGATATTCCTGAGAGCATAAAATGCCCTAAATGCGATTCCAAATTAATTGCTGCTGTTTCTCCGTTTGCGAAGGAGGTCGAGGAGATTGTGAAGAAGAAGATTGCTGGATTAGAATTAACAGACGCCGAGCAGAAGAGAATGGACAGCATAACGCTCGGTGCGGATATCGTTCTTGTGAACGGCAAGAGGGCCGTTATTGCCCTTGCGGGAAGGGGCGTGGGTCCTCAGACAGCTACAACTCTTCTGTCAAAGCATTACAGGAGTGAAGAGGAATTTCTCAAGGCCATACTTGCGGCAGAAAGAAACTTCATAGAGACGAAGAGGTTCTGGCACTAGTTTATATATCAGTTCAATAAAATTTGAACAATATGAGACTTTCTAATGCACTGCTTGCGGCAACATTTATTCTTTTCGCGCTCTATCAGCAGGAAGCGTTGGCTACAGACATAAGCGCCTGCACAAACCTGAACAGCGCTGGCACAACCTACAACCTCACTGCAAGCATAAGCAACCAGGGCGGCCGCGCCTGCATGAATATCACTGCCAATAACGTGGTTCTTGACTGCGGCGGCTATACAATAGACGGCGCAGACACAAGCAGCAGCAGAGGGGTGAATGTGAGCAGGGCGATAAATGCCACTGTCAGAAACTGCATACTGAATGATTGGTATGATGGCATATATATCGGGGCCACAAACAACAGCCTCTTTGAGAACAATAGCATAACAAGCGGCACAAACAGCGGAATATGGACAGAGACGGCCAGCTTCAACAATACTATAATAAGGAACAACGCCAGCGGCGTAACCAGCTATGGGTATTATGCTGTCACAACCGGCGGCGCGAACAACAACACATTCATAGGCAACAACGCAACTTCGCCCGGCTCCTATGGCTTTTATTTCAGCTCCAACAATATCACCGCAATAGGCAACAACATAACAGCCGCAACCACCAGTGGTTTTTACAATTCGGGTTCCACAAATACCACCCTAATCAACAACACTGTTCACCACCAGGGCACATATGGCATCTACTCAACTAGCATCACATCAGCTCTCTATTCTGGCAATAATGTGACACGTGCTACAACAGCAGGGTTTTACTTCACCTCCGTCACAACCAGCGTTGTTAGGGAAAACTATTTTTATAGCAATGCTGCCGGGATGCAGATAGAAAACCAGGCAAACCCTTCAAATTTCACAAACAACACCTTTGTGAACAACAGTCAATATGCCCTCTATTTTCCTTATACATCAGGCGTTACCATCACAAACCTTATGTTTGCCAACAACAGCATAACAACCAATGCGACCCCAGGCCAGCAGGGATTCTATTTTGAGTCAACAAGCGCGGTTGCAGCCACTTATAGGATAAACGTAAGCACAGACAACACAATAGACGGCCTGCCAATGCTCTATGTAAATGCCCCGTCTGTCTGCCCAAACAACACCGAGTACACGAACGGTTCGTCCTACAGCGTCATGGGGTTCGTGGGATGCAGGAACATAACCATAAGGGACTCCGCGCCAACCCACCACCTTCTCTTTGCGTTCGTGGACAACTCCACAGTGGAGGGGTTGAACATATCAGCCAGGAGGATAGCCTTCTCGATACAGGGCCAGTCAAGGTTCAACAATTTCACAAACAACGTCGCCAAGAACAACACGCTCTACGGCTTCTATCTGCTCGGAACCACCAACTCATATGCAAGGAACAATACATTCTACAATAACAGCCTAATTGAAAATACTCAGGACGGCTTCAGAATCACTGCCGCGCCCAACAACACATTCATAGGCAACAACGCCTCCAGAAACCAGCAGTATGGCTTTAACATAGTATCAGGCAGCAATAACAACACATTCATCAACAACACGGGCCTGAACGACGTGCCCAGTTCTGCGCTGCTCTTAATATCAAGCAATTTCAACAGGTTCATGGGCAACAGCTTTTTTGTCAACTACCAGTACGGCTTCTACATATCCAGCAGTAACAATAACTCATTCCTCAACAATACAATAAACAGAACAAGCACAACCTATACAACCTATAGCCTCTATACAACCAGTGGAGATTACAATGAAATGTTTTATAATATCATGAACACAACAAACGGGGTTTATCTTGACAGCAACTCGAATGGCAATACAATAAGGAACAACACAGCCACCACCTGTTCGACAGGCTACACTGCTGCCAGCACCGGAACTTTCAACAACACCTTTACAGACAATATGGCAGAAAGATGTTCTACAGGTTACAGTATTTCAGTTTCCACCTTCAGGCATAATACCACTCTCATCAACAACACCGCGCTAAGAGCAACTTCCACCGGCATATCAGTCAGCGCCTCTAACATGACAATCGCCAACAACACGGTAATAGACGCCACAACCTACGGCATATCTTCCAGTGGGACGAACAATACAGTGGAATACAACACACTGACAAACTCCCTGTCAACCTCCCCTGTAGCTATTTATTCAGCAGGAACCGGCGTAACCAACATAAGGTACAACAGCATGGATAATTTCACCTACGGGGTTTATCTGGCCAGCACCGCCAGAAACAATTCCGTAGCCAATAACAACATCACCAATGCCACAACCTACGGCATCTTCTTCACCAACACTTGGAACAACACAGCTGTTAACAACACCATAACCACCACCTCCGGCACAACATACGGGATATACCTTGCATCCACTGTTGTGGACAATATCCTGCTGAACAACACGATCAGGGCCCGGGGGCAAACAGGCATATACTTGACCGCTGCCTTCAACAACACTGTTGAGAACAACACAGTAAGCGGAGCGCAGTACGGCATTTACACAGCCTCATCCGGCGTCAAGAACAGATTTATAAACAATAACGCATCCCTTAACACGCTCTACGGATTTTACCTGAACACCCCAAACAACACTTTCATCAACAACACAGCTGCCAACAACACCCAGTACGGTTTCTATCTTTCATCCTCTACCAGAAACAACTTTACGGAGAATCTTGCCTATGAGAACCTTATAGACGGCATAACGATGACATCCAGTTCCGATGTCAATAACTTTACCAATAACAGCGCATATAATAATGCGAGATGGGATGTCAGCATCTCCTCTTCAAGTAACAACACATTTACAGACCTGTGGGTTGGTCTTGGATCTATCCCTACCCTTGTTTCTTTCAACTATTCTCCCAGCAACACGGTAAACGTCAGGGGGGTTCCAAATCCGCCTACTGACCCTACTGATCCTACAGGCTATGATCTCAAGAACATACAGCGCTATGTCAACATAACCAGCTCCACAGCCAATTCATGGTTAAATGCCACAATCTCATATGCTGGCGCGAATCTGCACAGCGCAACAGAAAACGACATCATAATGTCTAGGTACACAACAAGCTGGACAACAACCACGAGCTCATTCGCAAACAATGTAAGCATTAATGCGGAAAGCGATCTTTATTCCGCCAATATAACAACAAGCTCAACCTCCGGCATCTATGCACTACTGGCAAATCTCAGCCTCACCCCGCTCTTCCCCCTCAAGGACATTTACTGGAGCAGAACATACCAATCCGATCTTTCAATAAGGTCGCATTTTGCCAACAGGGAGAATGTCAGCATAAGGGCAAACATCTCCAACTTCACATCTCTGGACATAAAGAACCCCCCGCAGATAGATATCACAGCGCCGAACGGAACAAAGATGATAGTGTCCCAGAACATGACCAACGAATCGCTTCCCTCCTCATCCCCCATATTTTATGGCTTCAATTATACAATCGACTCAAATAATGCTGGATGGTGGAATGTGAGCATAGTCGCGTCAAGAAACATCAGCCACAACTATCTTTTCTACCAAGGAGATTTATGGAACACCACAACAACATGGAGAAACTCCACAGGCTCGGTCTTCCCGTTCCGCATTAACACGACTCTAAGAGAGCTAAACCAGACTGATCGCTATTGGTATCTGGTGGACAGGTACTACAACTTCACGTTCAACAATGCTTCCAGCGCGCACAACGGCTCCATAAGGGTAACATATTCCAACGGCTCGCATTACATAGAAATACCATCACAGCTCCATAACATAACACAGGATTCCAACGGCCTAGTAAGCGCGGCTAATCTTGCATTTCTCATATCGATGTCAAAAGCCGCTACGCAGGATTTAAGCATCTATTTTGCCAGAAGCGATCTCGGCGCGGTCTCCTATCCCACAGACCTGGCATACGGGAATCTTTCCCTAAACATAACAAACATAAGCACTGTAAATTACATACTGCAGTTCAACAGATCTGCAGGTGGCGTCTTCTTTGATCTGTTCAATTCCACGCATAACCTCACTTCAAACAGGCCCATACAGAACTCGCCGGAGGCCAAGTTTGCCAGCGCATCAACGCCCTGCAACATAAAGGACGTGCCCAGCCCGAATTTCTACAGCGTAACAGGGCCCATATTTATCCGATACAGCGCATACGCCCAGCTCGGCTCATGCGCGATAGATTATGTGAAGAACTACACGATCTATTCCCATACAGACTACTTCCAGGACGAAACCAACATATCAACGACCTACGGATCCACGCAGTCCTGGGATTATTACACCGATCATGAGATGCGGCTTTCTCCCAGTGCGTATATGAATGTATCGTGGAGAAACAGCACATCTGTGCCAATAGATAGGTATCCTCTTGTGAGAGGAGGCAGCACACTCTCAGTAGGAGACGTCTCCTGGATAATGTTCAGCCATAACAACAGCGGAAGCCTGATCGGAGACATTTATCTTAGCAGAATAGAAACCACTGCAACAAGCCCTACCTCTGCCATATTTGACGATTCCAATATTGCTTGGTGGAGACGAAGGCCAATCGCAACAGCCATAGGGGTCGCTCCAAGCAATGCCTTCTATGCCAAAGTGGCCAAAGTCATGTCTCCATCAGCGAAGGATGACATAGAGCTGATGAATAGAACACACTATAACCTCATAGCTCCAGTAAATCTTAGCGCAAGCTCCGCTGAAACATTCGATACTGTCCCCCCGCTATATGTGGCTGGATTGTTTAACAACACCCCACTAAATCCAAACGACAACCAGAATGTCACATGTTATTCTTTCTGGACGGACAACCTAGAGATAGACTATGGCATCGTTTCCCATAATGCATCCGGAACAGCGACAAATGTTACAGTAAGCATAACCAATAACGAATCAAGTTGGATCAACTACACAATAGATGCAGCCACACTTGAGGCGGGAAATGCATATTGCGTAGTAAATGCATATGATATCGGAGGCAATGGAAACTCAACAATCACATGGTACTTTACCGCGAATGATGTGACGCCGCCCAGGATAGACAACATTACAAATGCGCCTAATAGTTCTGCTGCCCTTGATCCCGGCGTATCAATTGAAATAAGTGCCAATATCAGCGACTTTACAGCTGTAAGCAGCGCTATACTGCAGTATAATCAGGCAAACCTGACCTCCGGAAACACAAACTGGACAAATGCGACTATGGAGCGCAACACTACAACGCTTATAGCAAACGTATCATTCACGCCCTCTGTCGCAAACAACTGGACATACAGGATAGTTGCCAATGATACTCTTGGGAATACGAATGTCTCTTCCGCTGCCAACATTTCAATAGAATATGACAGGACATGGTCTCTGACACCGAGCAGCTGGAGCGAATCCAGCGGCGGTGCTGGATCTTCGTCTGTGAATGTCGTTAATCTGCTGGTCAACAACACAGGAGACTTTGATCTGACATTCTCTGTAAGCCATAACTATGACTCTGACAGGTTCACGCTCAATGTGTCTACTCCAATCATAGTTAGCTCCAATAATGGAACTGGAATTGCTGTTAGTCTGACGCCGCAGGCTGTGCCTGCTACGAACGACGTCACTATCTCAGTTACTTCGCTGAATACTACATCATCAACCAATCCTCAGACATCAACGGGAACATTCATAACCTATGCCAACGGCTCTTATCTCTATGTCACCATGCCAGTCATCAACACAACAGCCACCGTAGGGGGCTCTTTCCAGATAAGCGCTAGATCAAGGAACGTTGGCAATGATACTGCCACGAATGCTTGGATATCTTATTCCCTCCCATCACAATGGACCTCTAGCGATGCATTGAATGCCACAGTGGGAAATCTGGCGCCGGGCGAGATAGGCTGGAACAACATAACAGTTACAGTAGGTTCATCCGCATCTGCAGGCGACCAGACTGTGTTTGTTTCTTCCAATTCCAGCACCGGAGGCTATGGCAATAGATCCGCAACGGTTAATGTTATAGGGACAACTACCACTACTATCACAACCACTACTACCACTGCTTCTACTGTTGCTCCGCCAAGCGGAGGAGGCGGAGGGGGTGGAGGATTGTCTGCAGCTCAGAAGACGAAGCTCATACAGACAGAGCAGGTCTATGAGATTGTTGGAGGCGGAGACCAGAGCTTTCTCTTCAGGGTCACTAACCCCTTCAACGGGACGCTGAGGGATGTGAAGGTTAGCGTAGCAGGATTCCTATCGCAATATATATCAATAACGCCTTCGGTTCTTAGCAGCCTTGGCATAGGAGAGTCATACGACTTCGTAGTATCGATAAAGGCTCCTGAGTATTTCACACGCGGAAACTATAACCTCACCTTTACAATCAGAGGTTCAGCAAACGAGACAAAGACCTCTGGCAACACCACCTATACAGAGCTCATGAACCTGCTAGAAGACAAGAAAGTCCTGCTGGGCGTGCATGAGATCAGCAGGAGCGAGACGCTTGATCTGATGAACAAGTCTGTGGATTGGATTGAAGAGATGAGAGATGCAGGGCTGAATGCAGTATTCGCAGAGCGCCTGTTCAATTCAAGCCAGAACTTGCTGCTTCTGAGGAGTTACGAGGAGATCCGCGATAATGCTTTGCAGATCGAGACAATAAAGAACAACGGGTTCAAAGCGCAGAAACTGCTGGGTGAGCTGGAGTCAGCGATACAGCTCTCGGAACGCAATGGGGTGTTCGTCACAGAGACGCCGCGCATAATTAGCTTGGCAAAGGTTGCGTTCCTGGAAGGCGACTTCTCTACCGCCCTGCAGCATTTAGAGTCTGCGCAGCTGACGTTTGCCCTTGAAACCAAGGGCGAGCTCAACCCTGTCTACTTCCTTCTCAATAACTGGCAGCAGGTGTTGCTGGCAGGCCTGTTCGGAGGAGTCCTATTGTTCCTGGGAGCAATGCGCTTCAGGATATACATACTGGACAGGAACCTTGGGCTCCTGGCAGGGGAGGAGGGGGTACTCTTAGGCTTGATGAAACAATTGCAGAAAGAGTCTTTCGAGCAGAAGAAGATGAGCATGGAGGAGTATCTGACCGCGATGCAGCAGTATGAAAACAGGCTGAGCGAAGCTGTGCAGAGGATCGTGGAGTACGAGACGCTCAGGTCAAGCATCTTCAGGCTCAGGAGAACTACTGATAGGTTGAAGGACGAGCGCGACAGGTTATACGACCTGATGACAAAGACGCAATCACAATATCTGGAGAGGAAGATGATCGAGACGCATATCTACCAGAACAAGATGCGCTCCTTCGCAACGCGCCTGAGCGAGGTGGAGGAGATGCTAGCTTTCAAGGAAGCGCAGCGGGCTATCAGGGAAGCAAAGTCTGCAGTCTGGAGGGCGTATTATAAATTGTGGTAGTTATTGCATCCATTCTTTTTCCTTGATGCCTTTCATCTTATTGACAGCAAGTGCAAGGACAAAAAACAAGCTTGAAAGCCTATTTACATAGCTGCTTACATGCGGGTTGATCTCCTCTTTTTCCGAGAGTTTTACTATATTCCTCTCAACTCTTCTGCACATGGATCTTGCAATATGCAGAAGCGATGCCTCGGGCGCCCCTCCGGGAAGGACAAAATGCTTCAGTTCCCCGGCTTCCCTGCCGTATTTGTCAGTTTCAAACTCCAAAAATTTCACTGATTTCTCTTCCAATCTTTTAACAGCAACCTTAGGTTTCATGGGAGTCGCTATGTCAGCTCCGATCTCAAAGAGATCCTCCTGCAGTTCTTCCAGAAGCCTTCTTATGTCCCCATCTTCTATCCTCGATCTGGCCATGCCTACTGCTGAATTCAGCTCGTCTATGTCGCCTATCGCATCCATTATCAAAGAATTCTTTGAAACCCTTCCCCCGCCATACAGAGAAGTCTCACCCTTGTCGCCTGTTCCGCTATAGAATTTCATAGATAAGATGCGCAGAACATATTTATTAACAATATCCATAACTAATTATGCCAAAGTACGAGCTATGCCTTCTGGATGCAGATTACAGGGAGGGGGACAATGGAACGGAGATAGTGCTTTATTGCAAGGACGCCAAGGGAAGGAATGTTGTTGTCATTGATTCTTCATTGAAGCCATACTTCTATCTGAAGCCTCCTAAGATTGACAAGTCTCTAATAGAGAAGATAAAAAACATCAGGTCATTCAGAGTGCATGGCGTTGAGACGGAGAAGAAGATGATAGGGACTGAAAAAACAAATGTCCTAAAGATTATTTGCAGCAGGTCTGCAGAAGTCTCGAAGGTAAGGGAGATTATCCATAAATGGAACAAGGATTACAGGACATACGAGTATTCTATCAATTTCTACAAAAGATACATGATTGACAAGGGGCTTTCCGGCTTGGGATGGATGGAAGTCAGCGGGGATGCTGTGAAGGACAGTTTCATTGCAGATGAAGTCATTAGAGCAAAGTGTGTTAAGCCTCTCGAGGAGCAGAAGCTGCCTCCTCTGAACATTCTAGCTTTTGATATAGAGAATGTTGAGAAGAACGGAGAGCAGAAGGTAATCATGCTTTCAATGTTCGGCAAGGGATTCAGGAAAGTGTTGACATACCAGAAGGACAGCTACAAGGACTTCGTTGAGACTGTTAGGGATGAGAAAGAGCTTCTGGAGAGGTTTGTACAATACATTAATGAAAGGGATGTTGACATCATTGTAGGCTTCAACTCTGACATGCACGACTTTTCCATCATAGGGGACAGGGCAGAAAAGCTGAAGGTCAAGCTTGCATTATCAAGAGACAAGTCCCAGCTGAAGTTTTCTAGAAGAGCTGCAGTGAGCGCTGCCAGGTTGAAGGGAAGACTTCACATGGACCTCTTCAATCATGTGAACACCATTCTTGGCCCTACCCTGCAGACAGAAGTAGTCAGCTTGGATGCTGTCTCCGCTGAGCTGCTAGGCGACAAGAAGATAGAGATTGATTATGAAGAGCTCTTGGAAGCATGGAGGAAGGGAAGAAATCTTGGGAAGCTGGCTGAATATTGCCTGAAGGACTCAGAGCTTACTTACAGACTGGCAGAGCTTCTCCTGCCGCAGATCTATGAGCTGTCCAGAATAGTTGGCCAGATGCCCTTTGACATTTCCAGAATGTTCTATTCCCAGCTTGTAGAATGGTATATGAGCAAGCGCTCTTTCGAAACTGGCAGGATGATACCCAATCAGCCGAAGTGGGATGACATACAGGAGAGGATGAGAAGATCGCCCTTCATGGGAGCCTATGTCAAGGAGCCTATTGAGGGATTGCATGAGAACATTGCTGTTCTAGATTTCAGAAGTTTGTATCCGAGCATAATAGCTTCCTTCAATATCTCACCAGAAACTTTCAAGTCCGGAACGAAGAGCAAGGGGTATCAGGTTCCTGAGATGAAAGATTTCTGGTTCTGCAAGGATCATGAGGGCTTTGTTTCCAAAGTCATCGGGGAAATCATAGAAAAAAGGATAGAGATAAAGAAGAAGCTGAAGGTTGCTAAGCATGGGAGCGAAGAGTGGAGGCGGCTCAACAGCGAGCAGTTCGCTGTAAAGACAATAGCGAATAGTTGTTACGGCTACCTCGCTTATGTAGGTTCTAAATGGTATTGTTATGAGTGTGCGCAGTCAGCAGCTGCATTCGGCAGGTATTACATAAAGAAGGTTATAGCTGATGCAGGAAAGTTCGGATTCATTGTTATCTATTCTGACACAGACTCAATGTTCGTAAAGCTTGAAACTGAAAAACACCCGAAGGAGCATGTTGAAAAGTTTCTAGAAAAGATCAACAAGAAGCTTCCTGGGGTTATGGAGCTGAACCTCCAAGGATTTTATAGGCGCGGCATATTTGTTGCAAAGGGCTCTGCTTCAGGCACAGCAAAGAAGAGATATGCTCTGATTGATGAAAAGGGGCAGATGATGATACGCGGCCTTGAGAAGACGAGAGGCGACTGGTGCTCCCTGGCAAGGGACACGCAGGAGAGGGTCCTTCACATGATACTAGACAGGAAGGATTCGAAAGGGGCCGTGAAGTATGTAAGGGACGTTGTGAAGAGGCTGAGGACTGGCAAGTTTACGGTAAAGGAGCTGACAATCTACGAGCAGCTCTCGAAGCCGATATCGGAATACAAGGTCGTGTCGCCGCACGTGGAGGCCGCGAAGAAGATGCTCGCGAGGGGCAGGCCTGTAGGGGAGGGCATGGTGATGATGTATGTCATCACAAAGGGCAAGGGCTCCATATCAGAGAGGGCGGAGCCCGCGGAAGATGCAGATGTAAAGGATATAGATGTGGATTACTATATAGAGAGGCAGATAGCGCCGCCTTCACACAGGGTTCTTGCGGCTTTCGGAGTTAAAGAAGAAAAGTTGATAGGATGAAAGGCATTTCTGCAGTTGTAGCAGCTATACTGGTATTGCTTATCACAGTTGCGCTGATAACTGCCCTCTACATATGGCTTGCTTCAAATACGGAACAGACGACTCAAACAGGAACAGAGCAGGCTGAGCGTTTTACAGAAAGAGCTCAGATATCATTCAGCATAGACGGAGTGAACAATGATACGATATACATCCGCAACAGCGGTCCTGTAGATCTTACATTTGGCGGGACTTCAAGCGGCTATGTGCTGATCAACAACAGGTATGTCAATGTCTCCTATTCTGCAATAAGTCCTGGAGAGATCGGCAAGGTAAAGATTCTGGACTACTTCAATCGAAGCATAACCAATACGATAAGTGCCTTATACCTCGGTGCTGTTGCGACATACATACTAGGACCGCAGCCCATTGGACCATGCACACCTAGCTGGTCATGCACTGATTGGTCTTCATGCTTGGGCGGTACGCAGACGAGAACCTGCATAGACCAGAATAGCTGTGGGACTGACCAAGGAAAACCTCCTGACAGCCAGACATGTGCGGATACAGAAGCTCCATCCACGCCAACAAATGTTACTGCTAATTATCTGAGTCCATACTCTATGAATATTTCTTGGAGTGCATCAACTGACAACTTCGGCGTCACTGGATATACGGTCTACAGGAACGGAACCGTGCTTGGAACAGCAGGCGGCGCTATGCTAAGTTTCTTAGATTCAACACCGTATTCAACATTAAACTACAGCTATAGTGTCGATGCGTTCGATGCGACAAATAATCATTCCCAAATGTCTCTGCCTGCTTACAACGCAACACCCGAGGATTATAGTTCCACTATACTGCATTGGAAGTTTGACGAGGGCTCTGGAGCAAGTGTTTATGACAGCAGCGGAAATGGAAGGAACCTTTTCCTCTCCAGTGGAACAACATGGGCTTCAGGATTGAAGAAGTATTCAGCACGCTTCAGCGGAAGCGCATATGGCTATACCACACAGCCCGTAGTATCTTTGAATGCTCTCTCAGTGGAGATATGGATAAAGACACCGGCGGATGGGGAGAGCGATTTCCTTATCTGGAAGGATGACTGTTACAGGGAATCTTGGAGACTTATGACTATGGGCAATAAGGCTTGGGCACTGGGGTCCAAGACGGGTGCAAACTGGGACTGGAACGTGCAAGGCACAAGGGATGTGAAGGACAATACATGGCACCAGGTGGTGATGACCTTCAATAGCACAGCTGGCATGAAGCTATATGTGGATGGTTCCTTCGAAGCGCAAGGAACAGCTACCGGATCCTTTGTAAGAAGTAGCGGTGCCACACTGATAGCTACTACTGGATTCGGATGCACAAACTATGGGCTTGTATACAGTCTTGTTGGGGATGTGGATGAAGTAAGGATATGGAACAAGACGCTCTCAGGTAGCGATATATCGATGCTCTACAATGTATTGAGACAGTGATGTTATGAAAATCAAAATAGGAAAGAATATCTTAAATGCTGAGGTTGCAAATACACTCTGGAAAAAGGCAAGAGGTCTGAGCTTTACATCCTTCAAGAGAAACATGCTCTTCACCTTTCCTTACAGCTACAGGTGGAGCTTCTGGATGCTCGGCACAAGCTTTCCCCTTCAGATAATTTTCATAGACAAGAATCACATGGTTGTTGATCTGCAGAATGCGATTCCTCTGAAGTGGCATCCGCATAGCTGGAGGATATACAGGCCGAGGAAGAGCTGTAGGTATGTTCTGGAGCTTCATAAGACACTCAAAATAAAAATTGGAGATGTTGTTTCTTGGAAATAATAATCCTTTTATACTCCTACACTCATAAGAAGCGGTTATGCCGGCAATAGAAATAAGGAATCTGAAAAAGAATTTCGGAAAGTTCCAGGCGCTCAAGGGAATAAGCCTGAAGATAGAGGAGGGGGAAATATTCGGACTGCTTGGGCCGAACGGCGCTGGAAAGACAACGCTTACCAACATATTGGCCACGCTCCTCCTGCCCTCCGGCGGTTCCGCAAAGGTAATGGGGCATGATGTTGCAAAGGATTTCCTGGAGATAAGGAAGATAATAGGCTACACCGCGGGATATGCGAGCTTCATAGAACATCTGACAGGGTGGGAGAACATGAAGTTCTATGCCATGGCTTACGGGGCCAGGCCCAGCATGGAGCTCGTTAAAATAATGGGGATGGAGGGGAAGATACACAAGCAGGTTTCAGAATATTCAAGCGGGATGATGCAGAGGCTCGGTTTCATAGTGGCGTCAATACACGATCCCAAAGTGCTTCTGCTGGACGAGCCTACAATAGGGATGGATCCGAACATAGCGGTTTCTGTCAGATCCTACATAAACAGCCTGAGATCGAAGAGGACAATACTCCTGACCACGCACAACATGTATGAAGCGGAAGATGTTTGCGACAGGGTGGGAATAATAAGCCAGGGGAGGATTGTCGCCCTGGGAACTCCTGCCGCCTTAAAGAAAAAGTACAGGGTCAAAAACCTTGAAGGCGCGTTCCTGAAGATGACAGGAATGCGGCTGGAGGTTTGATATCATGTTCAACATAATGAAGGCCATCTGGTACAGGAATCTGGTGATAACAAAAAGGTCAATGCCTGACCTCTTCTCCATATTCTTCTGGCCGCTCATAACCCCGATATCCATGGCGCTCTTCGCCAGCTTCATCAACAGCAGGGAGGCCATCATCATACTGCTGCTGGGCTCAATAAGCTGGTCCTATGCCTATTCATCGCAGCAGGATGTTTCCTATAGCTTTCTCAGGGACATGTGGTACAGATCTGTAAAGAAATTGCGCCTTATTCCAACAAGCACCTTCAGCCTGATAATCGGAACTTGGACGTATTCAATATTCAGGTCCATAATAGTTCTCCTTGTCACAAGCGGCGTAGCTCTGATATTCGGTTTCAACCTGTTTTCAGCAGAAATCTGGAAGCTTGCCCTTGTATTCTTCGGAATGAATCTTTTCGGTCTGTTTCTGGGGATGATGATAACCTCTGCCCTGCTTAGGTTCGGACAGTCTGCAGAAGTTCTTGCCTGGTCTGTTGTGGATGCGTTGATTTTGATTTCCGGGATTTTCTATCCTGTTTCTGTGCTCCCGGAATCCATCAGATGGATAGCTTTCTTTTCCCCTCTCTCATACGCGCTTGAGAACCTTCGAGGAATCTTCCTCAGCGGCATTTTTGACTTTGGAATGCTGTTTAGCATGTACGGATTACTGGCGATATACCTTATTGTGGGATGGGCAATATTCTCACGCGAGGAAAAGAGGGCTAGAGAAAAAGGGTTCTTCCAGAGATATGACTAGAAAGATGAATCCTGTAGGACTATCTTTATTGCTTCGTAGTCGCCTATGTCATGCGTCGCATCCGCTATTGTTACGTGCACATTATTTCTAGTGTCTGGATCATAGAAATCTATTCTGTTCTCTTCGCATAATTTCTTGTAATCCCTTTCTGAAAGATGAATTGTCACTAGTTCTTCTGGTTTGGCTGTTCCGACGAAGCTTTTTCCGCCGTCGCCACTGTCAAAATAGAATGTGGCTTTCCTCTTTTTGCCTGGCGTTCCAATTCTCAGAACTTCGCCCTGTACATCTCCATGGTTCCTTACATATTCTACCTCCTCGCGCTCAATATAGATCTTTATATCGCCAGTCTGCTCCCCGAGCCATCCAATCATAAAATTTATCCGCCTCCAATCTTTAAGTACTTACCGCTCTTTCTTTCAGTATGGACGACGAAATACTGGAAAAGTACAAGAAAGCTGGGAAGATATCTGTAGAAGCAAAGGCGCTCGGCATAAAATCAGTGAAAGCCGGAATAACCACAACGCAGCTGGCAGATATGATAGAGAAGAAAATTTTCGAATTAGGAGGGAAGCCAGCTTTCCCTGTTTCAATCGGGATAAACGAGATGGCCGCGCACTATGCTCCGCTGAAGGAGGAGAATATTCAGATAAGGGAAGAGGACTATGTCAAGATCGATCTTGGCGTTCACATAGACGGTTATATTGTTGACACGGCTGTTACAGTTAGGATCGCTGGCAAGGATGATCTGGTTCTTTGTTCTGAGAAAATGAACAAGGTTGCCTTGCCAATGTTCAGGCCAGGAACAAAGATATCTGAAATAAGCGAAGCAATTGAGAACGTTGCAAAGGAGTTCAAGTTCAATCCCATAAGGAATCTCACAGGACATTCGATTGACAGGTTCATGGTGCATGCTGGCGAAGTCGTACCGAACACAAAGAGCGCTGTCAAGAAAGTTATAGAAGAGGGGGAGGTTTATGCATGCGAACCCTTCTGCACAACAGGGTGGGGAATGGTAAAAGAGGGAGGATTGCTTACTATTTTCAGGGCATTGAAGAACGTTCCCAGCAGGATGCCCGAAGGAAGGAAGATAATGGAGCTTGCTTTCGGCGAATTCGAAAGCCTGCCTTTTGCGAAGCGCTGGCTTCAGGATAAGATTTCGCCTTTGAAGCTTGATATGGTGCTTAGGCAGCTTCTCGGGACAAATGCTCTGCATGAATACCCTGTTCTAAAAGAAGTTTCCGGAAAGCCTGTAGCGCAGACTGAGGAGACTATATTAACACAGGATAAGCCATTGGTTCTTACCCAATAGATTTACTACCACATAGTGATAGCTTTAAATAGCAGTTCTGAGATATACATATTATGGCAACAGAACCTCTGATCAGGACTATTCTAGGAGAAGGCTTGGTTAGCTCTGTCTGGCTCGATCGCTATGAGGAGCAGAGGATGGAGGAACAGATGAGGCTGGATTTTAACTCTGACCCTGTCTATGCTGCCTCAAAATGGAG
>DATDXV010000036.1:0-18087 GCA_035289205.1 archaeon
CTTGGTAAAGACAGCAAAGGAAGAGATGAAGAAGGAGCTGAAGAGCAAGCTTGAGATGTTCGACCTCGGCGTGAAGAAGATGGAGAAGCAGGAAGAGAAGATAAGGGAGAAGGCGAAGGAGACGCAGGACAAGCTGAAGGCAATGCTGGGGTCTGGCACCTCGGCCAGTTAGGTTTAAATACGAATCCAGCGCATTCATTCTAGATTCAGATGCAGACCTTCACCAAGATTACAAAGTTCAGCACATTCAAGTATTGGTAAGGCTCCCTGTTTGATTCTGCAAAAATTCTTTCTGGGTGTTCTTATGAAATCTTCCACTAAAGGCTCTAGGCTATGTCCGTGCGGCGAACCCGCAATTTCCTCACATACTGTTTATTATGGGGATGGGAACGGCAATTCTTTGCAACTGAACCTCAGCGGATACTGCATGGGCCATTCAGAGAGGATCAACAATAACATAAGGAACAAAATGATACGAAGAGTGCACAATGAAGGGTACTCTTTCATGAAATCGATAGACCCTTTCAGCTTCATGAGAGAGGAGTACGAGAGGCTGAGGAAGATGGAGGAGATGTAGTTTATTATATTGGATTGCATATTCTTTCCATGCTTGAGGACGTTGTAGAGGGAATAAAGAACTTAAGGGGCTCCAGCTTCTTGATACTTACGCACCACAACGCGGACGCCGATGCATTGGGAAGCGCCCTGGCTTTGAAACTTTCGCTTGAGCAGTTGGCATACAAGGTCTCTGTTGGAGCCGCGGAATCCATAAACAGGTCTTCGAAGAAGATCACGGAGGGGTACAGCATTCTTATCGATCCTGACTGCAAGAAGTTCGACAGGGTCATTCTTATGGACACCTCTGTCCCCGAGCAATTGGCTTCAGTGAAGAATCTCAGGGCTGACATAGTTATCGATCATCACCCGCCTGGGAAGCTGGCGGAGAATGCAATAACGTATATTGACACTAATTCAAAGTCAATCTCGCAGATGACCCTGAAGATCATCAGGAGATTTGGCATAACACTTGACTATGAGATCTCAAAGTTCCTTGCTGTGGGCCTGATAACAGAAACAGCGTTCTTCAGGCTCGCTGATCTGGATGTATTGGAAACACTTGTTGAATTGCTGAAGAACGGGGTGAAATTCGAGGAGTTGCTTAAGATGCTGGACAACCCGCCTGCGGTTTCAGACTCCATAGCTGCACTGAAGGCTGCCAACAGGGCCGAGGCGTATCGCATTGGAGATATGCTCGTTGTGTTTTCAACGCTCTCCTCGCATGAGGCTCCTGCTGCACGCGCGCTGGTGAGGATGGGAGCGGATGTCGCAGTGGTCGCAGCAAAACAGAATAGCGAACTGAGAATATCATCCAGGGCAAAGCAGACTGCGATAGACAGGGGCATAGACCTCGTGCCCATCTTCAGGGAGGTCGGGGAGATAATAGAGGGGAGCGGAGGGGGCCATCCGATGGCAGGTTCTGCGAATGGAAAATCGAAGAACCTGAAAAAAGCCCTAAAACACATATCGAAGGAGATATCCAAACAGATCGGCAGGGAGATTGAGAAAATAGACCTATGACATTATTTTTAATAGTGGGATTGTTCATGTATATTATGAATAAAACATTTAAAATCCCATTTGGCATATCAAGGAGGTTTGGCATACTGCACATATGGCTTTTCTTGGTGTTATTCATATCTGTAACGCCTGTGGAGGCTGCAACGGCAATAGATAATGATGGGAGCGTAACTGGCTCGCAGAACAAAGTTCTCCAGGATTCCACGGGAGAGTTCTGGGCAATCTGGTATGAGAGTAATAACCGTGTATGGATTACAAGAACAGACAACGGGGTATGGCAGACCAAGCAGCTTCTTGCCGGGCCGAGCGGAAGCGGAGCTTTCACAACGTTCACCAATCCTGCAGACGTAGCAGTTTGTTGGAATACCACCAGAACAAGGCTCCATGTTATACTTTACAGCACACTGACTGAAACCCGCTATACCACCTTGCTCAATCTTGCAAACTGGAACCAGTCTGCGGCATGGGTGGCAAACGATGAAAGCACCCAGGGCTCAAGCTCTATATCCAACAGGGCGCCGGGATATTTTGAATGCGAGGTAGATTCTGCAAACAATATATATGTTGTTCTTTTCGATTGGGACACAACAAGTGCGAGAGCACTAAAGAGGCAGGTAGATTCACCGTTCACTTGGACTGAGAGCTCTGATTTAGGCTTCGGGACTATTGTGAGGGGCATGGCCCTGACTGTGACAAGCAATAATAAAATATATGTTGCTAGCACGCATACATCCTATTCAGGATCGGTTGCAGTAGTCGACAGCACCAATCCAAGCGATATAACAGCGTTCTCCTCGCCCTTGCTCGTCATAAACAGGGGCGGTGGCGCTAGTGCCTATGATGCTTCTATAATGGAAAGAAGCAACAATACGCTTGTTGTATTTTCAGATGTAGTTAACTACGGGGCATTTTGGAATTATTACAATGGAGCTTCGTGGACACAAGGGACAACTGGTTCCAATACAGGCGTGTCGGATGCTGGCACGAATCCGACTGGTGTGAGTCAGAGAAGAGCGTTGCTCCGTGATGGTTTAAATGAAACCTATGTCGGCTACTATAACAGCAGTGGCTCAGGTTATCATATAAAATTATTCAACGGCACAAATTGGAATTCAGTAAAAAACATCGATGTTGGGGCTTCGGATTCTACAAGGGACGTAGCATTAGAGCCAAGAACTCCGCCCGCCAAATCAATAGCTGGCATTCTATATGTGGATTTGGAAGGCGGCGGTACCGACATACTTTACTTCGACAACTTTACAGTGAATGCTTCTGGCGGCGGATCTGCGCCTACGCCATTTACTATAAATAAGCTTTACTTGGCAAGGACTTACCAAAGCAACGGAAACACAAGGAGCTTCTTCGCGCAGAATGAAACAGTGGACATAAGGGCAAATATCACCAATTCTACCAGCGGCATACCTACCATAGACATATATTTACCAAATGGGACTAGAATAATCAATTCACAGAACATGACGAATGCAACACCCTTCTCAAACAGCAATGCTCTCTACAACTATACGTTCAGGATAAATGAGTCTATAACTGGATGGTACAGCATTCTTTTTGGCGCAGCTGGCAATGTAACTCTTTCAAGAGTGTTTTATGTAGGTCCAGCATGGAACATTGTTGAATCACCTGCATCTTGGCAGAACTCGACGGGGACAGCGTTCCCGTTCAGGCTGCACATAAACATCTCAGAGCAGAACGGCATTAACAGGGAGTTCTACCCGGTTGACAGGTGGGTCAACTTCACCTCTTCCGTGTCGAGCGGAGCAAGCAACAACTCCGTCCGAACAACCTACTACAACGGCTCGCACTACATAGAGATACCCTCGCAATTATACAACCAGACGCTGTCTGGCAATACACTGCTGACAGCGAACCTTGCTTTCCTTACAACAATAAACGCTTCAACGAACCAGAGCTTCCATGTCTTCTATTCCCTGTCAGACCTTGGTGCAGCTTCCTACCAGAACGATTTAACAAGCACGATAGGCTCCAGTAATTACACGCTGAACAACTCGTTTTACAGCATACAGACTAACACCAGCATAGGCAACATAATGTACGAGGCAATGAACGGCAAAGGAAATAATGCTACACTCTCCGGCGCAAATCCGATCCAGAATTCGCCGCATGTTACATACAGCAGCGGCGACTGTCCGATAACAAGCTGGAGCTCGCCTACTGTAAGGTTCGAAACAGGGCCGATACTCCTCAAGCTAAGAAGCAATGGAACGCATGGAACATGCTCCTTGAACTATGACCTAACATACATAGTCTATTCAATGAACCCCTACACATTGATAGACACGAACATTACAGAGACAAACGGCGCTGGAAGGACCTGGGACGCCTACACTGATCAGGAATTGAGGATGAGCGACGGGCTCTTTGCAGGAAGGGTATTCAGGAACAACTCTGGGATATTCAACGAGTCAATAGGGAGCGGAGATGGAGGGGATAACGCTTCCCTGACAACAGTGAATTACACAGCCTTCTACAGCTCCTCCAGCAGGAATGCCATAGGAGACATCTTCCTAACAAGAATACAGTCTGCGGCAACAACCCCGACTGCTGACATAAACGACGAATCAAGCTATGACTGGTGGAGAAGGAGGATTGTCCCCTCCTCCACGTCTGTAGGGCAGAACAGCTTCTTCTACACAAGGACTGCAAGGGTCTTGTGGGACGCTATTCGGGATTACGAGCCCTTGAACGAGACTTTCACAACACTGACTTACCCGGTTGTGATAGCTGCGGTATCGAGCGTGAGCAGTTCTGATTCTGCTTCTCCGCAAGCAAACTTGTCAGCAGCTTCAGATCCAGCAAGCCCTACAGACCAGCAGAGCATCGTCTGCTACAGCCACTGGACAGACGACATCGGCCTGTTCCAGGCGATAGGCTCGCATAACGCAACAGGATCGCAGACAAATACTACGATAACGTTCAGCGGAGGCTGGGCAAACTTCACCATCGATTCCAGCATCACGGAGTCTGGAACAGTGCAGTGCAACATAACCGCGCAGGACAACGCAGGGAACGCAAACTTCACGCAGGTCAACATAACTGTTACAGATGTATCGCCACCGCAGATCAACAACATCACTTACATGCCCAATACCACTGCAGGCTTGGATCCGAACGTTCCCGTAAACATTACAGCAAACATAACAGAGTTCAATGCAACAAGCATTGTGATACTGCAGTATGGACTGCAGGGCGGTTCGCTAACCAACGTGACAATGACCAACAACACTCCGATAGGAACAAGCACAACCTATAACGCATCCTTCACACCGGGCAGCGAAGCAAACTGGACCTTCCGCATCTTCGCCAACGACACGCAGAACAGCGTCAACATTTCAAGCAATACAACCTTCAACGCCTCTTATGAGCGTACTTGGTCGCTGAGCCCGAGCTCGTTCAGCGAGACATCCATACTAGTCAATACCTCACAGAACGTTGTGAACATGACAGTAAACAACACAGGCGACTTTGACTTGTATTACAAGATAGAGTACGCCGCAGGCTTCTCCTATCCATCAGAGAAGACATATTTCAACGTAACAAACTCAAGCAATATAACTGTTGCGAACAACACAGCTGTTGTTGTCAACGCTACATTAGCAGCGCAGGATTCTCCGCAGGCTAATGTTGTCAAGTTCTCTATAACAGCCCTGTATGCCAATGGAACAACATACCCTGTTGAATCCACGAACCCGCAGACAACCCAGGGAACAATAATAAGCTACCAGGCAGGGCCGTTCCTATACATTGACAATGTCCAGGCTTCGCCTTCTGGAGTTACAGCTGGGAATTCTGTTAATTTTTCTGCAAGGATAAGGAATCTGGGAAACGAGACTGCCATTAATGCTTGGATGGCTTGGAGTATACCGAGTGGTTGGACTATTACGTCAGGCTCTGCAAATAAGACGCCTTCGATAGGCGATATCTTTGTGAATGGAATAGAATGGAACAACATAACAGTCTCCGTAGCCAGCACAGCTGCAACAGGAACACAGAGAATAAACATTACAGCCAACAGCTCAACAGGCGGATACTACACCACATATGTTGATGTAACTGTCACATCTGCAACAACTACCACAACTACAACCACCTCAACAGCATCATCGCCGAGCGGAGGAGGGGGAGGAGTTGGAGGATTGTCAGCAGCGCAAAAAACTAAACTCATACAGACAGAGCAAATCTATGAGATTGTTGGAGGCGGAGACCAGAGCTTCTTGTTCACTGTCACGAATCCTTTTAATGGAACACTGAAAGAAGTTAGAGTGAGCGTAGCAGGATTCCTCTCGCAGTACATCTCAATAACACCTCCTTTTCTTGGCAGCCTGGGAATAGGAGAGTCATACGACTTCACAGTCCTGATAAAAGCTCCGGAGTACTTCACACGCGGAAACTACAACCTCACCTTTACAATCAGAGGTTCAGCTAACGAGACAAAGACCTCTGGCAATACCACATATACAGAATTGGTGAACCTGCTTGAAGACAAGAAAGTGCTGCTGGGTGTCCATGAGATAAGCAGGACTGACACATTGGACCTGATGAACAAGTCTGTGGATTGGATAGCGGAGATGAGAAATGCAGGGTTGAACGCAGTGTTCGCAGAGCGCCTGTTCAATTCAAGCCAGAGCTTGCTTCTCAGCAGGAGCTACGAAGAGATCCGTGACAACGCTCTCAGCATAGAGTCGATAAGGAACAACGGGTTCAAAGCGCAGAAGCTCTTAGCAGACTTAGAGTCTGCCATACATCTTTCTGAGAAGAACGGCGTGTTCGTCACAGAGACGCCGCGCATCATAAGCTTGGCAAAGGTAGCGTTCCTTGAAGGCGACTTTGCTACAGCGCTGCAGCATCTGGAGTCTGCGCAGCTGACGTTCGCGCTTGAAACAAAAGGCGAGCTCAACCCTGTCTACTTCCTTCTCAATAACTGGCAACAGGTGTTGCTGGCAGGTTTGTTTGGGGGAATCCTATTGTTCCTGGGAGTGATGCGCTTCAGGATATACGTACTGGACAGGAACCTTGGTTTGCTTGCGGGGGAGGAGGGAATACTCCTAGGCCTGATGAAGCAGCTGCAGAAAGAAAGCTTTGAGGAGAAGAAGATGAGCATGGAAGAATATCTGACCGCGATGCAGCAGTATGAAAACAAGCTGAGCGAAGCCGTGCAGAGGATCGTGGAGTACGAGACATTGCGTTCTTCGATATTCAGGCTTCGCAGAACAACGGACAGGCTCAAAGATGAGCGCGACCGTTTATACGATTTAATGACAAAGACGCAGTCACAGTACATGGAGAGGAAGATGATCGAGACGCATATCTACCAGAACAAGATGCGCTCCTTCGCAACGCGTCTCAGTGAGGTAGAAGAGATGCTAGCTTTCAAGGAAGCGCAGCGGGCTATAAGGGAGTCAAAGTCTGCAGTGTGGAGGGCGTATTACAGGATCAGGTGGTAGCTACGGATTATCAGAAGATTGGATTCAAGTGCGGGATTGAAGTTCATAACAGACTAGCTACAGAGACAAAACTTTTCTGCCATTGCCCTGCTAGATTTTCCACAGAAAAACCCTCTTCGATAGTCAGGAGAAGACTGAGGCCAATTGTTGGAGAATTGGGAACTGTTGATATTGCCGCACTTCAAGAGTACCTGAAGAACAGGGTTTATGCTTACCAAGTCTTTTCAGATACAGTATGTTTGATTGACATAGACGAAGAGCCTCCGATGGAGATGAATAGGGAAGCATTAGTAGTTGCTCTCCAGGTATGCAAGCTTCTTAATGCGAAAATCCCAGATGAAATACAGGTAATGAGAAAGATAGTTCTTGATGGGAGCGATACAACATCCTTCCAGAGAACAGCCATAGTTGGCTTGAACGGTGTCCTAGAAACTTCAAAAGGTTCTGTTAGGATTACGAATATTTCCCTTGAAGAGGAGTCCGCTGGGATTGTCAAGAAGGACCAGAGTGAGATTGTCTACAGATTGGACAGGTCGGGCATACCTCTGATAGAGATTGGTACCGCTCCTGACATTAGGGATCCTGCCCATGCAAAGGAAGTTGCTTCTCTTCTAGGCATGCTTGTAAGATCCACTGGAAAATCTCAGAGGGGAATCGGAGTAACAAGGCAGGATGTCAATGTTTCTGTCACCGGAGGAGCAAGAGTGGAAATAAAGGGCTTCCAGGATATTGACATGATTGAGAAGGTTATTGAAAAAGAAGTGCAGAGGCAGCTTGATATTATTTCCAAGAGCGTAAAACCCAAAGAAGAGACAAGGGCTGTAAGGGAGGATGGATCAACAGAATTTATGAGACCCCTTCCAGGAGAACACAGGATGTATCCAGAAACAGACGTCCCTCCAATTCCTGTCACAAAGGAAGTTCTAAAGAATGTAAATATCCCGGAGACATGGCAGGAGAAGTCAAAGCGATTTGAGAAATATCTTCCGAGGGTCATGGCGGAGCAGATGGTAAAGTCCGATTATTCAGAAATATTTGAGGAGCTTATGAAGAACAATGATCCTGTTCTTGTTGCAAATACGCTCCTTTCAGTGTTGAAAGATCTTAGGAGAAAAGGCATGAAGACGGAGAACATTGCAGACAAACATCTTATAGAGCTTTTTTCAGCCATTAGGTCAGGGAAGATGTCCAAGGAAGCAATACCCAGTGTTCTTGAGATTGTTGGAATAGAGAACGCCTCTGTTGAAGAGGCCTTGAAGAGGAGCGGTTTGCAGGGGATGTCTGAGGCTGAGCTGAGAAAAGCAGTCAAAGGCGTTCTAAGCAGGCATCCTGAACTTGTTAAAGAGAAGAAGATATCTCCACTAATGGGCGAGGTCATGAAAGTTGTTCGAGGCAGGATATCGGGCCAGGTTGTGAAGAAGGTCCTAGACGAGGAATTGGGCTTATAAGCTGGGAATGCTCATTGCGGTTAAGAATAAGTAGGCCCTCGCAGATTCTCCCCAAATCTCTCATCAACCTTTACAATTTCAAAAGGTGTCAGTATCATCTGCTCAACATCCTCCCCCCTGAAATCTGAGGCTATAACATGCCAGTGACCGGGTATTGTGCTGTACAAATCCTGCATAATGCAGAATAGTGGGACATGGCTGAATTCCTTTTTCCCTATCTCCCTTAGCTTTGCCTTGGCATAATCTTCCAACTCTTTAGGTATATCCTTTCCGTGCTTGTTTACAACAACCATTATTCTCTGTTTATGCCCCTTTTTGTTCTTTGTTTCAATAATTGTGACCTTTTCATCCCTATATAATACAACTTCTTCGGGCCTATGGTCTATTGTACAGAGCTTGCACTCCATTCATTCACCTACTATAGTTATTACGATCTCCCTTTTCCTGTCTCTAACGTCGTTCTCCAGAATGAATATTCTTTGGTATGTTCCTAGGATAAGATCTGAATTTTCTACCGGAATGCTCTTCTCGCTTCCCAGAAGAATAGCCCTTATGTGGCTATGGGCGTTTTCAGGATGAGTCCATATCTTCTTGGAGCTCGCTACATCTTCCAAAACATTCTTTATGTCTTCCAGAAGATCGGGTTCGTTCTCATTTACAAGAATTGCAGCCGTTGAACCCAATGCTGCTATGCTGCATATCCCGGATCCTATCTCAGACTTGGCAACAACATCCCTGACACTATCTGTTATATCCACAAATATGCCGCTCTGCGTCTTAACAGCTATTTTTTCCCTGCATACTGCCATGCCAGTATTCTTGGTCCTATGGCATTTAACCTTATCGCCGAGAAGCCCCTTTCGTAGGAAGCTCACCGCGAAAGCTGGGGGCAGTTCACGCATATATGAGAACGTTGGGTGACGTAGACCACCACAAAGATTAAATTCTACGGAAGCGTATAATTAGTATCACTGGTAGGTAGATATGTTCAATAAATACTTCACTCGGGACGAAGAGAAAAGGGAGAGAGGGGTAGATATAGATGCATTTCTCTATGCGCCATTGAAGGGCTCAGAAGCAGCCGCCAGCGCAGCAAAACCAGTGCCAGCGAAAACAAGCGGAAAGCCCGCGTCTGCAGGCAAGGGAAAACCTAGCATCAAGGACTACAACTCTACGAAAGCATATCTGGAGGCAACTGGGAGGGAATTAGATGATTATTTCGACTGCTCTCCTGAGGGAAGATATGTTGAATCTGCAATAGACTATACGCGTTTCGTAGCCAGGACCATAATGGCTGGAATATATGATCATAAGAAGGCAGAAAATGACAACAAGAATGTAAAGAAAAACAAAATAACTGAAGAGGAACTGACTCAGGCTCTAAGAGCCAAGTCTATGCTTGATGAATTATATGAGAAAAGAAAGAGGTCTGCTGGAAGAACAAGGGAATTCCTTGACGCCTATATACAGAAAATAGAATTTCATGGAGGACGCATTGCAGACGTTTACAACAAGACCAGAAAAAGGCAGGATAGGTTGAAGAGCCAGCAGATTGCAAGACTTGAGACTGTGAAGAAGGCTGTACTGGATGTAGGTGCTTTGAGAATCGGCGGGGCAGCTGGATTGTATGAGATATGGCCTGATGCATTCCAGGATGTGGATCTGCATGTGGGATCGATACATATTCACCCAAAGGACTGGGCCTTAATGGCTTCTGCCTTATGGATAGTAGGAACTACAGTCGTAGCCGACAGGTGGAGACAGAGAAGAGAAGATAGGATAGCGAGGCAGGAGGAGGCAATATGGAACGAGGCCGGAGAGAGCGTTACCAAGATTTATGAACAGGTAACAGAGCAGACAGCAGACAGGTGGCTAAGAATATTCAGATATCCTACCGTAGAACATATGCAGGGTAGTCATGGATTCATCCCGTTAAGACCAGAGAAAGATGGAAACGGCTCGTATGCCTAGCCCAAAGCGGCTTCCTCAATAACAAACTCACCAGAGCTGGTCTGTTTATCCCAGATTTTTTTCGATTTCTTTATCGTTATCCTTCTCCTGAATATGGGGCCAAACAGGACTTTGCTGTCATATTCCCCGCCCTCCCCGCCAAGGTTCATCCTTGTCTTCTTTGCAATATCTATAAGATCCTTGATTGCGGCTTCATCCAACCTTCTTCCCAGCCATCTCTCATCCAGTCCGTGCGCAGCAACTCTTGTGAATATAACTTCAAAGCCGTCCTTCACAATGTTGCGAAGATACTGCTCGAACTCTGTGTGCCACAATGGCGCTAGAAGCTTCAGACCGAGTTCGTCGCAGACTCTCTGGACCCGTATCCTCTGATAGTCAGAGGCAAGGGCACCGCAGACAACTCCTTCTGCCTTGATCTTGCTAAGAAACTGTTTTAAATCTTCAACCTCCTCTTCCTTTTTTCCAGCGCTCTTCGCTTCTATGATCTTCAGTCCCATTGCTTCTGCCTGCAGTTTTGCAAGGAATGTGTTTGAGGTGTCATACATGTAGCTCTCATGGTTCTTGCTGTAAACTGTGAGAAGTGTTACAATCTCGTGTCCTTGTTGCAGGGCTTTGTACAACGCATATGTGGAGTCCTTCCCTCCAGAGAACAATGCTACTAGTTTCATGCAAATCTTTTGTAAGCAACCCTTTAAATAGTATTTAAATACTAGTTTCGCTCTTTAAAGATAGGTGATTCTAAATGGGTTTTCGGATAAAAGTTGAGAATGTTGTTGCTTCTGCGACGCTTAATGTCAGCATAAAACTTGAAAAGCTGGTCGCAAACTGGGATGGAGTTGAATACGAACCTGAACAGTTCCCGGGCCTTGTCTACAGGTTAAAGGAGCCGAAGGCTGCTGCTTTGATCTTTTCTTCCGGAAAGGTTGTTTGCACAGGGGCAAAGTCTCCGAAGGATGCAAAGTTGGCTGTTGCGAGAATCGTAAAGGACCTTGCGAAGATCAACATAAAGGTCCCTCCAAACTACAAGGTTCAATTGGAGAACATTGTTGCCTCTGCAAAACTTGACCGAGAATTAAACTTAGACATGATCGCGTTCAACCTTGAGAATACGGAGTACGAACCCGAGCAGTTTCCCGGTCTTGTCTATAGGATGGAGGACCCGAAGGTAACGTTCCTTCTTTTCGGATCCGGAAAGCTGATCTGCACAGGCGGAAGGGGAATTTCCGATGTGAAGAGGGCTGTCGAAAAGGTTGACAAGAAGCTGAAGTCATTGTCAAGGAAGAGCAGACCATAGTTTTCCACTGGAAAACAGAATATGGAAAAATTTTCCTCTGGATAAAGGCATTTAAATCTACAAAACAATAAAAAAGACATGATTTCTAAGCAGATGCTTGAACAAAAAGAATCAAGAGTAGATGAACTGGAGGACTTCTTCAGGAAGTATTACCTAAACCAGATTTTGACTGCGCAGGCCGAAGGGAAAAAATCCATTGAGGTTGACTTTTCCCTTCTCGACCGCTATCCGAATATCGCGGATTTCCTCATGAACGAACCTGCGACAGCCCTTGAAGAGATGAGGGACGCTGCGAAGAATGTGGGATCAAATGAGGGGGAGGAGCTGGAGATAAGGATCTTCAACATCCCCCAGCAGTGCCACAAGAGGATCAGGGACCTGCGATCAGCTCACATAGGAAAATTGATTGTTGTTGACGGAACTGTTAGAAGGGCCTCTGACATAAGGCCTGAGATATACGAAGCTGTTTTCAAGTGCCAGAGCTGCGATTACCTGAAGACCGTGGAGCAGATCAACAAGCAGATAAAGACCCCGATGTTCTGCGATTGCATGGGCGACTGCGGGAAACATATGGGAAGTTGCAAGGGCAAGTTTGATTTTAATCCAGTTTCCACAAAGCTCAGGGACATGAGGTACATTGTGATTGAAGAGCCTTACGAGATAGTAACTGGGGACAAACCTGGAATGATTACTGTCTATCTAAAAACCAGCTTAACATCAACAGAGATGCAGAGGAAGACTGATCCAGGCGCAAGGGTCAGGGTTTATGGGGTTATGAGAGATATCAGAAGGGTCGTGAAGGGAAAGCCCGGAACCCAGCTGGATGTTATCATAGAAGCCAATAACGTGGAGAACGCTGAGATCGAGTGGGAGGAGATCGATCTCACGCCCGAGGACGAGAGGATCATCAAGGAACTGTCAGCGGATCCTGATGTATACAAAAAACTGACAGCCTCGATCGCCCCGTCCATATACGGGCTGGAGAAAGTCAAGGAGGCGATTGCTCTGCAGATCTTCGGAGGCGTTCCCCACAAAATGCCGGATGGGACAAGGCTGAGAGGCGACATTCATATTTTATTGCTTGGGGAACCTGCTTGCTTAGTTGGGGATGAAAGAGTGGTTTTGGGCAACGGGGCAATAATGAAGATGGAGTCTATAGGAGAGAAACATCTTCAGAATATCAACATACCTGTGTATCTTGCACAGGGCTATCAGAGAGGCATAGCTAAGATATTTCACAAATATGACTTTCAGCAGGTTATGGAAATCATAACTGAAAGCGGCAAAAGTATAAAGGGCACTTTCAATCATCCTCTGCTGACCAAGGATGGATGGAAGCGCCTTGATGAGCTAAGGCTGGGCGATGAGGTAAGAACAGCTATATGGATACCCTGTAGCATCCACAGTTATGTAAAAACCAACTGGGAACTTGATAAAAATATGGGCCCTCAGAGCAAAGAAATAAAGATACCTAGGGTTGTTGATGAGAAATTAGCCAGCGTACTTGGATATTTGCTGGCAGATGGTTGGGCGCAAAAATATAGGGTGGGCGCTGTATTCAATTATGAAGAACTGGACTTATTGCCAACCATGCAAAGCTTCTTTAAAGAGCTGTTTGATGCGGAACCCAGATTCAACTATAAGAAGACAACCAAAGGCATGAATACAGAAATGGTTTTTAACTATCGTGCTTTGGGCAGCTTACTGCACTTCCTACGGGTAAAAAGAGTTCCGGATCTTATAATGAATTCTAGAAACAGCGTAGTAGCCGCATTTCTTTCCTGGCTATATGACGGGGACGGCTCTGCAATTCCTACAGGAAGAGGTCGCAGAGGAATTTATTATAAGGCGAAGGATGTGGAACTTTTGCGCGACATGCAAGTCTTATTCCTCAGATTTGGTATCCATTCAAGAATTTATGGGAATAATCTTGTGATAAGACAGGCAGGATCTATACAGAAATTTGTCAAATCCATAGGGTTTAATTGCAAGAAGAAGAAAATAAAAATCGAGAAGCTGGCGGAAGAGGTTGGCAAATTGCCCAGAAAGAGAGGCGGGCAGTGGTGGGAGAGGATTGTAAAGATTGCTTATCATCTTCCAGAGACTGTATATGACATAGAGGTTCCAAAGCAGAACAGATTCGTAGCAAACGGCATTGTATCTCATAATACAGCCAAATCGCAGATACTGAAGCTTGTCTCAACCATAATGCCAAGAGGAAAATATGTTTCCGGAAGGGGGACATCGGCTGTCGGACTTACGGCAAGCGTAACCAAGGATGAGGAGTTTATGGGCGGATGGGTGCTGGAGGCGGGAGCGATGGTGCTTACCAACAAGAGCCTGCTTTCCATAGACGAGTTTGAGAAGATGTCCAAGGAAGACCAGATTGCGCTACATGAAAGTCTAGAGCAACAATCATTTGCACATTCATTTGAAATGATAATAGACGATAAAATAGTCAAAATTGGAGATTTTGTAGAGAACATCTTCAAAACCTATCCGGAGAGAATTATAGAGGGTGTAGATTGTTTAATATTACCGATAAACGATCTGGGTCGTAAAATATACACTACTGACTTCAAAGAAATCTTCCCAGTAAATATAAACAGAGTCAGTAAGCATAAAGCCCCTGACACCCTTATAAAAATCAGAACTCAGCATGGCAGAGAAATAGTAGTTACACCAG
This sequence comes from archaeon, assembly GCA_035289205.1. Taxonomy (GTDB): domain Archaea; phylum Aenigmatarchaeota; class Aenigmatarchaeia; order Aenigmatarchaeales; family DATDXV01; genus DATDXV01. Next base: position 14,461 of record DATDXV010000036.1, read on the forward strand.
AACATCCTTGCTGGGTTGTTAGAGACGGTAGAATCACTACAATACCAGCCATAGAAGTTAAAAACTGCGAGTTCTTTCCTATTCCCAAAAAACTTCCTATAGACGGTAAAGTGCAAATGTTCAAACTAGAAAATAATCTAACTGACAAGAGAATAAAGAAAGTGTCTTTTCCAGATCATAATGGACCTGAATTGTGTAAATTCATAGGATATCATATAAGCGATGGAGGCTACGAATTAAATAGAGGTATAAAAAACGGGATTAACTTTGGCAATGCAAACAAAGACCTCATAAATGATTATATAAACACTACTAAGAAACTGTTTAAAATAAGCCCCTATGTGCAAAGGGTTAATGACAAACAAACTTCTGTTAGATATGTATCTGTTCAGTTGGTTGACTATTTGAAACAGATAGATCCTATGCTTTTAGAAAGTGATTTCAAAAAGAGGATTCCTTTAGAATTACTTAATTGCAAGAAAGAAGATATGGCAAAATTAATTAGAGCACTTTTTGATGGAGATGGAACTAGTGTAAATGTTTTGAGAAATGGGTTACGAATATCCTTGTCGACCCCAAATAAAGAGCTGGCAAAGCAGGTCCAAGATCAATTGCTTAGATTTGAGATAAGATCGAGCATACAAAGAGACGGTTTATATTATAAAGTCGATATATCGGGCCAAGATAATATCAAGAACTTCTATAATGAAATAGGATTTTTATCAAAAAAGAAAAGCTTGCGAGTATCCAAGTATTTATCCAAGGATAAAACATATCGTTCTGTTGTTAATGTAGTTCCTAACTGTGCATTGTCACTACGCAGCCTTTTCAAAAAACTTAGAGTTGCTCAAAGAGAAAACATAGGATATACATTGGGCAAACATAATTTATATAAGAAAACCTTACAAAAATATGTATTATTGTTGAATAAAAAGGTTAATCTTCTGCAAAAATCTTTAGAATTGCTTGATAGAAATCCAATGTTATACTCATCTAAAATGAGAGAAATCCTTGATATATCGAGGAATGAACTAGCTAAAAATATGGGCTTATCATCATATTTAGTTGGTAGATGGGAAGAATCCAATGATAAAATAAAGATAGATATGCTAAGGAATCATCTACGTCGTTTGATATTAAGATCTTTGTCTTCAAAGCAAGATTTGATTGAATTAGAGAAATTGGCATTTGGAGATATTGAATGGACAAAGGTTACTAAAGTGGAACCAATAAAAAATACTACAGATAAATGGGTTTATGATGTTACAGTGGAGCCTACGAGGTCTTTCGTAAGCGAATGCTTGGTTCTTCATAACACCATAAGCATAGCGAAGGCTTCGATAGTTGCCACGCTTCCCTCGCAGACAGCTGTGCTGGCTGGGGCGAATCCGAAATACAGCAGATTCGACAGGGCAAGGCCCATAGGCGAGCAGACAGACATACCCCTGACCCTGCTGTCCAGGTTTGATCTGAAGTTTGTTTTGCGCGACATACCTGACAGGGAGCTTGATGAGAAGATGGCTACGCATATCATGGAGGCAAGACTGAGGCCTGACAAGGTTGAACCTGTCATCTCTGTCCAGCTCCTGAAAAAATTCATTGCATACTGCAGGAAGAACTGCTCGCCTGAAATGACAAGGGATGCGCTGGAGGAGATGAAGAACTATTACATCAAGATGAGGTCCATGTCAACGGACGAAACGCTTGCCATTACGCTTAGACAGAACGAGGCCCTGATGCGTCTTTCAGAGGCTTCTGCCAGAATCAGGCTTTCTCCGGTTGTGACAAAGGATGACGCTATGCGCGCCATAGACATAATGAGCTTCTCCATCAGGGAACTGGCTTATGACTTTGACACAGGGAAGATAGATATTGACAGGACAGAAGGGATCGCAAGTTCGCAGAGAGGAAAAATCAATTTGCTGCTTGACCTGATCATCAGGATGGAGAAGAAGTTCGGAAAGCAGATATCTCGAGAGGAATTAAGGATTGCTGCAAGGGACGAAGGAGTGGAGGAGTCTGTAACAGACGAGCTGATTGAGAGATTGAAGAGGGATGGGACGCTCTATGAGCCGTTCCAAGGATTCATTGCGAGGGCGAGATAGATGGAGAACAGAAGGTTCACTGCTTTGAAGGTCTCTGTGGAGGAGCTGACCGGAGGGAGGTTTGTCAAGAAAGGGGGGATGGAGGGGAGCTATATACTCAGTCACTTTGGAAGGAGAATCTCCAGGGCAAGGATAATGGCCTTGGTTGTGGACAAGTACATTTCCCCTGATGAGAAATACGCTGCAATCACCCTGGACAACGGCAGAGACACAATACGCTGCAAGTCGTTCGTTAACATAAAAATATTCAATGAGATCAACCCCGGGGACCTCGTTGATGTGATGGGAAAGGTCAGGGAGTATGGAGGGGAGGTCTACATCATGCCCGAGATCGTCAGGAAGGTCCCTCCCAACAGCGAGACGCTGCGGATGCTTGAACTCAACAGGATTGTGCTTGAGCAGAAGAAGAAAATCTCCAAGTTGCGCGACATAAAGAAGCAGATCACAGACCTGAATGAACTGAAGAAGGTTATAATTCCTTTTATGCCCTATGAGGAAGCTGAAGCGATCCTTGAGGCAATGGACGCTTTCACAGAGATACAGGACGATGAGATTAAAACAACCGAAGCCAAGGACCTTATACTGAAGGCTATTACAAAATTGGATGAGGGAACAGGCGTGGAGTACAAAAGTGTCATAGCTGAGGCAGGCGTTGGGGAGACTGTTGCGGACTTGGCTATACAAGAGTTATTGCAGGATGGTGTCTGTTTCGAACCGACGCCTGGAAGAATAAAGAAGCTGTGATCTGATGGTCCGAAAAAACCGCAAGGAGAAATCCAGATGGAATCTGGCGCTGATTGATGGTTCATACAAACCTCCTAAAGAAGCGCCGAGGTATTTAAGAGGTCTCGATATAATAAGGAGATTATGATGAACTACGAAGAGCTATTGGAAAAGGCAGAGAAGGAGATGCCCAAGAGCATTCAGAAGGGTGAGCGGTTCGAGATACCGAAGGCTGAGATTGCTATTGAGGGAAACACCACCATTATAAAAAATTTCTTAACAATTTCAGGGGCGTTCAGAAGGGAGCCGCAACAAATATTGAAGTTCTTGTCGAAGGAGTTCGGAACCCCTGCGAACCTTGAAGGACAGAGGGCTGTGCTGAACTCGAGGGTCATGGGGAGCGTTGTGCAGAAAAAAATAGAGGACTATGCGAAGAGATATGTTATCTGCAAAGAATGCGGGGGGCCTGACACGAACCTGGCGAAGCATGGAAAAATATTGATGTTCAAGTGCGAAGTCTGCGGCGCTACTTATTCTATGGAAGGTTAATTTACGAAAAAAATTGCAAGAAATGCGGACATAGAGAATGTGATCATTGCCATGTTATACAACACTGAAAAATGGTAAACTTTGTTGCAATGGAGAATGTACTTACTAAAATAGTGGTGGGCCCGCGGTGATTTGAACACCGGTCTCTTGCTCCCAAGGCAAGTAATAGGGCACTTTCATGCTATCCTACCAAGCTAGACTACGGACCCCTGTGAATAGTAATAGAATAGAGTTCTTATATTTACCTCTT
>DATDXV010000037.1:0-24414 GCA_035289205.1 archaeon
CATCCCTGCTTGTTGTGGATATTCCTCCCCCGCCTCCGCTTCCGCTTACCGTATTTGTGACCGTGCATGAGGAAGAACAGACACTGCCGCAGCAGTTGTTTGTTGCGCATTCATTGCTTGCAGTGCAAGCCACTCCATTGGACTTTCCAGTTGCTGTTATAGTGAAGATAACAGTTGAAAGTTTTGTCTTCGGTAGCTTTATTGTGTTGTTGCTATAGATTGTTGACTGGTTTGTGACATCAAGCATTCCGCTGCTGTTAGTGACGTTTATTGCGAATGCCCACCCGCTGTATGCCCCATAGGCAGAGTAGTCCGTGATTGCTGTTACATTATGAATGTCCTTTCCAGAAGTCAGATGGCTGTGAACGCTGACATTCCATTGCTTTACGGTTAGTGTTTCTCTTGTCAGGGTTTCTGCTGCATGTATGCAGTTTATGCATGTCCATGCTACTGTTTCATTCTTTACTCCTGCTGCTGTAAACTGCTCACTGGTGAAGCTAGTCCTATGTCTCTGCGAAGACGATCTCAGAGGACCTAGTATTGTATGTGTTATTGATCCTTCGTTTATATGCGTGATTGTATTATTCAAAATCGCATTGGTGGAAGATCTTACAGTAACAAAACTTATATTCGCATCATATATGGGAAATAGATAATTATATGATCTTCTAATCCTTATACTTTGCGTGTTATTGAATGATATTTTTGTGGAGAATAATGCATCAGCTTCCTGTAAGCTGCTTACAGTATAGTCTGTACTTTGTTGCACAGGATCGTATTCTGTTATTTTTAGGCTTAGAGGCTGTGCGCTGTAAATCACCACATTCGGCGTTTCCAGGGAAGAGTTGTATGTAATATTGAATGATGCACCTATTCCAGCCTCTCCGGTCCAGTTATAGCGCCAGTCCACAGCCAAGTATTCTCCAGATTTCGGTTCCCATAGGTTGACAAATACTTCGAATTCGTCTACCCCATAGGTGTTGTTTGCAGCTTTCACTCTCTGAGAGCCGCAGCTTTCTTCTACTAGGTTGAACTCTGAATCATAGTGTTGGAGGCATGGGTAGTATTCAAGAGAGCTGTCATTGACGGATATGTTTCCTCGTATACTTGCATTTCCTTTGAGCAAATACTCCGTTCCATAACCTCCATTGGTTCCGTTGCTCAGCAGAACAAATCTTGCAAGGCTTCCTGTTGTTGTACTGGTATTTACAGAGAGGTTTGATATGTACCAATTTGATGTTGACGGTATAGAGGAATTGAATACTCTTGTAGTATTGTAAGCCCCATTTGCAAATGATACATCTGTGTCATTCTCTCTGAAATACATATTCTGCCATACGCCAAAGGTAGTTGAGGTTGTATTAGGCATATATGTACGGTTGCCTGAACATGTTACACTAATCAGTACGCTTCCAAACAACATGTCTGTCGGAATAGTCAGATTGTAGGTCTTCGATCCGCTGCTATAAGCCAGTATATATGTGGAGTCTGTAACATTCGTTGTTGCTCTGCATGTAGTAGATGGACCAGCTATAACGAAACCGCTACTATTAGTATAGTTCACTATAATCTTTGCGTTGAACTGTTCTATTCCAACCCCTGTTGTTTGCGAATAGCTGCTATTTTCTGACGTGACTGTCATAGAGGTTGTTAATCCCGATATCAGATTATGTGCCTCGGAAGCGAAAGAATAGTTCTGGTCCTCAAGGAAAAACGATGTAATGTTGTAAAGCCCTGTCCCAACTACTCTAGTTTCGTTGCTTAATAATGGAGTTCCTGCTTTATCCTGACCGAATCCTGTCAGATTGGATGATATATTCACTGTTTTGTTCAGCCTCTGACCTTCTCCCAATACCATTATGTCATCCACTAAAACTGTTCCGTCATAAACCAGATCATAACTCCCGAAGGTGATCTGTCCCTTCACTGAGGTAGAAGGTATATTGGAACTATTCAGCAAGATGGTTACCTTTTTCCAGCCTTCTTTGCTTGCATCTTCCATTTTTGTTTCTCTTATTATACTAGGATTATCCTCAGCACGATCTATGAAGATATCAGTGTTATTTAATAAGACTCCTGCAGTGCCATCTGGCGAGTCGAAATTATTAAATTCATCCAGTGTTGTAAAATCAATCCATAGGCCGTATGTGGACGGTTTGCCCCTGCTAGCGTTGAATGTCATATTAGGTTTTACATATGCGATTATTGTATAATTCATAGAATTATTAATAGGGAAAAAATTGCTTCTTACAAAGTAGGCGGCATGATTGGGGTTGTTGTCGCTAAAGTTATAGAGGAGGCTTCTGGCTCCGGTGAAATTGTCTAGGCTATAGAGCGGATTCCATGTCCAGGAGAGAGAGTCTGTGATGCTATATGTGAATATATCTCCATAGGTCCAGCCATTTGGCAGGGATGGATCCGTCGTCCTCCCTACCTCGAACCCAAAGTTGCTGGTTAGTATTGTTGTATTGAGAAGATCTGCAGCAAGTAGGGCTCCTGTATTGTTTTCTATAGTTACTTCACCGGATTCTGAATTGTTTATGTATATTTTCGTTATAGGTTGTGCCTTTGCTACTGTATAATTTAGCGGGCTTGTTACATTGAATATAGTGTTATCAGTGGAGTTATTTGCGTAGAATCTTATTCCATATCCCCCTGCGCCAAGGTCTCTTATGGAATAATAGTATGTTGTCCCATCTTTTGTTGCTGTATAATTTGCATATGTTCCTGTGAAATTCGCTTCTATCAAAGAAACAGCTGCTTCCGACGACCATGTTATGTAGAATGTATAAGTTGCGCTTGGCACATACACTGAATGGTTTTCGGGCGCGAACACTGGATTAGACCATTGTGGTGCAGCAGAGACTGGCAATGCGAATACTGAAATAAGTAGAATAAGGGCGAAGAATGGCCTTTCCCAGGATCTGCTCATAAATTATATAGAGTTTATTTATAAATATCGATAAGAACCTTAAAACCTACAGCTTTATATTCAGGTTCCAGTAAGATTTACTGAGAATAAAGCGATAAATATGGAACCTAAGATGGGCAGACCACCTATAAACATGGACAACATGACCATGGATTTGTGGATGCATGCTTCAAGGCAAGTTGAAAGCGGTTACAAAGACAAGCAAACAAGATATGACCAAGCTGACGCAGATGGCGCTGGCGGCTCGGGCTGATTATCTTTCAGAAATTTACTGTTTATGGCAACCTTTTTATAGAGTCTAATTTCTATTATATTTAGTGAGCTGGACAGATGACTTTCCCGAAAGGGAGGAAGTTCCGTCCACCCTAGATATTCGCCGCCCAAAGGGTACCTGCGAGAGCGGGGGACGTGTTCAGAAGGGCTTCATGTCTTTAACTGAACGGTTTAAGGGATACGTCGGCGAGGTGCAAGGCCAAGTAGGCTCCCATGATGGGAGCGGGTAGGCTGCTAAGATGAATGTCATCGTGCGGTCAGATGAACGCTTTTGCGGGATCCGCTTAACAGAAGACGGGCTATGTCCAGCACACTACTAGTTTTGGATTGCTAAAAGCAGTCTTTATAAACTATTCTAGCCATTACTGTTGTTATGGCTGAAAAACAGCAGCTGCAGTCCCCGTCAGGAATGGCTGGATTAGTCAGATATTATGAGGAGGATAAGGCTAAGATAAAGATGCAGCCCATGCATGTAGTTGCAATCTGCCTGACACTTGCTGCATTCGAACTAATAGTAACAGTATTGATTTAATGTGCATTGAACATATCAGAAATGCTATAGGAGCCTATCAGAGGAATTTTCTGGAGCTCTTTGCCGCATCTTTGTTTATAGCGCTTATTGGCAGCTTCGCTTCCTATTTTGGAGCGCAATTTAGCGGACCCTCGGACTTCTCTTCCATGTACATGCTGCTTCTTTTCTCGCCTTTCGTGGTCATTCTGACTGCGGTCTCAGTCATCGTAAGCGCGGGCATAGTAAAGATGTGCGCAGAGTCGCTGAAAGGAAGAACCGATCTGCATACTCTCCAAGCCACCTTCAACGCGAAGTGGAGAACTATCCTTTTTGCAAATGTACTGGTCATCCTTATAGCATTCGCAACACTGGTGCCTGTCCTTCTTTTGGCAGCGGTTCCATTAGGGCTTTATTTGGGTGTTGCGGTTTGGCTTCTTTTCATAATTCTCTTCAGCTTTGTCGACCAGGCAATAGTTATTTCGAACAAGAAGGCTATTGAGTCGGTATACTTCAGCTTCAACATGGCCAGGAAGAAGTACGTCCAGATACTGCTGTTGTTTGCAGTTCTGGGTCTGGTCTTTGTCTTGCCGATGATACTTCTAAACAGATATGAGCTTCTGCAGACTTTCTTCTCCACCCTAGTCTCGCCTTTGGTTACCCTTTCCATAACTTCTCTCTACCTCTCAAAGAAGTGATATTTAAATCGCAAAAGAGCGAATTTGAGGTATGGATACATGGAACAGCCTTAAAGACAGAATAGCTGAACAGTTGCATGTTGAGCCCTCACAGATACAGGAGCCGGAGGGGGAGGGTTTTGGGGACTTCTCTTATCCGTGCTTTGGCCTTGCAAAAGAGCAGGGAAAGAACCCTGCTGAGATAGCCAAAGTAGTTGCAGGAGACTTCAAGCTACGGGGAATGGCTGCAAAGCCGATAGGACCCTATGTGAACTTCTATATTGATTGGGCTTCTACAGGAGAAGGTGTTCTCAAAGGCGTAAGCAGCAAATACGGCGGCAATTTCGCAAAGGGAAAGGTGCTGATAGAACATAGCAGCATAAACCCAAACGCTTCGCCTCATGTGGGAAGGGCGAGGAATGCCATAATAGGCGATACCTTGGTCAGGCTCATGAGATTCGCTGGATACAAGACGGAGGTGCACTATTATGTCAATGATGTAGGTAAGCAGATTGTTCTTCTTGTCTGGGCAAGCAGGGGAAAGAAGCTGAAGTTCCATGATCTGCTCAATGAGTATGTGAAGGCAAATGAGCTTCTTGAGAAAAACAAGTCTGTGGAGCAGGAGATTTTCAAGTTCCTGCAGAGATTCGAGAAGGGAGACAAAAAGGCGATAAAGCAGATAAAGGACATTGTGAAGATAAGCCTTGATGGCCAGAAGAGCGTTCTTGCTAGGCTGAACATCTATTATGATTCTTTTGATTTTGAGAGCGATTACATAAGATCAAAGAGGACGGAAAAGGTCCTGAAAGCTCTAGAAAAAACAGGACAGGTGTTTGTTGATGATGATGGAAGAAAGGTTGTAAAGTACAAGAACACACATTTCGTTTTAACAAGATCAGATGGGACTTCACTCTATATGCTAAGGGATGTTGCATATGCCCTGGACAAGGCAGCCAAAGGAAAGGATGTGAATGTGATTGTCCTAGGGGAGGAACAGAAGCTCTACTTCGAACAGCTATCTTATCTGCTCGGGTTATTGAATGCAAAACCGCCGAAGGTTGTTCATTACTCCTTTGTTCTTTTGGAAGGCGGAAAGAAGATGAGCACAAGGAAAGGCGAGGTTGTTCTTGTTGAGGACATGATTAAGGAAGTTAAGGAGAAAGCCTCAGAGGAATTAAAAAGAAGATACCCTGAGATGAAAACAAAAGACATTGAGAAGCTGGCCGATTCAATAACGGTTGCTTCAATAAGATATGGGACAATCAGAATCTCACCAGAGAAGAACATAATATTCAACATAGACGAAGCTGTCAGGTTCGAGGGTGATACAGGGCCTTATCTGCAGTATACGCATGCAAGGGCATCTTCCATACTGAGAAAATCAAAGAAGAGGGCAGGGAAGTTTAATGCAGCGCTTCTGAAGGAGCAGAAGGAGATTGAACTCCTGAGGTTGCTTGCAAGATATCCATCAGTTGTCAGAAGCTCGCTCAATCAGCTTAGGCCTAACATTCTTTCGAGTTATCTCTACAGCTTGGCAGAGACATTCAACAACTACTATCAGAACGTTCCTGTTCTGAAAGCTGAAAAGAAGGTAATGCTTGCTAGGCTGAAACTTGTGGACTCTGTCAGAGTCGTGATGAAGAGCGGCTTGTCTGTGCTTGGCATTGATGCGCCTGAAAAGATGTAATCAGATATCCAGGATCACCTGAGCTCTCCAACCTTTCTGAGTTTTCTCAACTTTGAAGAGATGCCACGTTACTGCTTTGACATCCACGATATGTATCTGCTTATTCCTGTCAAGCTTGTCTCCATAAAGAACCGCCTCCAATGAGTTCTTTTTTTCGTCTATCTTCAGCTTGTAGCTGATGAAGACAAGACGTTTTGCGTCTTTCAGGAAAACAATCTCGCTGAGGAATTTGTGAAGAAGATTCTCAACATCACTCGCCTGGATTTTTACGGTTTTCTTTACCTTAGGTTTGATAGATTCAAGATTCCTTATCATTACATTTGTAGTGGCTAGCGCCGCAGACTCAAAAAGCTCTTCCAAAGTCTTTCCTGTTGCCTCGAATGCCACGTCTGCTACAGCAATGTCTTCGATGAACTTGTATGGCATAGCTCAGCCCTTAACGTTTCCAAGAGGTAGGAATTTTACAACCCTCTTAGAAATACCTGCGATATGTGCGGCGTTGATGACCTCATCAACGTCCTTGTATGCGGGTCCTGCCTCCTCAGCAACGCCTTCGAACGATGTTGCTTTCACATAGATCCCTCTCTTCATCATGTCTTGCAAAAGCTTTCGCCCATCGAACATTCTTGTTGCCCTTGATCTTGACATCGTTCGCCCAGATCCATGGCATGTTGATCCCCATGTCTGTTCTTCTGCGCCTTTCGTTCCTGCAAGCAGCCAGGATCCAGTCTCCATGCTGCCACCAATTATAACAGGCTGCCCTACATGCCTGTAGAACGAAGGAACTTCTGGATTGCCCGGACCCAAAGCCCTTGTAGCGCCTTTCCTGTGAACAACCAGCTCCTTCACCTCTCCGTCAACCCTGTACTTCTCAATCTTCGCTGTGTTGTGAGCAACATCATAAACCATCTTCAGTCCCAGGCTCTCTGCGCTCTGCTTCATAACCTTGGAGAACGCTTCCCTGATCCTATGCAGGATAACCTGCCTGTTTGCGAAGCTCATGTTTATTCCACACTTCATTGCCGCAAAATAATCCTGACCCTCTGGAGAGTTGAATGGAGCGCATGCAAGCTCCTTGTCAAGGATCTGTATTTTATACTTGCTCTGCATAACACCGAGGAATTTCTCAAGATAGTCTGTCCCTATCTGGTGCCCAAAACCCCTTGATCCGCAGTGGAACATTATAACAATCTGGTCAGGTAATATGCCGTAAGCCTTAGCAGCTTCCTGGTCAAAGATGTTCTCCGGTCTGACGTGTTGTATCTCGAGATAATGGTTTCCACTACCCAATGTTCCTACCTGCTTCTTTCCTCTCTCCAAAGCCTTCTCTGAGACTTTGGAAGCATCAGCGCCTTTCATGTTCCCGTTCTCTTCTGTTCTCTCCAGGTCCTCTTCCCACCCGTAGCCTTGCTTTATAGCATATTCCGCTCCAGTCTCTGCAACCTCCCTGAACTGCTGCACGTTAAGTTTGAAGAAACCTGATTCACCCACGCCTGCAGGAACTCTTTCAAAGAGGTTGTCAATAAGCTCTTTGATATGCGGTTTGACATCCTTCAGAGTGAGGTTTGTAGTTATCAACCTCATCCCGCAATTAATATCAAATCCAATTCCTCCAGGAGAAATGACTCCTCCGTTCTCAGGATCAAATGCAGCTACCCCACCTATTGGAAAACCGTATCCGCTATGACCATCGGGCATGCACATTGCATGTCTAACGATTCCTGGGAGCGTAGCAACATTAGTGATCTGGTCATAGACTTGAAGGTCCATTGCATCCACTATTCCTTTCGACGCAAATACTCTTACAGGAACCCTCATTCCCTGTTTGAAGCTGGTTGGTACTTCCCAGATTACGTCAGAAATTTTCTTGAACTCTGGCTTACTGAAATCCCTATGTACAAAAGGCATGATACTACTCTTTTGGCAGAGCTTAAAAAGATTCTACTTAGGCTTGTATCTGTTCAGAAGCATTGAATTTGTTACAACAGTCAGAGAGCTAGAAGCCATAGCAATTGCCGCATAGATGGGGTTCAGCAATATGCCGAACGATGGATAAAGAATTCCGGCTGCCACAGGTATGAGCGCTATGTTATAAACGAAAGCCCAGAAGAGATTCTCCTTCATCTTCCTTACGGTCTTCTTGCTTAGATCAATGGCAGTCGCAACATCCCTAAGGTCATTCCTTATCAGAACTATACCGCCCGTTTCCTTTGCAATGTCTGTCCCAGCCCCTATTGCTATTCCAACATCCGCTGCGGCAAGCATCGGAGCATCGTTTATTCCATCACCCACTGCAGATACAACTTTTCCGCTCTGCTGAAGCTCCTTCACTTTCTTTGCCTTGTCTTGCGGCAGAACATGGGCCATTACATTTTCTATGCCAGCTTCCTTGGCAATAGCCTTCGCAGTCCTCTCATTGTCTCCAGTAATCATCCAGACATCTATTCCCATTCTCCTGAGGCTGGAGACAGCGCTCTTTGATGTCTCCTTCAAAGTATCAGCAACAGCTATCACACCGATTGGCTTCTTGTCATAAGCAACTATCACAACAGTCTTGCCATGATTCTCCAACAGCTGTATGGTATCTTCCGCTTTCTTCAATGAAATTTTGTTCTCCTGCATGAACAGCCTGTTTCCAACTAGGGCTGTTTTTCTTAGATAGGTTGCCTTGATTCCCTTTCCAGGGATTGTTTTGTATTTCTTTAACTCAGGAATTCTGATCTGCAGCTCAGCAGCCTTCTTAATGATCGCTTCAGCTATAGGATGCTCAGAACCCCTTTCAACTATAGCTCCAATCCTCAAGACCTCAGAGTTCTTCACGCCAAAACCGATGTAGTCTGTAGCCTTGGGTTCGCCCTTTGTCAGTGTTCCGGTCTTGTCAAATATTATGGCGTTGACCTTCTTCGCCCTTTCCAGATATTCCCCGCTCTTTATCAGAATTCCATACTCTGCTCCCTTGGATGCGCCTATCATTATTGCTGCTGGGGTTGCTATGCCCAAAGCGCATGGGCAGGCTATAATCAAAACAGCTATTAGGATTGCGAGCGCCATTGAAAACGGCATGCCAGCAACAAAGTACCAGAAGGAGAATGACATGATCGCTGTTATTATTATCACCGGTACAAAATATGCAGAAATCTGGTCTGCCAGTCTTTGCATCGGCGCTCTCGACAAGATAGCCTCCTGCACCATCTTCACGATCTGGGCCAGCGTTGTCTGCGATCCTACCTTGGTTGCCTTGATTTTTAGCAGACCGCTTTTGTTTATTGTGGCTCCAATAACTTCGTCACCGGCTTTCTTCTCAACAGGTATGCTCTCCCCTGTTATCGCTGACTCATCTATTGCTGAAGAGCCTGAGATTATTTTTCCATCAACAGGTATCGCTTCCCCAGGCTTAACCAGTATGACATCCCCCAAGATTATCTTCTCTACCGGTGTTTTCTCTTCTTTTCCATCCTTCACTACTGTTGCAAGCTTTGGCTGTAGGTCCAGAAGCTTTCTTATTGCCTGAGAAGCCTTTCCCCCGACAATATGTTCCATGTATTTGCCGAGAAGAATGAAGCCTATGATTAATCCTGATTCAGTAAAGTAGACAGCGTGTTCCCCGCTTGCTGCTGGAGGGAATATCATTGGCCATAGTATTCCTTGAAATGCAACTATAGTGCTGTAGAACCATGCAGCGCTTGTGCCTATAGCAATCAGGCTGTCCATGTTTGCCTGCCTTGACCGCAGGGCATCGCGTGTTCCCTTGTAGAATCTCCACCCTCCTATGAACTGCACAGGCGTTGCTAGCAAAAACAAAATTATATGATTGGAGATTCCAAAGGCAGATATCTTGTAGATGTATTCCAAAACTGCTGTTATGGAGCCAAGTATAAGGGAGAAGATCGTTATGTTCCTCAAGTTCTTCTTCTCAACATGCGGCTTCAGAAAATCATTTAGACAGTTCTGACTGCAGAAGAAGTATTCGATTCCGTCCTGCTTTGCCTTGAACTTCGTCTTCTCTTCATCTACATACATTCCGCAGACAATGTCTTTTGCCATATTCACACTAATTGGGGCTAGTCCTATTTAATATCTAGGCACTCCGAAAATTGGTTTGGATGATGCGACATATGTTCTCTCCACTCCTCCTCTGTGTAACCTGGTTCTGGCGAGCATATGTCATTTGCAGTTGTTTGAAAAGCTGTATATGAAAAGATAGAGAGCACAATAAAAACTGCAATTATCAAGCCTATAGCAATAGGCTTGATTAGTGTTTTCAGCGATAGATGATGTTTCTTGCATAGCCAGACACTGTAGCCAAGGGATGCAAGTCCAAGAAGCAATAGAGGAATACTGTAGGGTTCCAGAAATGCCAGAGGCATCCCTATTACGCTTACGCCGACAATCGCAAGCAAAGATATCAGAGACTGGCATACGGAGTGGCATGCAGCAAAACCCGTTCCCAGACCTCCGGTTGTTGCTCCAACAACACCTGTCTTCTCCGCAATATTTCTATCTCTTTTAGCCATGTCCCGACCCTGCATACTTTGCATCGATGAAGCTTTTTATCTCTTCCTTGCTCTTCCCCTCTGCAGCCATCTCCTTCACGGACAGTGCGTCATTGACGCACATAGAACAGTCGCTTCCGTGCCTCTCCCATCCGCCTTCAGGCGTCCTGAAGCAGTCTGCCAGTCCTCTGCTATGTATCCTTCCTTCGTGCACATGCATCATGCAGCCGCAGTAGCAGTTCACCCCTTCAAGGTCCCCTTCATTCTCCTGTGCAAATGTGTACGCCTCCTTGATTAGGGGATGCTTTGTTGCATAGGCTGGCATCGCAGAGCTTGGCGTTGAAAAGAGAAAGAAATATCCAATCACCGCTATTATTGCCACGATGACTATAACATATATGTATGGCTTCATGTTCATCCCTCAAAGCAGCAGGCCAGAGCCTTCTTTAAGGCCTTGCCGAATTTTGTCTTTAATTTTCTCAATTTCAATTCCATCATGACTTTCTTGCCTCCTTGAACAGCCAGAATAACTGATAGAGATCAAAAGCAGCCTTCACATACTCGTCGCACTTCTTCCCCTCCTCCCTGCTTGCAACTTCCATTAGCCTCATCATTGCAGAAAGCGTATGCTTTGAGCAGCACCACAGCTCTCCAGCAGGCTCCCCAATAAGTTCCTTCAGGCATTTTACTCTTACTTTCCTGACACCCTTTGCTATCTGATGGTAATCGCTGTTTCCTGTCTTCATTGCGGTGAACGCCAAGTGCTCTTCAAGGCTTATCAGGTTTGTGACAGCCATCACCAGGTCCTGGGCCTTGCTTATGTCCCCCCTTAGTTTCGTGTTCATACAATGCCTGCCAAGTAAAGTCCCAGGTCAGCCAGTGCGAGAAGCGCAATCATAACAACTATGCCCTGCATAGGAAAATGATTCTTCCCGCTGTTTAGGCTGCGGAGCAGGCTGTGAAGTTGGAATGAGAACAGAGTTGTAGCAGTGCCAAAGACCATTCCGAAGAGCAACCTCTCCACTCCGAAAACATATGTGAACGCTGGGACTGTGCCAAGAACCCCCCCTACATACAAACTCCCTACTGTCAGGATCAGGGAGGCTGCAGACAAAGCATAAGGATTAAAGACAGCCTTGGCGCCGAATCTCTTGGACAGGTATTTTGACATCCAGAACGCTGTAGATATTGTAAGAGCTCCTGCAAATGTTCCCACTATTATGTCATCTACCCCAGCTACCCTTGCAGTAGCGACAGCCGCCGCTGTTATTCCTGTGCATAGCGGGCAGTGTGCAAAAACCCTGCCACTTCCAAGGATTGAGAAGATGAGGAAGCTAATGATCCCTGTTATCCTTTCTTTCATATCAGCAACCCCCAACCATCTGATTCTCTTGGTTTCCTGCATATTGTTCTGGGTGCATCTCCCTCATCATCTGATCGTATGAAGAATCAGTCTTTGTAATAGCATAAGCATCAATCGTTCCGCTTTTTATAGCGTTTATCTGGAAGCTCTGCACCACGGACACAATAAGGATTAGGACAACAATGCCCAAAACCAGGTAGCGGGCCAAGCCAACCTCTTCTTTGTCGTAAGAATCTTCTTTTTTCATATCAACAGCCTCCTACCATTCCCCCTTCAGCACCTTTCTCCAGGCCTCTGTACTTGTTGGAAGCCAGATTGATGTAATTCAGTTCAACTCCCTTGCTCTGCAAGATATCTGCCTTTGCTGTTATCTGTGACGGGAAGAAGAGCGTTTTCCATTTTCCCAGCTCCTCCAGTATCTGGTCGTCTGTGTATTCGCTTCCATGCTTCGTTATCAGGTACTTCGCCACGCCCCTCATGGCATAGCTATGAGCGCAACCGCAGGCTGGGTCTCCGTTCTTGAATATTATGGATTCTGCATCACAGCAGTATTCGCAGCTTATCTGGGATGCTATATTGATGTATCTGACAAGCTGATCCTTGTCGAGGTTTATATTCAGATCAAGCTGCGCCAGCTTCTTGATTGTATCATCCGTCTTCTGCGGTGCAGATGATGAGATATCATCAAATTTTACCCCTAATTCACTGCCATAGACATCAGGCGCACCCTTCGGGATAACGCTTACATCTGTTTTTATGGAAGCGGCTTGGATAGAGTAACTGCTTTTCAGGTCGCTTATCTGAAGCGCGTTGAATGCCATAACAAATAAAGTGGCAACCAGCAACACTACCGTGGCCTTTTCCAGGCTGTCCTTGTTCATGAATAATGTGCCTTGAAATACCATATATGGGCAGTTGTGAAACTAGTTTCAATGCTTTAGTACTATTGCATTAGACATGCCCCTGCGACGCCTTTCAACCAAACCCTTGCCTTCTAGCTTGTCTAAGATTCGTGTTACAGCAACCTTATGCAAGTTGCTCTTCTCTATCAGCTCATTCTGGAAGATGAATCCATTGGAGTTCAGTACTATATCGTATATCTTCTTCTCGTCACCTTTCAGCTCGGATGCAGTCTTCTTTAGTTTTTTGTAGTCTTCCATGCCCTGCTTTCCTGCTGTTTGAAGAGGCTTCCTAAATACGAAGTATATGCCTGCAATCAAAACAGCGAACTCAAGGAAGAAGATCGTGGCGTTCTCTAATGGTATGGATGTGTTGAATGGGCAGATAGCCTCAGGCAGGCTGCAGTCTTGGTGCAGTACTTCATTTAATTTTGTTGTCTTGTCGGTTGAATATGCAGTTATGGCTATCATTACCAAAGAGATTGCAATTAATGCATATCCTATCTCGCGCTGCGTTGGCATATGAATCCATTATTAGATTGCGGGGGGAGTTTTTAAGCCTTCTATAACGCCGATGTAAACAAAGGCTATTTATGGGGGTTCTGACAACTAGCTGTAGGCAATATCTATGGCAGAAAAACAAAACGTTTCCATGTGGATGAAGGCTGGAGCCGTAGTAGGATTCACAACTTGGATTATTGGCCTGCTTTGGCACGGATTCCTAGGATACCCCTCTATGATGGGATACATGATGGGTTTCATGGGGGGCATAGGCTCTTGGACAATGATGAGCTCAGCCTATCTCTTGCCTGTGTTCGTGATCGGCGGGGCGTTCTATGGATGGCTCTTCGCTGCTGCATGGAATTGGATAGCAAGGATGAAGTAAATTAGATTTCCCTTGATTTTCATTTCTTGGTTTTTTATATTACAGCCCACCACATGTAGGTTCCCAGTGCCAACAAGAACAGTCCTATGCCAAGTCTCATCAGCCCTCTGTTCTCCTTTCTCCATTTCTCGAGGTTCTTTGTCGTGCGTCCAAAGTATACTATGCCTACTATCACAAAGAGAGGGAGAATGAAGATGAGGTTGTACAGGAGCAGCAGGGGTATTGCCTCTGCATACTGGCCAGCCGCTACAAGGCCGAGTATGGCCAGATATGGGGCGCCTGTGCAGGGCAACTCCACGAATACGACAAATACTCCCAGAAGCGCTGCTATCAGCAGGCTCAATGCAGGATGGTTTGTCTCCAACTTCTCCATGGTCTTCGAATAGTGCTTAATCCTTTCAGATGTTCCGGGAAGCATTTGCAGGGAGAACCATCTTCCATACCAGAAATAGTCCTTGATCTCAAGCAACCCTGCGAGTATTGCTATTGTTGCCGCAAGGCGGTAAAACGGCTTTGCCAACCCTGCTGTATACGCTAATGTCAGTATTCCCATCCCAAGAAGGAAGTATGTTACATAGACTGCTGTTATGTATATCCCCGCAGCAAGGAGCATCCTCCTGCTGCTTTTGAAGACCTTCGTCATGTAAGCTAACAAAAATATGAGAACTCCAAATACGCAGGGGTTGATGCTGTCAGCCAGGGCTGCTGCAACTATTATGCCCAATGCAAGTTCTTCTGCCATGCTTACACGCTGCAGCCGGCTGGAAGGGGCGTGTCTGTTCCCAGATGCTTGTTGGGCTCATAGAAGGAGTCTATTGCCTTTCTGATAGTGCATATGTCGCTCCCTTCCTCATACATCTTTTTCGCCTTTACAGCTATGTCAAGGCACACCGAGCATGTTATGCCATGCTTGTCAAACGTTCCGTCATCCCGCCAGAAACAGTGCCTTGTATGCAAATGACCTTCGTACTTGCATCCGCAGTAGCATGGCATCTGTTCCAATACAGTGATTCCCTCTTCTGTCAGTGCCCATTCATAAGCCTCTCTCATCTCCCCTGTGACATATGAGGGTATCTCTTTGCTGCTGCCCTGGGTAAAGAAGAAAAAATAAATCCCGGCAAGGACAGCTATGATCAATATGCCAATGCCCAGCATGGTATTCTTTCCCGTCTTAGCGTCTTTCTTTACTTTGCCCATGCAATCACACAAAAAATTCTATAACATAGAATAACAGTATCAACAGGAGCACTGCTATGACGCTGTGGAAAGCAGTCTGCTCCTCTGTGTGCTTCGTGATTATATTCACAACTATCTTCCTTTTCAAGAAGAACCCTGAAACTACGAAAGCCAATGCCACTATAACGCCCTTTGCTATCCAGTGATGGAAGAGTAAGCTTACTAGCAACAGCTTGAACGGCGCATAGAGTTCAGCTGCCAGTACAAGTATGAAAAGTAGCCATGAGCTTATCGTTGTGGCTGCATAAACATTGAATTTCCTCATGCCAACACCCCCATCTTTATTACCCTTCCCATTATTCCGATAAGTATAGACAGAACAAGGAGCAATATCCACCATTTCCTGCTTTCCTTCTCCTTTCCTGTGAAGACAAGTATAGCTGCTACAGTTGCTATGATTGGAAGCAGCAGCCCCCAATGCTCCTTTGTCTCCATGATTATTGAGTGCGCCCAGGGCCATGCCCCTGCCTTTATCACGGTTTTTGTTGCAGGATAGAAGAGCACGTAAAGTATTCCTGCTGGAACGAGAAGTATCCAGCTTACCGCTGCGGTAAGCGCCGATAGCGGCCTTGTTAGGTTGGATTTCTTCAGCTGGAGTATTATGATAGGCAGTATTACCAGCAAAATACCTAGAATAATATGCGCGAAATACACAAGGTCTCTCATTTCAACACTGACTAATATTGCTATGAACTGCATTATAAAAGAATATGTCAGGTCTAAATCGGCGTTATAGACTACTCCTCAGATACCCTTGGGGCAACAATTATGGAAATATCTGTATCTCCAAGGAATTCCATCTTCAGTGGGAAATCGGGACCAAAGCTCAGTCTTAATTTCTGTGATATCTTCGCTGCTTTTGCTGCTCTCTTCAGGTAGTCAAGCGGGTATCTTGACTTTGCAGGAGTCGCTCCATCTATCCTTAACAGAGGGCTTCCTGCAGCAAGGTCAAGCTCTGTCCTGCTGTTGTTTCCCTCTGCGGATATCTTGAATCCGTCGGACCTAAGGTCAACGACAACAGAATCAGAAATAACTTCCGCGTCAGCAATTCCGTTTTCAAATGCTGCGGGATTGATCTCCAAAGACGATGAATAGGTTAGCTGGTTTATCCTCGAAAGGTCCTCTTGCGGCAAGTCTAGTAGAGGTATTGAGAAGCTTCTCTTGAATTCTCCTTCAATATCTATGTTCATCTTTGAATCCTTCAGTGCGATCCTTACCTTGTCTTCATTTCTGCATCTTTTCAACACAGAAAGAAGATTTTGCAAGCTGATGCCTATGGACTTCTCTTCACTTGCATCATAGTTGCCGAAGAAACTCTTAGGCATTCTTATTGTCATTGCTGCGACCATTGCCCTGTCTATTGCATTTATTTTCAAATCCTCTTTGCCTATTGTTATTGTTCCTTCATCTACTATCTGAGATGCTATATCTACAATGTCTCTAAACACCTTTGCTTTAGAGCTATCGAGAAATGCAGAAAACATTTTATCTCCTCTTTATGATTTCCCTCGTTCTTTTATAAAGCTTCATATCAAAGCCGTCCAGCTGCTGGACGCATTCCCCCCTGCATTCGAATCCTTCAGTCAGAGGTAGGATTCTTGAGATAATTCTTATAAGATTGCCTTCCTTTATGTACTCTTGCGGCTCTTCAAAGACAACCTCCACCTTTCCTGTTCCATCGTCTATAACAACAGTGTTTGAGTCAACCCCCAGGACCGTTCCAAGTATCCTAACCCTAACATCCTTCTCTGGATTTATCTCTGCTATGGGTTTCTCTATCGCAGGCAGCCTTTTCCTTATAGTAGGAACATCGACCATGCAAATCTTATTAAGGCTTAAGCATAAATGTCTTTGCGTGCCGTGGTGGCTCAGTTGGTAGAGCGCGTCCTTGGTACCTAAAGACAAAGAGGACGAGGCCGGGAGTTCAAATCTCCCCCAC
The DNA here is from genome assembly GCA_035289205.1 of archaeon. Taxonomy (GTDB): domain Archaea; phylum Aenigmatarchaeota; class Aenigmatarchaeia; order Aenigmatarchaeales; family DATDXV01; genus DATDXV01. The sequence continues at coordinate 16,894 of DATDXV010000037.1, forward strand.
GGCTCCATTCATTTTTAGTGCATCGTTGATAAGCTTTTATAACTGTCCTTTGCATTAGATTCTCTAAGGATACTATGAAGGGGCAGTTCTTCGTTATATCGGTTGTCATAATCATAGCTGTTCTTGTACTGATAGCGCAATATTTTGCGGATTACAGGAAGGTTGATCCCACAAGGTTTGCAGAGTTTCGAGACGGCGAGTATGCCTCTATGGTTAAGGATGCTCTGATTAACGCAACAAAGAACTCAGTGAGCTACGCGGACAACACATGCTCAAAGCTTGAAAACGATCTTGATTATGAGGAAGAATTCTTGAAAGGGAGGCTGGCAAAACTGGGATACGGATCAGTGATCACGCATAGCATAAATCCTGGATCTCCTTGCTATGTTTTGTTCGAAGTAAATATCACATCAAAGAAGTTCGTAAGCAGTACGAAGTTCAAAGCTGGCTTTGAATCAGCTATACTTCCTACAACTTTTCCTTTGGATGCATGGGGTGGTGTGAGCGGTTGGAAGCCGTGTACAACAGTGTATGGAGGGGTTGCTGCAGTAAGGCAGTCCTGTCAGTATGCTGGTTATTCAGATGTAGATTCTAGTGGCTGTTATTATTACTTTGTGCCTAGTCCTGGACAAAGATATCAGTGGACACCATCTCCTATCTCCCCCTATTTCAGCCAAGGGAGTCCAACAGGATTTGGAGATGCAGTTAATCAGGTAAAATGCGTGGCATGATCACTTGATTATCTGCTTGAGATAAGGCATCTGGACTTTAACATTCCTCTTTGAACAGTGCAACTGCTTTGCCAGTTCCATTTGCATCTTCTGCTCCTCTGCCCTGCTCTCCTTTGACGCAGACAGGAGCCTTATGGAATCCGGAAAATTGTACATTGTGTATTTGTTGTTTCCGTTTGCATGGAGCGGTATACCTGCAAGAAGGTTCCTCATGTATATCCTGTACCTGTAGTTCTGGTTCTTGTATATCTTGTTTTTGAACAGGTCCACCCTGCTGAGAAGGTCATACGCCGTCGCCCTGTCCTTGTTTGATGGGTACTCCCTGCATACGTTTTCTTCTATCCACACAAGCAGCTCATCCAGATCCTTGTCAGAAAGGTCTATGAGTTTTAAGGCCTCATCCAGGGTCTGCGCCTTGAAGAAGAGCTTTAGGAGGTCGAAGATAGCCTTCTCTTTTTCCCTTCCTTCAAATGATTTTGTTCTTGAATAGAGCTCAAGGTCTATGAGAGCAGCTCTCATGTCCCCCTCGCATCCCCTTGCAATCTGTTTTATGGCCTGCGGAGGGATATCCAGCTTCTCGAGCTTTATTATCTGACTAAGCCTTTTCTCAACAGAAGCTTCAGCCAGTTTCTTTATAGGTATCTGTTTGCAATAGGGAAGCAGCGGCCTTATCTTTCTGTCGTATGCATTGTTTGCAGTCATGATGACAGGGTATGCGCTCTTCTCTATGGTTTCTGTAACAGCCTCTACGAAGTCGTCATCAATCCATCCGAAGCAGTCAACGTCATCAATGAAAATCAGCTTTCCCTTCCCAAACAGCGATTTCTGGTTGACGGAAGAGGTGATGACTTTTCTTACGCTCTCAAGATCCCTGGAGTCAACCGTGCTTAGTTCTATGAGGTCGAGGTTCTTCTCCTTCGCCAGGGCAGTGACAGCAGCGGTCTTCCCGGTTCCGGTCGGGCCCCATACCAACAGCGCTTTGCCCTTCTCCCATTTCGAATGCCACTGCAGCAATGCCTCTGTCAAGTACTCCTGCCCGAATATCTCAGAAAGATTCCTCGGCCTGTATTTGTTCAGGAGCATAGGATCACTTTAGGGCAGCAAACTGCGCAAGAAGCGACTCTATCTGTATGAGTTCGTTGCTTCCCATCTCCATCCTGAACTCATACTCGCCTATCTTCTCTATCAGCTTCAATTTGTCTTTATGGTCATATTCCATCCTGTGAACTTCTGTCAGCAGGTTCTTTAGTATCTCCTCGCCAGAGACCCCGTCAACAAAGAAGAGCTTCTGCAGGATTTTCCTGGCCTCAAGGAAGTTTCCATCAATGGAAAGCTTCAGCATCTCCTTTATCTCTGCGGGGTTTGCTGTGGAAGCAATCTCATAGATTATCTTCTCATCCAGAGTCTTTGCGTTTGTTGCAGCAGCCTGAAGAATATTTATGCCTTTTCTCAGATCGCCGTCTGCAAGCACGCCTACAGTGTCAAGCGCTTCGTCACTAACGCTTATGCCTTCTATCTTCGCTATGTCGGCCAGCCTCCTCTTCACATCGTCCTTTGTCAGCGATCTGAACCTGAATAGTGCGCATCTCGATTTTATCGGGTCGATTATCCTTGAAGGATAGTTGCATGACAAGATGAACTTGCAGCTTTCAGAATAGGTTTCCATGATGCGCCTCAATGCATTTTGAGCCTCTGATGTCAATGCGTCCGCCTCGTCAAGGAAGACAATCTTCTGGTTGAAGTCACCAACGCTTCTCACCCTTGCGAACTCCTTTACCTTGTTCCTTATAACGTCTATGCCCCTTTCATCCGATGAGTTCAGTTCCAGAAAGCTCCCTCTCCAGGAACCGCCGAAGAGCCTCTTTGCAATGATAAGCGCCATTGTGCTCTTTCCAACGCCTGGCGGGCCCGCAAAGAGCATGTGCAGCATCTGCTTGGAGGTGACAAGCTCCCTGATCCTGTCCGTTATTATCTCCTGTCCTACAAGTGATTCGAAGTCAATCGGCCTGTATTTTTCGGTCCAGAGAGAATACATAACATCAACTAAATAATAAATACTAAGAGATATAAATGCTCCTATGAGATTTGCAATAACCCTATTTGTAATGTTTCTGGTTCTACCAGTCTCAGCATCTGCCTTGAGCTTTGAGAATGCGCCTTCCATATCAGAGATGCTCTCAAAAGTTGAGATAAAAGGCACTGTGGAGACAGTAGGCTCTGTTCAGAAGGTTGAGTTCAACGTGAGCATTCCGCAAGAAGACGAATTCCAGAAGATAGAGAGCCTCCAGGTAAGCCATCCTTATATATTTGTAGAGGATCGCTATGGCAACAGATGGATAAAGATAGAAGTCAATATGCCCCCTGACAAAATCGACTACACCGTCCAAGCTACAGTCAGGACATATAGGAAAACCTCAGCAACCACAGATCACAAGGAGGAGTTCCTAAAGCCTACCTATCTTGTGCAATCTACAGATCCTGAGGTTGTTTCCTTGGCGCAGTCTGTAGCCACAGGCAACAATGATTTTGAAAAGATTTCTGAGATGGTGAAATGGACGCATGAATCTATAACTTATGACCTGGCATACGGGGAGGTGAATCTTACCGCAAAGGAGACCCTTAATCTCAGAAAGGGCGTCTGCGATGAATATGCCACAGTCCTGCTTTCAATGGCAAGAAGCCAGGGATATTCTGCTGCCTATGCTGTAGGTTATGCATATGGAAGGGGTTATACAGCAGAGGCTTCGTTCAATGCGCATGGATGGACTGAGATCTATACAGATTCCGGAGGCTTCCCTGCAGACCCGACATGGATGGAATCAGGATTTGTGGATGCCACGCATATCAAGTTCCTGACAATACCTGACGGCATCTTCACACTGGTGAAGGCAAGTGCTGTTGGATTCGGGGACTTCAGGGTAAAACTCTCCAAAGTCAGCGCCACAATAACACCACTTGAAACAGAGGAGGAGCCCCTGATAAGGGCTTCATCTTCCCTGCTTGCCAATCCTGTATGGAACGGGTTCGCTGTTGTAAAGACAGACCTTTCTGCGAACGGCTGCTATGCAACAAAGGTCGAAACTGCCAGTTGCACCATAAACAGTGCGGAATTCTTCAAGGCAGAAGATTCGAGCCAGCCCATCAGCTTCTGCAACCAGAAGCAGATCTTTACAATTTTCAAGCCCTCTGCGCCCGTCAATGACGCGTACAAGTATGTATGCCCGATAAGCATTAGCACAATCGGCGGAAACAGGGAAAAGGTGAATGTCAGCGTTCAGAAGACAGACACAGGAAGTGTGAGTCTTGTCGTGGACAAGAAGACTGTCACTCCGAACGAGGAGCTTATGGCAACAGCCCCAGGCGCATATCTCTTCACAACAGACGGGCAGTATGGCATAAACTCTCTGAAGATGACAGCGCCGCCTACGAACTTCAAGGTCTATGCCTACAATGCAGGCGCCCTTGCATCCGAGGATGTTTCGGTTGTCAAGGTGAAAACACTTGATCTTTCTTTAGCTGCAAATGCAACTGTTAGAGTTGGAGAGTCTGTTACAGTTCTTCTGTCCGTTACAAATCTTTTACAGAGGCCTCAAAGCATTCAGGCAACTTTCAGAGGAAATACACAGAGCGCTGAAGTGCTTGACAGGAAGGTGTTTGTTTTCAATTATACCTCTGCATCAACAGAGGACAACTTCATACAGGTCTCGATACAGTCCGATGGATACTCTACAGTCCTCTCAAAGGTCATCAACATACAGGAAAGAGAGAAAGGTTTCGTCGAGCAGATACTGGATTTTCTTGTGAATATTGTGGACAGGATTGCTCTAGCCATAAGTGCTTACTTCCCATCCAAGTAGTGGGCTTCTATCTCATCCCCGCTGAGCGTTCTGTTCCATATCCTGAGTTCATCAATTAGGCCGCCGTAACGTGTACCGGCTGTAGTCATGCCTATATATAGCATAGCACCTGTTGAAGATGCAGATCCAATATAAGATTGAGTTTTATCCAGATATCCGTTTATATAGACTTTTAGTTGAGCTCCATCATAGGTTGCTGCAATATGATTCCAACTGCCTGTTGGCACGACTTGGTTGCTCGTAGCAGCTGAATAAAGCCATCCAAATACTATTTGGCCGCCTTGATCGATTAAGTAATAACCGCTGCCGCTGGTTTTTGAGACGATCCCTCCACCGTTTTGATTTTTATATATCCAAGCTTCTATGCTTCCTCTGTTTGTTAATTGTAGGACACTGGAATCCGAAACTTGTATATAATCATCAACCTTGTCGAAATTCGCGGCTTTATTCACTTTTCCGGTAGCGCCACTGGCCGGGCAATACTGGCTGCTGAAGCAAGATCCCTGAAAATTATTCCCGGAAGAATCTGCAAAGTAAATTGCTCCTGCTGGTTCGTCGAATTTCCAGTGCGCTGCAAGGCTATCGTATCCTTGCAGAGACGTAAGCGTTAGAGAGTTGAAAAGCGCTCCCGCCCCGACCTTCATGGATTTCGCGGAAGAGTAGTCTATGAAACTGCTTACCGTAACGCTTCCGGTCCCTCCAGACTTTATGGGTGACATGGACGTATTTACAAGAACATTGTCTACGAAAACTGTCAGGTTGGCAAGATCACCAATACCGTTGTTCCTGACATAGATTGTATTTCCTTTGACGCTTTCCACATTGAACTGTGTGGACAGCTTCTGCGTTGTGCTTGCTATCTGCTTTTCCCCCGTTTGCTGTGTGGCGCTGAGTGTGCTTGAGAAGAAGATATAGGCCGAAGCAGCTAGGGAAACAGTTATCATAAGGATGAGTATTGTTGCTATAACAGCAGAAACGCCTTTCATATCACTAATAACATATCTGAATATAAATACGATGCTTTCAAACAGTCTCTTATGAGGATCGCTGTAACAGGAACGCCTGGAACTGGAAAGAGCTCTCTGGCCAGGGCGGCTGCAAGGAAACTCGGTTATTCGTACGTTGATCTGAATAAGGAGATAATCTCAAAGAGGCTCTTCTCATCATATGACAGATCAGTGAAAAGCTTCGCTGTTGATGCGAAGAAAATAAAAGTCCTTCACAAAAATGAAGATAATGTGGTTCTGGACAGCCATCTTTCGCATCTGCTGCCGAAGCTCGATGTTATAGTCGTGTTGAGGTGCGATCCAGAAACCTTAAGGAAAAGGCTGAAGAGGAGAGGGTACGGGAAGAGTAAGATACAGCAGAATGTGGAGGCAGAGTACATAGGACTGATAAGCTGGGAGGCCAGAAGGAAAAACAAGAACGTGTTTGATGTGGATGCAACAAAAAGGGCACCCGCTGAGAAAATACTTAATATTATAAAAACTCGACACAAGGGATACAGGAAGCCTATCGACTGGATAGAAAGGAGAAAGCTTATAAACTTGGGCTAAGAAAGTGGTTGAATGCCAAAAACAAAGATACCAGTTGTGATGTCAAGGCTCTATGAGGGAGTATTTGTCTGCATGAAATGCAATGCGAAGATGAGGGCGCACCCTCTGAGGGTGGCTGCAGGAAGAGTAAAATGCAGAAAGTGCTATTATCATGGACTTCGGCCGAAGAGCAAGGAGAGAAAGGTGTAAGTCTGCTGGCATATATAGAAATTCTAAGACCGTCTGTTGTTGGGCTAGGCGCATTTGGCGTATTGGTAGGCGCTGTTTTATCAGGCTTTACAGGTCCTTTTGAGATCGCTCTGGCAATGCTGGCTGTGCTGCTTATCGGGGGGGCAGGGAACGCAATAAACGATTACTTCGACTATGAGATAGACAAAATCAACAGGCCAGGCAGGCCTATTCCTGCGGGAAAGATAAAGCCCCAGAACGCCCTCTATTATGCGGGGATACTGTTTCTTGCAGGCCTTATTATCTCCATATTCCTGGGGCCGTCCATATTCTATTTGGCTGTCCTGAATTCTGTCATTGAGGTTCTTTATTCCTGGAGGTTCAAGGGAGTTGCGCTTATCGGCAACTTCTTTCCAAGCTGGCTCGCTGCATCAACATTCATACTGGGCGCGCTCCTCAGCGGCTCCATAAATGCTACGGTCCTTTTGATATCAATGATGGCCTTCCTTGCAAACACAGGAAGGGAGATAGCGAAGGCGATAGAGGATGTGAAAGGCGACAGGAAGGCCGGTCTGAAAACCCTTCCGGTCGTCTTCGGGGAAAGGGCTTCCGCATTCATTGCGATGCTTTTTGTCCTGTTTGCAATTATTCTGAGCACCTTGCCCTTTGTGCTCGGACTGCTTAACATCTGGTATCTTCTCCTCATTATAGCAGCTGATCTGCTTTTTGCTGGGGCTTGCTTCCTTGTATTCATTAAGCCAGGAAAAGCGCAGAGGCTGATGAAGGTCTGCATGTTTATTACAGTATTAGCATTCCTGATAGGCATTTTGTAACATCATAAACATTATAAACTCCTAATCAGAAGACTTCTTATGAGCTTTGGTAAAATATCATCTATAATACAGGAAAGAAATGTCAAGATGGCTGACTGCGCCTATCACACGTTGCGTGAATTGGAAAACGGAGGAAAGATCAGGGCTCTTGTTCTGAAGGGGGAGTCAAAGGCGCACATAGAATTTATATGTCCCAAGTGCGGGAACTATGAATACAAGACGCAGGATTGGGGAAAGGCATCCAAGGCTGCCAAGTACAGGTTTGAAACAAAATGTTCCAAGTGCGGCGGCGATATAAAGATAGAGAAGCTTAAGGGCGGAAAGAAAAAGAAGAAGGAATGATTATGAAAGAAGATTCTGAAGAGGGATGCGGCGG
>DATDXV010000038.1:0-6019 GCA_035289205.1 archaeon
GCAGAACCAATTGCAAATCCCTTTGTAACGGCCTTTGTTGTGTTTCCCACAGCATCTAGAAGATCTGTTACCGCACGCACATTCTTTGGCTGGTTGGACATCTCAGCTATTCCACCAGCATTGTCTGTTATAGGTCCGTAGCTGTCAACCGCGACAATTATTCCTGTCATCGAAAGCATTGCAACTGCTGCTATTGCAATTCCATAAATACCTCCGAACATGTATGACAAAAGAACTCCGACGCAGATCACTCCAACTGTGAACCATGTAGACTTCAGGCCAACAGCCATGCCTGTTATTATGTTTGTTGCAGCTCCGGTCTGCGAGGCCTCTGCTATCATCCTGACAGGCTTGTATTTGGTAGAGGTCCAGTAGTCTGTTGCGAAAACTATTGAAAGCGTTACAAGTATCCCAACAACCGAAGGGATGAAAAGAGCGATGTTCGCCTGCAAGGCTGTGTTTATTGCAAAGATACCTATCAGCGCGAATATGGAAGATGCGATGATCCCTTTGTATAGCGCTCCCATAATGTTCTTTGATCTGCCGAGTCTCACGAAGAATGAGCCCAGGATAGAAGCAAGTATTGCAACTGCCCCAATCAACAATGGATAGATTACTGCAACATATGAGCCCAACAGCAGTGCGCCGAGAAGCATTGCTGCTATCGTAGTAACAGCATATGTCTCAAAAAGATCAGCAGCCATTCCTGCGCAATCACCCACATTATCTCCGACATTGTCTGCTATGACAGCAGGGTTCCTTGGGTCGTCCTCAGGAATTCCCTTCTCGACCTTTCCCACCAAGTCTGCCCCGACATCAGCTGCCTTTGTGTATATTCCTCCGCCAACCCTTGCGAAAAGGCTCATCAGGGATGCTCCGAATCCGAAACCGATTAGTTGTATAGGGTCTCCGAACGCAAGGAAAAGAAGACCAACGCCCAGCAAGGCAAGCCCGACAACCACAAACCCTGTAACTGCTCCCCCCCTGAACGCTACCTTCAAGGCAGCATCAAGGCCTTCATGCGCGGCTGCGGTAACCCTTACATTTGACGCAACGGAAACATTCATCCCTATGAATCCTGCAAGAGCAGAACCAAGAAGACCTAGCAAAAATCCTAGGGCAGTCTGCCATCCAAGAAGAACAAATAAAACTGCAGCCAAGATTATACCTATAATAGATATTGTCTTGTATTGCCGTTTGAGATAGGCCATTGATCCTTGTCTAATTGCTTCGCTTATCTCCCTCATGTCTTTTGTTCCGCTCGGCCTTCTCTTTATGTCATAAGTCAAAATCAGTCCAAATATCAAAGCCAAAGCTGCACTTCCCAAAACATATTGCAACATTCTATCCGCTACTAATGAGACGAAAGGGTATTTAAACTTTTAGCTCACATCTAGGAATGGTTGTATGGCAATGTCAGTGAAAACACAGGCAGCAAAGAACGATGCTATCTCTGTCTATAGCACTAAATGGGGATGTATTATTCCCCGTATAAGGCACCCCTCAGACGAAAAACCAAGGGAGATGAGGGGATATACTCCCCTTGGAATCATATCAGCAAGCTATATGGACCCTGCAACAAGTCAAAGAACAAAACACAACTATCATAGTGTTGCCACAGTCTTAAACAAAAAGCCGGAAGAACTCTTTGTCAGACCTTCGGAAGAGTTCGGTGCAGCATATTTAGATATATATGTCATGCTGCCTCTGATAGAATAATCACTCTTGCCTGTATCTTCTAGGATTGTCTGGATCCTTGTTGTCCTCTTCCATAGCCTTTGCTAATTCTTGGAAAGCCTGCGCCGCCCTATACAAAGCATTCATGGTCCTTGGATGCCATCCGCCTCCGGAACCCGTTAAGAACTGGACTTGCGCATAAGAGGGTTCTCCCTGCTTATCCGTGCCCTGAACCTCTACAACAATGTCTCCAGAACCCATAACGCCTATTTCCATATATCCTTTATTGGGTCCTTCGATCTGATCCGCAACTCTTCTGGCGTGCATAAAGAAATTTAGAAGCTAAAGGATTTAAATGGATCGAATGAACTTTTTCTGCCTTACAAAGAAGACTTCATCCTTGCATCTTTTCTGCAGCTCCTTGTCCTGGGTAGCAACAGCATAGCCTTTCTTTGAATAGAATACTAAAGAATCATCCGCCTTCAGATCTGATTTCAGGATTTCCATATCCTTGATCATCCGCAATGCAACCCTGGCAAAAGGAGCGTTCTTGCTCTTCCCTTTGGAGATCTTCTCCACCTCCCTCAGAACAGGTTCCACAAGATACAGTTCATGATCTTCCATCTCATCGAAGAAGTTGATCTTATACCTCACGCAGTAGATCAGGAAATTCGTATCCAGTACAACCTTTGTCCTCTCCATAACAAAACCCTTATATGTGTTTGGTTTCCCTTATTAGATAGTGGTTTAATGAGATTAATAAAATCAAAGAAAGCTCAGTACAGGCACAGCAGGAAGAGGAAGCACTATAAAATCAAGCCAGTGGAATATGGATGATAGATAGTCATTGTCACTTGGAGCAGCCCCAATTTTTTGGAGATCTCGACACTGTTATAGAGCGATGCAAGAAAGCTGGCATAAAGGCTTTGATCTCTTCATGCCCTGACCCCAGGGATTTCCAAAGATCGCTGGACATTCTAAAGCAGCATAAGGGTTATGTTTTTCTTGCTGCAGGCCTGCACCCAGAATACATCAAGGATTTCCAGCAGAAAGATATAGATGAATTCTTCTCAATACTCAGAGAGAACAGAGACAAGCTGATAGCCGTAGGTGAAGTAGGATTAGATTATTTCTGGGTTAAGGAAGAGGAATGGAGAGCAAAGCAGAAGGAGCTATTCATACAGTTCATAGAACTCGCCGAAGAATTGAAGCTTCCGTTGATGGTTCATTCCAGAGACTCCTATCCAGATATTGTAAAGATACTGGAAGCAGAAGATGTAAGGAGAGCACATCTTCATCTCTGGGGAGGCAAGGATGAGATGGAAGATGTGAAAAGGAACGGCTGGCACATCTCTGTTGGCCCTATAATCGCAACATCTAAGACGCATAGGAAGATTGTAAAGTCGATAGGGATGGAAAAAATAATGCTTGAGACCGATTCCCCTTGGTTCGGAGAGAGAACACCTGAAGGCAAGAGACTGAGAGGCGAGCCAACAAACATCAAGATCCCTGCCGAGAAAATTGCTCAAGAGCTTAATCTGAGCTTTGAGGAAGTCTGGAAAAAATGCGGGAAAAATGCAATTAATTTCTATAATTTACCAAAATAAATTGTTCAAGTATGAGGAATATCAATTCTGATCTTTCTTCCCCCAGCATAGAGCCAGTAATTCTTGTCTTTAAGGTTTAGAGCCAGCTGCCAAATTGTTTTCCTATTGGCTCTATTTGCATAGACTTCTCTGTTGTTTAGAACATTGATAACCTGGCTTAAGGCCAGAGTATCCATTTTTCTCTCCAGTTGTTTTTTAACGGCTCTGTATCTTATCATAGAGTTCGGGTAAAAGCTTCCTTGGGGATGCTTTGACCAATTAAAAGCTGCTTCCTCTTTAGAAAGTTCTTTGTTGAGAAAGTGGTTGGTTTTTATCAAACACCCATTTTCTGGAGATATGATCTTTTTCTTTGCAGAGCTATGCTCAAACACAACAGCATTGCCAGAAGAGTCTGCAATAAAGAGATTCTTTGGCATGGATATTTTTACTTTCTTAAGAAATTTGACAGCCTCCTTGGTATTTTTGCAATTTTCAGCAATCCATCTGATGGCCTGGGTGTTGCTTATGCCGAATCCCCGATTCAGATGATATGCAAATGTCAGCCCGACAAATAGCCCGTGTTCGTTTATTGCATCCTCTGAAGAGAAAACAAGGAATCTCTTATCCAGTTTCCCAACCAGAGGATAATCCATATCGCTAAATGCGACATAGTTGTGCTTTCCTTCTATGTTTACATAATAGTAGCTAGCTACATTTTCTGTGGGAGGAAGCCAGTCATAATTTCTGCCTATCAAAACACCATTCTTGTTAACCAGACTGAAGATAGTACAGCCTTTCTCTAGCCATTTCATATTAAGCTTGACGAGAAAAAGATATTCTATCTGTTCCAGCTCAGATTTAGTGGATTCGGCAATACCCTCAAGCTCCTCTAGAAAGTTCGGATAGAATTTCTTATATATTATTTTTTGCTTCTTTAGGATATCAAATAGGATAGGGAGCTGTAAGTCGCTAAGGCCGTTTTTCTTATGAACAAGACCTTTCTGATATCCAATATCGTAATAACTACCTGAGAAGTTAAATTTATTCATACAGAATCTAATAGTTCATCTCTCTTTAAATAGTATGCCAAAATAAACTATTCAGATTTCATGGTTCTTTCTTGGCTTAGGAAAAAAACAGAGACTTTGGTGGAGGACAGGCCCCGTGTGGCGTTCTTCGTAGACGGTCCGAACATGATAAGGAGGGAGTTCTCCCTTGACCTCAGGGATCTGAGAAAAAGGGTTGAGAAATACGGAAGGATTGCTATAGGCAAGGTCTTCCTGAACCAGTTTGCCTCTGAGAAATTGATAGAAGCGGTGGCAAACGAGGGCTTTGAGACCATCATTGCTCTGGGCGACCCTGAGCAGAAAACTGATGTGGACGTCACAATCACCGTTCATGCGATGGAAGCGATAAACGACAAGAGCATAAAGGTCATTGCCCTTGCTAGCAGGGATGCGGACTTCCTTACACTGGTGCAGAAAGCGAAGGAAAAGGGCAAAATCGTGGTTCTGGTTGCTGCAACAAGCGGCCTTGCATCTTCTCTGAAGCACGCCGCTGACTATGCAGAAATAATTTAGAAACGCTTAAAAACTGCCAGAATTAACACTTGTATAGTGGTTAAGTTGGCTATGCGACCTAAGGATCAAAAACCAATGTTTACAGAGGACATGCTAGTAGGCTATCTGCAAATTCTGAAGGATAATGGAGCATACAACAGAGAAGCTATAATTAACGATGCCCAGAATTTTGCGATAAGCGGCGGCTATTCAAGACCCCCTCCATGGTTTGTAGTCAAGGTTTGTGATCATGCATACACAAAGGGAATACTGGAGAAAAAAGACCTGCCAAAGAGATGGATAGACAAAAGGCTTTACAAGGCAAAGAAGCGCGGTTTCACTCAAAGAGACGCAGTAAAGCATTTTGCAGAGGGCATGAAGATCAGTGAATTTAATTTCGTACGCGCATTTGATGATTTATTGAGTCCAGAAACAGTTTTATTTTACAAGGCATTAAGCATATATCAGAGAGGCAGAAATGGGGGCTACAATACTGTCCAAGATGTGCTGGATGACATGCAAGAGCTCAATAGAAATATTTTCTGCGAAATGACCGAAGATGGGCTTATGGAAACAGTAAGAAGGGAAATAGATCCGAACGTCAGAGACATATCATGGCTTGTAAGGTATCCAACTTTAAATCCTGATGCAACTCCCTCAGAGTATTTACCCGATTCTCCACCTGAGAGTAGCACCGAGCCCGCCAATGTTAAATAACTGCTGACCTTCCCGCGTGTCGCGGGAAATGATCTCTACTTTTGTCCCATACTGATGCGCAATATCCTTGAAGGCATCTGTCGCATCAACCTCCTCTGTCTTCATCTGGCAGAGATGGCATTTCTGGTCGCTCGTAAAATGACCGCTGGGGCAACGCATAACTCTTGCGTTCTCAGACACTATGAGCATATCAACAGCGCCGCTCTCCAGGGCCTTCTGTATGTCTTCTGGTTTGTAAACAACCAGTCCGCTCCCTTTCTGCAATTCCACAAAGAATTTCTCCAGAAGAGCCTTCTCATGGGCAATGGCGGCTTCGCTCAAAACGTCCTGGGATCTTTGCACAAGCTCCTCCAGCCCATACTCATCTGTGTATCCTATATCCTTTACAACCAATATCTTTTTCTGCAGATCTGTAGGAAGATATTCATTGTCATTGAATTCCTTCTTTGATGGTCCAGGTCCACCGATTATTATTCCCTT
>DATDXV010000039.1:0-9789 GCA_035289205.1 archaeon
CAACCTGCCTATAAGCCTCCCTCCGCTCCCTGTAAGATCAATAAGAAGACTGGCGCCAGTGAGGGTGTCGCGCTCGTCATCACTAAGAACAAATTTGAGGGTCTTTGACCTGATTCCCTTGTATCCAACAGAGACATTGAAGCTGTCCAAGATGTATGTTGTAGGAGCCCAGATCCTCCATCCTGAACTCTCTGTATCTACTACAACTATGTTCTTCTTCCCCAGAAGAGAATGATCAAGATTGAAGCTATGCATACCCTTTAGGGGGTAATCGGAATAAACGGTCTTGTCATTCACCTTGACCTGCATCTTCCCGTAGAAGTTCGTGTCATTGACCCTGAACTTCACAGCGCTATCTGTTACTGTGAGTGGGTCAGCAAGCTCGAATGAAGTAACGCTCTTCTTCGAAGAGATAATCCCCTTTGATACTGTGGCGCTTGTCCTGATCTTCGTGTCCTCCCCCACTGTGGAGGTTATTGTGAAGTTCTTGCCCAAGGCAAGCGTTTTTGATGTGCCGGAGACCGTGGTTCCCGGAGGCTTCTTCTCAGAGGGAAATGAGATCACTGTTCCGAATACAAGCATCAGCCCAACAAGTATGACTACCGCCACCACCAGTATCGGTATGAATTCTGGCATTGATATCGTTCTATATTAATGTTCCCATGTATAAAAACATTAGCAAAGTGATGCCATGAAATCCTCCTTCGACCTGAAGCATAATATAGGAAAGATAACGCCTGAGACCCCAGACGACCTGTTCCTCCTGCATGAGATCATAAGGCCTGGAATGATCGTCACTGCCCGCACTCTTAGGGCTGTAGAGATAAGGAGAGGCGAGGAAAAGGAGAAGGTTGGGAAGAGATCTGTCACGCTAACGATTCATATCGAGAAGACAGACATGACTGACAAGCTGAGACTTGGAGGAAAGATCGTGGATGGCCCCCCTGAGGTGAGCAGGGGATACCACACGCTGGAAGTTGAAGCAGGCGTGTTCCTGACAATAGAGAAGCCCTGGAAGGCATGGGAAATACACAGAATCAAGGCCGCGCGCAAGAGGGTTGAACCCATACTGTTTTGCATCTTGGATGACAGCGAAGCTGATTTCTTTCTTGTGACCGACTCCACAAAACACCTGACAAATGTAAAGGGCGGGATCCTGAAGAAAAGGACCGGGGAGAGCAAAAAGGCGGAATACTACTCAACTATTCTGGAACTTATCGAGAAAAAATCGCAAGGGACAGCCAAGGTCGTTATAGCTGGGCCAGCGTTTGTGAAAGAAGAAGTTTTCTCCCTGATAAAGCAGAGGAAGAAAGAGCTGCTCTCGAATGTTATTGTTGAAAACACATACCAGATAGGGGAGCTTGGGCTGGAAGAGCTGCTGAAGAAGGGAACTGTGGAGAAGATAGTTGAAGAGAGCCAGATAAGCGAAGAGGTTGCGGTCGTGGAGGAGTTCTTTACAAAGCTTGTGGAGGGGGGGAGGGCTGTGTATGGAGAGGAAAAGGTAAAGGAGGGCATGGGCAGTATTTCTGTTCTTCTTGTCTCGGAGAAGAAGATAAGGGAATATGAGGAGATTGTTGAGGAGGCCTACAGGAACGGCCTGAAGATAAGGATAATAAGCAACTACCACGCGCCTGGCGAGAAGTTTCTTGGATTGGCTGGGATTGGAGCGATTCTATACTAATAGAATAGTTCCACAGGAAGCGAAGGCATGAAAATTCACTCTATGGGGAGTGAATCGGCTATAAGCCAACGAACACAATATTGTATAGGACATGGCAAAGTTACCAGTCCTAAAGCTGAGGAAGATCTGCAAAGCCCTAGAATTGGCTGGATTTGTGTTTGTGAGGCAGGAGGGAAGCCACATGACTTATGTTAAGAGGGGTTCTGACAGAACATATGTTATAACGGTTCCAAACTATCCAGAAATAGATAGGTTCATTCTTCTGAGCATAATAAAGCAAAGCGGCGCGACAAGAGAGGAGTTTCTCAGACTTTTAGACTTATGCTGACGGAAGCTATGTGTTCTGATTCCGGAAGCTCTATCTCCCCATGTCTTTCTCTTAGATGAATTTCCACGGCCTCTTTTATGTTGTGCAAAGCTTCTTCCTCCGTTCTGCCTTGTGTAGCGACATCAAGAAAGGGGTATTCGGCTATAAAATATTTCTCCCCCCTGTAAACAAACACCAATATACGTCTATCTTTTATTTCCAGTATCTCCGCCTTTCTCATAATTATAATGCGATCTCAGAATTTATATAGCCAATTCACTCTATGGGGAGTTAACACTGCGAAAACTGTACCCCGCCGCAGCTTATCTTTGTGATCTTGTTGCCTGTTCCAGAGGCAGGACTGTCGCAGCTAAGGTCGTATTCAGAGTTCTTGCAGAGCGTATTGCTGGAAATAATGACATTTTCAGACTGCTCGATCTTGATTCCGAAGTTGTTCTCAGTCACAGTATTCCCTGTGATCGATACGGAAGGCGAGCTGAAAAGATAGATCCCCTCGCCCCTGGAAGCTATTGTGTTGGAGCTTACCTCCCCGCCCACCACAGAGTAGAACTTGACGCCATTAACCCTGGCGTTTGTTATCGTATTGCCCTTTATGTGTATGTTTCCGCCGTTCAGGACACTCACGCCATATGCAAAGCCCTCAAGGTTGCAATTGGATATTGTGACCCCATCTTTTCCATCAACAAGGATTCCGGAAACGCTTTCCGATCCAGAATACTTGACCTTGTGCCCGTCGCAGTCGAGCTTCACGTTGTCTGCTGCTATGTCGAAACATTTGCCTGTCACTACAATGTCCGCTGAAAGAATTGAGTCCTGTGTTATCTTTCCGCATGATGAAATCTGCGTGGCAGAAACCTCCTCTCCTCCTGTTGTCTGAGTTCCGCCGGTTGATGTCTGTGCGCCCTTCCCTAGGAAGAGAAAGCCTGCGAAAATCAGAAGCAGAACAACCGCACCGACAGCAATCAACAGCATATTTGGCATGCTGCTCTCTTTTTTGGCCGCGGATTTCTTTGCCATAAGAATACTTTAGCAAGGTACTATTTAAACTTCTTAGTTTCTATTTTCTTTCTTTCCTTGGCAACAATGGGCGAATATTCCTCAACCTTCGAAAACTCTGTTCCTCTCATATGAAGCTTCTTCTCCACCTTCTTCGCCTCAAAGGCGTCTATGATTATTCCCACTGTCTTGTCTATGTCAAAATTCTTGCATGAGAAAATATCAAAGCTCACATAACCGCCATTATGAGGAAATGTATGCAGACTCACGTGACTGGTGCTTATGAGCACAAAGGCAGAAACGCCGCCCTTATCAAAGGTTCCGGGCGTTCCGGGATAATCTATGATATGGGGCGGGGAAATCTTCTTCATGTCTATCTTCTCCGGGAACTCATCCAAGAACTTCAGGATGAATTTCGCGTCCTTGAGTTTCTTGGGGTTGCAGCCATAACAGTCGAGCATTAGATGCGGACCGAACATATGTTCACCTAGAATACTAAGAAGTGTAAGAAAATGTTTTTGTCTAGTTTGTTCCCTGAAAATGCAACACTCTGGTACATTTTATTATCGAACTTCTCCGTCTCTTTTCAGTAGATTATAAGATGCGGAGCTTGCTTATAAATCTATCGTAGAAAAAGTTGGTGGACTCTGGGGGATTTGAACCCCCAATCTCATGCATGCCTTATGCATTATTTTATGCACGCGTCATTCCGGATTAGACCAAGAGCCCAATGGTGGGCCGGACAGGATTTGAACCTGTGATTTGTGGCCTTGGAAGGTATCCACCTATCCTAACGGTTTTGTAAGGGTTCCGCGTCTTTCGACATGGCGTCATAACCGCTAGACCACCGGCCCCTAAAAGCTTATTAACGCTAGGCTCTATAAAGCTTTTATGTCTTTTGAAGCAGAGTACAAAAAGCTGAAGAAAAAATACAAGCAACTCCCTGACATCTCCTGGATAAAATCAAGGATAAGGATTGAATACGAGGAGGGCGGACTGCCCGCAATAGAGCAGTTAAGGATAGCAATAGACCACAAGCTTACATTTTTCGCAAGGAACATAATAGAGCCTATTGTTTCTACAAACGAGAGCTTCTGCTGCTGGTTTGAGAGGAAGATGATAAATGAGAGCGAGAAGAAGGTTCTTTTTGAGAACTATAAGAAGATGATGTCCCTGCTATGGAGACACACTAACCTGAACCTTGTCTCCTCAGAAAAGAGCCAGGCGGACTGGATAGCTGACGTAAAGAAATACCTTGATGCGAACGAGAAGGAGATGGAGAGGATATTCGACAAGATCTCTGTCGGATGGAAGGAGTACAAGAAGATAGACTCAGAGACAGCTTATCATGGTTAAGATTACTGGGAAATGAAATTACATGTCTTCTTGATCCCAATCTGTTGTACGACAAATTCCAAGTGTATTTCTGTCTATCTTTTTTAAATGAAAGCTTACTGCCTTCTTACCGCATTTAGGACACGATAAATAAACTTCCTTCGCCCTCCCTTTCCACAGATGAGAGCATTCCAATACATTGCAATGAAATGTCGTCCCTTTGGACAGAATACTTTCCACTAATTCAGAATCGCTTTCTACAAACAATTTGCCACTATTGATTTTCATCCATTCCTTCAAGCTAGTTTTATTTCCTTTCATTTGATCACCCATGCATTTTTTATTGTTCTAAGATTTACATCGGATACTGATGTAATGAACTGACCTGTATCCGGGTTTACAGCAAAAATTGTATATTGGTATTTCTTTATGGGAGGATTAATCTCTGCATAATAGTATGATGTTTTTCTTATTCCTTCATCTAGAACAGTCTCTCCAGTTTCATGCGCATACAGCTTGCTCTCCTTGAACTTCTGGTATAGAAATTGCTGAGCTTCTTCTTCAGAATTCAGCCCCATGCTCCTGAACTGGTCCTCATGCTTGCCCCAGATCTTCTTCCATCCCATGCCCTTGCCGTCAGCGAAGACTCCGCCCTCCATTACAAAGAGCTTCCCGTCCTTCTCCGCAAACCACTTTGATGTCGAAATCCTCTTGGAGGCCTCTGCAAGGGCCTCTTCCCTCGACAGGATCCTGCCCTGGTTGAGCTTCACATCCGCCGCAACGTTGTTCAAGTATCTCTCCGCGAGCCTTGCGTCGCCGCCAAAGAACCTTGCTACTTGATTGAATCTTGCCTTCGCAAGATCGTCAATTAATCTTGAGAGCTTTCCAGTCTTCAGAGCCTTTCCCACAACAGTCCCCGGCGCAACGCCCCAAGCCAATTCTTCCCCCGCTCTTCCCGCTCCCTCGTTGTTATAGGTGTCGTAAACATGCTTGGCAAAGAGTGCGTTGAGAACTCCGCTCAACGTTTTCCACCCCGCGCCAAGAGCTGACTTTATTTTGGGCATAGCGCCTGACGCATTCGCCAGATAGAATGCGCTTCCAGCCAGAAACAGGAGAGAAGCGCCAAGAGCTATCTCTGATGAAGCTAGGACGCCTAAGCCCGCAATCAGCAAACCAGCAACCGCTGCAAAGGGCAGCATAAACAATATTGCAAGCCAAAGGATATAAAACGATTGGTGGGCCGGGAGAGATTTGAACTCTCGGCGTCCAGTTTACCTAGATTTTTCCAACCTGTGTCATATAAGACTTACGCGCCTAACTTCTACCTGCATAGAAGAGGTGTGGCGCTCTAACCAGGCTGAGCCACCGGCCCCTTGTTCTTCTTAGTCTTGCTCTTCTTAAATGTCTTTCCTTCGGATTCCTTCTGGAGAAATCTCAAAAGTTCCACATTCTTCTCATGCTTCGTCTTCCTTCTCCTGTCTATTGCCAGCTTAAGACCCTTTGACGCAGGACCAATCCCGGCGGCTTTGAGCTCCTCAAGGCCGAAACCTTTGCCTCTCCTCAGGCCTTCGGTTCCGAATGCATTGGCTCGCAACATAGCACTTAATAAAGGTCAGGGCTAATTTAAGTTTATGTTCAGGCATCAGCTTGTCGAGGAAGCTGTAAGCATTCTGGAAGAGAACAATTATGCCACTCAGATGTATAGCGGATCGTTTGACATAGCCGCAAAGGAGAAAAACATTCTAATACTAAAGGTCCTTCTGAACGTCGATTCATTCTTGGAGAACCATGCAAAGGACCTGAAGATCATTTCACATGGCCTTGGGGCAAATACGGTTGTCATAGGCAAGCAGACAAGATTTGAGAGGCTAAAGGAGGGGGTTGTTTACGAAAGGTTTGACATACCCACGCTATCTGTAGAGACCTTCAGGAGCATTATTGAAAACAAGATCTACCCGGAAGTCTTCAGGGACAGGGGCGGATCCTATGTGAGGATTGATTCCGAGGCGATGAGGGCTGCAAGAAAGAAGAAAGGCCTAAGCCAGAGGGAGCTGGGAGAGATGCTTTCTGTGAACAAGAAAACCGTCTATGAGCATGAGAGGGAGGAGTTGAGGATGTTTCTTGAAACCGCAAGAAACCTTGAGAGGGTTCTTGAAGCCAGGCTGATCAGGAACGACAGCCTTTCCAGAAGCTATGCGGAGCATGGAAATCCCAAGGACAGATTAGAGAGCTCTGTTGGAAAAGCACTGCAGAGGATAGGATTCCAGGCGGATTATGCAGGCTCAAGCCCATTCGATATCCTTGCAATATCCGATGATATCGTGCTTTCAACTGTAATCAGGGAGGAGAGGATATTCATAAGGAAAGCGGAGCAGCTGAACAGCTTCTCTGAACTGATAAGGAGGCCTAGGATTGCTATTGCAGAGAATTCAAGGGAGAGGGATATCTTAGGCGTTCCCGTGATAGACAGGAAGGATTTGACAGGCCTCAATAAAAGAGATTTCCTGAAGATCGCGAAAGAGTCGAATTAAGCTTTTATACTTTCGGAACATACTATATTC
The DNA here is from genome assembly GCA_035289205.1 of archaeon. Taxonomy (GTDB): domain Archaea; phylum Aenigmatarchaeota; class Aenigmatarchaeia; order Aenigmatarchaeales; family DATDXV01; genus DATDXV01. Next base: position 6,902 of record DATDXV010000039.1, read on the forward strand.
CATGAAACACTTCGTTATTTCTCTAAACGGCGGACCTCACAGCCTGGCAACAGTCTGTGATGATTTGGCAAAAAATGCAATCAACATCGCTGCAGTCACGACAGATGGAAGGAACATCAAGATAGTCACGGCAGACGACAGGAGCACCAGGGAAATTCTTAACAGGGCAAAGCTTGCCTTCTCAGAGGAGGAGATAGCTTCTGTGAAGCTTCCTGACAGGCCCGGAGAGCTTGCAAAGTTCTTGAAGATCCTTTCAAAGAACAAGGTCGATGTGGGGGCTCTCTATGTACTCGAAAGGGACACGCACAGGGGAGAGACAGTCCTTGCCATGAAAGTCAACGACCTGGAAAAGCTGAAGCAGATAGTCAAGTGATTTTTGTGAGGCAGTTCGAGATAGACATAAAAAATCGAACACATGCCCTCGCAGAGGTATGCGACATTCTGGCTAGATTGAACATCAACATCAAAGGCGTTGCCACAGAAGCAACCAAAGGCGGGGTAAGGGTCAAGCTTGTTACAGACGATGAGAACAACACAAGGGAAGCCTTGAAGGGAAGGAACATTGAATTCAGAGAATTCGAGATTATTTCTGCTAGATTGCCTGACAGACCCGGGGAACTTGCCAGATTGTCGAAGGCGATGGCAAACCTGAACATCGGAGTTGAATCGATATTCCTTATGCACAAGGAGAACGGCTTTGCTGAATTAGCGATGAAGGTTGACAATTTGAACGAGGCAAGGAAATTATTGGAGTGATTAGATGAAAGCGTCAAGAGAGAAAGTAGATGCATTTCTGAGTACCATAAAGGATATCCCTATCGAACTTATCGAAGACGCGGCACGCCTATATGCAACATCCACGAAGCGTACAGGCGAATATGATTCATTTGAAGCTTTTTTCAGAGGAGCAAATCCGGATCCCCTCTTCGCAGCTGAGGTTGTAGCAGGAACTAGAGACTACAGCCAGGCGGAACTGCTCTATATTTTCGGTGCAGTTCACGGGACTGCCTTTAGAACTTGGTTCGATGGATCAAAGGAAATGAAGAGAGATTTAGCTCCATCGTTCAGGCAAAACAAGTATGTGCTTGCAAGCGAAAAACGCATGCCAACCAAAGTCAATACAATAGCATTTGGTGCAATAGAAGACATGAGACCGCTAGATGGAGCATGGCTCAACAGAGGAGATAAGAAACGCAGATGACAATATGAAAGATCCTGTCTGCGGAATGGATGTTGACCCGAAACATGCAACAGACACCTCTAAATTCAAGGGGAAGACCTACTATTTCTGCAGCTCAAACTGCAGGCAGGAATTCGAGAACGATCCGAAGAAATTCGCTTGATTTAAATCCTTTTGTTCCAAATTAAAATAAGAAAGGTGGACGGCGAGTGGCTGATTGCTCTGGGTTTGCAGAGCAAAATTTGTTGAGCAAGATAAACTACAATGCCTTCCTTACTGCCTTCTCAACAAATCTGGAGATGTTTTTCTGCTTATCCAGCTTTTTCTTCAGCCTAAGCGGAATGGTAATCCTTATTTGAACGAATCTGCCTATGACATAGAGCGCTGTCCTCTTGTTTCCATCTGTGAATGCCCAATACTTATTTGTTTCGTTAGCTTAAATGCCATTTTGCGGTGGAAGAGTCAATTTTTCCCGGATTTCCTGTGGAGAGGGAAAGGTTTAAAAAGGTTGTATACCCACATAAACATAGTCATGATTTTTATGAACGGACAAAACACTCAGCCTATATTTGTCTTGCCTGAGGGGATGCTAAGAATCTCTGGCAAGGGCGCGCAGCATGCAAACATTGCAGCAGCAAAGTCTGTGGCAGACGCTGTCAGGTCAACTCTTGGGCCGAAGGGCATGGACAAGATGCTTGTTGATTCTTTGGGGGACATTGTAATAACAAACGACGGCGTGACAATTCTAGAGGAGATGCAGATCGAGCATCCTGCCGCCAAAATGTTGGTGGAGGTTGCAAAGACGCAGGATGAGGAGGTTGGAGACGGGACAACCACAGCAGCGATAATTGCCGGTGAATTATTGAAGAAGGCTGAGAACCTTCTTGACCAGGAGATCCATCCAACTGTCATAACAAGAGGATACAGATTGGCAAAGGAGAGAAGCCTTGAGATCCTTGAGAGCATTGCAGAGAGGATCACGCCAGAGGACAGGGACAAGCTGATGAAGATCGCAATAACAGCGATGACGGGCAAAGCTGCGGAAAAGGCGAGCGACCATCTTGCCGCAATATCTGTGGAGGCTGTAAGGAGCGTTGTTGACAAGAGCGACGGAAAAATATCTGTTGACACTGACAACATAAAGATTGAGAAGAAGAGCGGCGGATCTATAGAAGACACGGAACTCATCAAGGGAATCATAATCGACAAGGATGTTGTTCATCCTGGAATGCCCAAGAGCGTAAGAAACGCGAAGATCATTTTGCTTGACTCCTCTTTGGAGATCGAGAAGACCGAGACAGACGCCCAGATCCAGATCAGTTCTCCAGACCAGCTGCAGAACTTCCTTGAGCAGGAGGACAAGATCCTGAAGAGCATGGTTGACAAGGTTGTTGCTTCTGGCTGCAATGTTCTTTTATGCCAGAAAGGCATTGATGATGTTGCCCAACATTACCTGGCAAAGAACAAGATACTTGCTACAAGGAGAGTTAAGAAATCTGACATGGAGAAGCTTGCAAAGGCAACAGGCGCAAAGGTCGTGACAAATCTGAATGACATGAGCAAGGAGGACCTTGGAGCTTGCGGCATTGTAGAGGAGAAGAAAATCTCCGGAGAGCAGATGATATTCATAAGGGAGTGCAAGGATCCAAAGGCTGTTTCCATCCTGATAAGGGGCGGGACAGAGCATGTCATACAGGAAGTTGAGCGC
>DATDXV010000040.1:0-26779 GCA_035289205.1 archaeon
AAAAGAGACGAAGAAGAACCCCATTGAAGCCCTTGTTCGCGCAATAGAGAACAGCGCGCCCGTTGAAGAGATAACATCCTTCCAGGTGGGGGGAATAATGGTAAGAAAGGCTGTCGTTACTTCTCCGCAGAGAAGGGTGGACATTGCTTTGCGGCTGATAGCTCAGAGCTCCTATCACAAATCTTTCAACAATCCGAAGGGAATTGCAAGATGCCTGGCAGACGAGATCACTGCTGGCTTCAGGAACGACCCGCAGAGCTCCTTTGCTGTGAAGGAAAGGGTAAGAATCGAGAAGGAAGCTTCAACAGCGAGATAAATCACAACTGCCGTTCTAGGTTAATTTATTTTTGTATTAATTAGAATAATCTAGTTCTTGAAACCTTTAAATATTTCTCTACTTGAACTAAGCTAGAGTTTTATGGCAGGCAAAGATGACTATTCGGAGAGAGTTCAAGCACTGATGTCTAATCCTAACAACATTAGGAATATTGGAATAGTTTCTCACATTCATCATGGAAAAACGACATTAACGGACAACCTTGCTGCAGCATCGGGAATGATGTCCGCCGAACTAGTTGGAGAGAGGATGCTCACGTGGATTGACGATCAAGAACGTGAGCGACTAATGACAATCTATGGCGCAACAGTAACAATGCCCCACGAGTATGAGGGGCAGAAATATCTGATCAACCTTCTCGACACACCAGGCCACGTTGACTTCGGGGCAGATGTCACGCAGGCAATGCGCGTTGTAGACGGAGCGGTTGTGATGGTCTGCGCGGTAGAGGGAATAATGCCACAGACAGAAACAGTATTGAAACAGGCTCTTTCCGAAAGAGTCCAGCCGATTCTATTCATCAATAAGGTAGACAGAGCTATCAAGGAACTTAAGCTTACACCAGAACAGCTCCAGAAAAGGCTAGCAAGCCTTGTGGTTGAAGTGAACAAGTTCATCCAGCGGCACTGTGATCCAAAGTTCAAGGACAAATGGATACCGAAGGTGGAGGACGGGTCAGTGGCATTCGGTTCTGCATACAGAAAATGGGCGATTTCTGTCCCATTCATGAAAAGAAGCGGGATATCATTCAAGCAGATCATAGACCTATGCTCACAGGACAAGGATGATGAGATAGCAAAGCTAGCACCGATGCACACAGTAGTTTTGGACATGGTCATCAAGCATTTGCCATCGCCTGTTCAGGCGCAGAAGTACAGAGTCGAAAGGGTATGGAAAGGCGACCTAACCAGTGAGGTAGGAAAGCAGTTATTAAATTGTGATGTGAATGGAAAGCTTGCAGCCGCTGTAACAAAGGTGGTTTATGATGCTCATGCTGGAATGATAGCAACAGCTCGCATATTCTCGGGAAAAATGATGAAGGGGCAAGAAGTTTACCTGATAAACAACCAGCGAACAGCGAAATTGCAGCAGGTGACCACTTTCATTGCAAGCAAAAGATTTCCTCTGGAAGTGATTCCAGCAGGGAACGTTGTCGGCATAGTTGGCCTGACTGACCTTTATGTAGGGGAGACAATCTGCGATCCCAGCTGTGTCATAGAACCTTTCGAGAGCATCAAGCATATTTTCGAGCCTGTTGTAACAAAGGCCATAGAGCCGAAATCGCCGCAGGACCTTCCGAAGCTCATTGACATTCTGAAAGCGTTGAGCAGGGAGGATCCAACGCTGAAGATAAAGATCAATCAGGAAACAGGGGAGACCCTCGTCTCTGGACTTGGCGAACTGCACCTTGACGCAAAGGTGGAGAGGAAGATCAAGGAGAAGGGCGTGGAGATAATAGCGTCACCGCCCATCGTTGTCTACAGGGAGTCTGTCTTCGGCAGATCGCAGGCGGTTGAAGGAAAGTCTCCGAACAAGCACAACAAGTTCTATATGTCTGTCAGGCCTCTGCCACCGGAAATATACAAAGCAATGACAGAGGGAGAAATCAAGAACGGAGTGATAAAAGGAAAAACCTCTGAGACCGTGAAGAAATTGATGGAGCTGGGGATTGACAAGGACGAGGCAAAGGGGGCGTTGCTCATCCATAATGATTCTATTCTGGTCGATGCTACAAAAGGCATCCAGTACCTGAACGAGGCAATGGAACTCATCAAGGATGCGTTCATCGAAGCGATGGAAGAGGGACCGCTTGCCAGGGAACCGTGCGGCTCCGTCATCGTGACACTGGAAGATGCTGCATTGCATGAAGATGCTGTGCATAGAGGACCGGCGCAGGTTATTCCAGCAGTCAGACAGGCTGTGCATGAGGCAATGATGCATGCAAAGCCAGGATTCCTTGAGCCTAAGCAGATCCTGCGGATAGACACCCCGCAGGACTACATTGGAAATGCCACTGCAGAATTAGCAAACAGGAGGGGGGAGGTCCTTAATGTTGAGCAGGAGGAGTATTCTGCTGTAATCACGGCAAAGCTTCCTGTAGCTGAGATGTTCGGATTCGAAGGTATGCTCAAGTCAGCTACAGCTGGAAAGGGGTTCCAGTCGCTCATGGATGTTGTATTCGAGAAGGTTCCTGAAGATCTTAAGGATCAGATAAGAGCAAAAATCAGGGAGAGAAAGGGATTGCCGAAGGAGTAAATCGCAATCTTTAAATACCTTCATATATGAACGATATACAGCTTATGAAAGAGGTTATGCAATGGCGGCAAAAGAACACATGAATCTTGTGACAATCGGCCACGTTGACCATGGTAAGTCAACCCTAGTTGGAAGGCTTCTCTACGACTCTGGAAATGTCAAAGAAGAGGACATGAGGAAGTACAAGGAGCTCGCAAAGGAGCTGAAGAAGGAGACATTCGAGTTCGCCTTCATCATGGACAGGCTGAAGGAGGAGAGGGAGAGGGGGGTTACAATAGACATCATGCACCAGAGGTTCGACACTCCGAAATACTACTTCACTCTCATCGACGCGCCTGGCCATAGGGACTTCGTCAAGAACATGATCACAGGCGCATCGCAGGCTGATGCCGCTATTTTAGTTTGCTCTGCCAAGGAAGGCATCCAAGAGCAGACAAAGGAGCACGTATTCCTTATCAAAGTTCTAGGCATCAAGCAGCTTGTTGTTGCAATAAACAAGATGGACGCTGTCGGATATGACAAGGCAAAGTTCGAGGCAATGAAAGGCGACGTAGACAAGCTTCTGAAATCTGTAGGTTATGACACAAGCAAGATCACTTTTGTCCCAACATCGGGCTACATGGGCGACAATGTCGTGAAGAAGAGCGACAAGCTTTCATGGTTCACAGGCCCGACATTGATGGAATCTTTGGACAAGTTCGAGGTTCCGCAGAAGCCAACAGACAAGCCGCTAAGGCTTCCGATTCAAGATGTTTATTCCATCACAGGCATAGGAGTTGTTCCTGTAGGAAGGGTTGAAACAGGCATTCTGAAGCCGAATACAACTGTTGTATTCGAGCCTGCTGGGGTAAAGGGCGAGATAAAGACAGTGGAAATGCACCATGAGCAAGTCGCTCAGGCAGGGCCTGGCGACAACGTTGGCTTCTCTGTGAGAGGAATTACAAAGGAGCAGATAAAGAGGGGGGACGTTCTAGGGCCTCCGGACAAACCTCCAACTGTAGCAAAGGAGTTCACAGCCCAGATCATAGTTTTGCAGCATCCGAACGTAATCACAAAGGGTTACACGCCTGTGTTCCATGTCCACACAGCGCAGGTGGCGTGCAAGATAACTGAGATAGTAAAGAAGCTCGATCCAAAGACGGGACAGACGATGCAGGAAAATCCAGACTTCATCAAGACTGGAGACGCCGCAGTGATAAAGTGCGTTCCTTCAAAGCCTCTTGTGATAGAGAGCTCAAAGGATTTCCCAGAACTGGCAAGGTTCGCAATCAGGGACATGGGCATGACCGTTGCAGCTGGAATGTGTCTGGAAGTTGTGAAGGCTAAGTGAGTGTAGATTTTTCTGAAGAATTTGTTTAAAAATTTCAAAAAAATAAAAACCAGTCTAAGTAAACTGCTTAGACTGAGGTAAATTGAGGTGAATGTATATGCCATTTGGAGATAGGCGTGGAGGGGGCGGCTTCAGGAGAGGCGGTCCATCCCGCGGAGGGGGAAGGTTCGGTGGTGGAGGGGGCGGAAGCCGAGGATTCGGCGGAAGACCTTCCGGAGGACCAAGATTTGAGAGACGAGACCAGCCTGTTAAGGTTGGCGAAGAATACGACGTCGACATAACCGATGTTAGTGCAAGGGGGGACGGAATAGCGAGAGTCAAGAACTTCGTTGTTTTCGTTCCTGGCACAAGCAAAGGGGACAAAGTCAGAATAAGAATAAAGGAACTTAGAGGAACTTCTGCAATCGGCGAGATTGTCGGAGGCGAGTCTTCTGGAGAAGAAAGATCTGAAGAAGTTGCTTCGGAGGAAAAACAAGGAAACAATGGAGAAGAGAATGAATCTGGCAGCGTTGTCGAAGCGGAAGGAGGAGATGAAAGTGACGAAAATCTCTGAGCTCAAACTGGATATGAACAATGTGGAAGTTGAAGGAAAGATAACTGAACTTGCAGATCCAAAGCAGATAAGAACAAAGTTCGGCACTCAAACAACCCTGACTGTAGCTACATTGCAAGATGATAGCGGAAACGTCAAGGTAAATCTTTGGGGAAACCAATCGGATGGAATAGAGACTGGACAGACAATAAAAATTTCCGGCGGTTTCACAAAGGAGTTTAGAGAAGAACTTCAGTTGAGCATCGGAAAGAAAGGAAGCATGAAGGTTCTATAGATCTTCCAGCTTTCCCAGGAAAGTTCCGTCTAGCAGATAGATTTCTGATTTTTTCCATTTTATTATTTTATTCTTGAACATCGGACCGTCAGGTCTGAAGTTCTTGGAATTTATTGCAATAGATCCAGCTAGGGTGTTGAATGTTGGAAAAAGAACGCCCTCAGAGAGCTCTGTCTTTGTTTTGTATTTTCTCTCAAGCCCCTTCTTGTTTATAGGGAATCTTGCCCAGCATGATTCTTTCATCCTGCAGCCTGAGGAGGAGAACTCTACTGCAGGATGCACATGCCCCATGAGGAAATACTTCGCCCTCAGTTGGTCCTTGCTGGGCCATGCATGCCCATGGCTGAAAGAAACGTCTTTGTACCTGAATCCAACAGGATCATAAACTATTGCATACTTTGAAAGTACCCTCTCTATGTCCCCGTCATGATTGCCCTTTACAAGATGCAGCTTCACTTTCTTCGAAAGGTCCCCGAAGAATTCCGGCAGTTCTCTTTTCTCCTGCCAGGTTGTTCCAGTGATTTCATTCTTTATGTCTCCAAGAATAACCAAAGCCTTTGCTCTGGTCTGCCTGATTAGCTTATTCAGCCTCTCTTTCAAAACGCCGGTCTGCGAAGGAATAGTTATTCCAGACCTCTGAATATCGTATTCAATGCCAAGATGCAAATCTGAAACTACCAGCATCCTATATTCTCTTATGTATGCGGCTCTGTCCGTTAGAAACCTTATCATACCCTGCATTCTTTTCTGTAGTTTTTAAGTATTGGGTAGGAGGAGGTAAAGAAAGCTAAACAGAATCTCAGTCAAACTGGATTCTTGAACTTATTCTGAAGAATATTATCCTGAGTTTCCATTGTAGTGATGCTCTTCGTATACAATTCCACGCATTTTAGCGGCTTCTCTTGGCGTTGCACCTGCTTCTCCTGGTCCCGAACCAATGAACGTAGAGCCAGCCCATGCATAAGTTCGCGCTCCAATGCTATTATCCCACGATGGATTCGTTTCTTTGTCAATTTTTGCCATATCTAACATACCGAATGGTAGTATATAAAGATATTGTAAGCTTTACTCGAACGGATGAGTTAAACTATGCAGCAGAAAGGTCTGCAGGCGACGCAACCAGCAACACGTTCGAGGCTTCGTTGTTTGCCTTGTTCCTCTTGAATTCATAGCAAAAACCGCTTACAGCCTCCTTCAGCTTCTCGTCATGCGTTATGATGAAACACTGGTCTACAATTGTAGAGACCTTCTCCCTCAATACAGATGAAAGCACATCAACCGAAGATGAATCTAGGTTTGCGGTAGGCTCATCAAGGAAAAGAAGTCTGAGCTGCGGGGCTAATACTATTGCAAACGCAACCCTCAGAGCCAGGCATGCTATTGACCTCTCTCCTCCGCTAGCTATTCCATCAACAGGCAACCAACCTAGGTCATTCTGAAGCTGCAAAACATAATCCCCCTCCTGAACGTCCATTCTTATTGAGAAGAAATCTCTGTAGGGGTAAAGCTCAGGCCATATAAGCTGCATCGCCTGGTTGACTGCAGAAACGAAGTTCTTCCTCAGCTGTTCCTGCGTGTTGATCAGAGCAGCCTCCAAAAGTATAAGCTGGTTTGCAAGAGCCTCATAGCTTTTTGCCTGATTCTGCTCGGATTCTATCTGTTTGATCTTTCCTTCAACGCTCTTCATGCGGCCTCTCCTTTCAACAAGCAATGCCTCTATGCCCTCTACTTTTCCTTCATTCTGCCTTTCGGCCAGAAGCAAACTTTGCAGCTCCTTCTCATGAGAATCAAGCAATGCCATGGAAAAGCCGGAGAATCTCAGCCTTTCAGTCTGCAGCTCTGCCAGTTTGAAGCTATAGTCCTTCATCTTCTGCATCTTGCTATCAAGCTCGTTTCTTATCCTCACTATGTTCTCCATCTTTTCTATCTCTGTCCTCCTTTCCTCCATTTTCCTTTCTAGGATCATCACATTCTTCTCAAGCATCTTTCTGCTGCTGGAAACATCCGTAGCATCCGCCTTGAGACCTTTCAGAAGCTTCTCAGAGCTCTTGATTTCGCCCCCCACATCACCATAGGATTCTAATTTCATTTTCAAAACTTCAAGCTCCCGGACTTCTTTTTCCAAGGATTCCATGTCAGATCTCAGCCTCTCTATGTCAGAGACAAGAGATATCCTGTCCTTCGAAAGCTTGAGCATCTTCTCCTCCTTCTTCTTCAGAAGCTCGTCCCTCCTCTTCTCAGTCAGTTTGCTGTCGCAGACAGGGCATATGCTTCCTGCATCCTTCAGCTCTTTAATGCCCTGTTCAAACTCCTCCGAAGTTGCCAGGTTCTTCTGCAACGATCTCTCATGCTTCTCCAAATCAGACTTCGTCTCTTTGTGCTTCTTTGATAATTTTTCAAGCCCCCTCAGCCTAAGCTCCTTAGAAATATTCTCTATCTCCTCCAGCTGCTCCTTCAGCCTCGGCAGCTTCTCCTTCTCAAGCAGCGATACTGTAGCCTCCTTCTGGAATGCATCGCTCTTGATCCTGTCAAGCTCCAGCCTGTCTGAGGTCAGGGCGTCCCGCAGATCCTTCAAGGAATCCCTGCCCTCCTTCACCCTTCTCTCAAGCTCCTGCGCGGTCCATTCCGGATGCTCAGTCAGCCCTATTTTGGCATTGGCAACATCAATCTCTGCGATCTCAAGGAATGCCTTATATTTTCTGATCTCCTCCTCTATCTTCTGCACTTCGCCCTGCTGCGCTTTCAACCTGCTTATGTCATCCCTGAGTATGCTCATCCTGGAAGCAAACTTCTTGTTATGTTCCATGAACTTGCCCTTCTCATTCTCCAGCGAATCCATCTCGCTTTTCAGGAACGGATATCTCCTGACGCCTTCATCCTGGCGCAACGCGTCTATGAAACGCTGCTTCTCCTCTATCCTGGAATGTATCTTGTTTACAAGGGAATGCGTGCTCTGCCTTGCTTTCTCAAATTTGTCAATGGCAAGAAGCTCGTCTATCTTCTTCATGCGCTGGCCCTTGGGAATTGTAAGGAACATATCCAGCTGGTTCTGTTCAGAGTAAACAGCCCTGGTGAACAGGTCATAGTTGATCTTCAGCAGTCTCTCAACCTCCTCAGTTACTCTGGTTGGCTGTGGAGATTCTATTATCTGGTCCCCTTTCTTCAGCTCTGCAGTGGTCCTGCCGCTCTCAATAGTCCTTGTCACTGTCCATTCGCTGCCATCTAAAACAAAGTTCAAGGAGACTCCGGCCTCATTCTGCTTCTTCGGAATCCTGGCTATGACATCCTCAAGTCTGATCTTCTTGCTCTGGATCTCGGGGAACGTGCCGAAAAGAGCGAAGCAGATAGCATTCAGGACAGATGTCTTCCCGCTCCCTATGTGGCCAATAAAACAGTTCGTGCCGTCTGCAAACTGCAGCTCTGTATTCTCATGCGATCTCCAATTCCTAAGCTGGAGTTTGGTAATCATGCCGGGAGCACCTTCTGCGTTCCATTAATAATGTCAAATGCATCATCAAGATCTCCGCTGACAAGAAGTTCAAATATCTCCTCCACTCTTATGCTGCAGTTGGAGCTTAGGAGGTTTCTCTTAAGCAGTTCCAGTCCAAGTTCCTCCGGGGAGCGGCGCTGATCCTTCAGAGCTTTCAAAAGATCCTCATGAAACTTTGAATCCTCCAAGACAGATGATCTGTTTATTACCATGACAGCCTTATGGGCATATTTTGCTTCTATATCGCCAAAGCTAGGAAGTGGTATGTTTCTAGGTAATGAACCCTTTAGTTTGAAGACGTAAATTGGCTTAGGGCTCAGAAGAGGCAGCGCGCTTAGTTCATTCTCCAATGCTGCCTTAACATCACCGCTCAGTTCTATTTCCCTGTAGTATATCCTCCTCTGAGTCCTCAGTTCAACGGGCTGAAGGCCAGAATGGGTGTCATAACTGAAAAACATTTTTGTCTGGTCCATCTCAGCTCTCCCAAGAGAAGTATATGTCATGCTTCCTGTAACAAGGAGGTCTGCGTTCCTGAACTTCCTCCACTCATGCCAGTGCATGTGACCCAGAACATAAAGATCGAATCCTTGTGGCAGCTCATCAAGCTTTAGAGAGGGCGGCTCCAGGGGGGAATAGATATAAGGATCAACGCTTTGATGGATAATCAGAATATTGAATGCGCCTTCAACAGGCTTGGGATTCCATTCATCCATTGCCTGCTTCGCATACCGCTCAGAGACATTTGACATGCCATGTATCGCTACTTTCTCCCCATTGACCTCAAACACTGCACTAGACCTCTCCAGATGCGTCAGCATGCCCACATGCTCCATTGCCTGCACAGGATTCACAAGCCCATGGCTCCTTCTGTCATGGTTTCCATGTATCGCAACTATCGGAACGCCCTGCAAAGCAGTAGGATGAATATCGTTCTCGTCCTTGTTGAAAATGGAAACAAGCTTGGCCCTGTTCGGAAACTGCTGCGCCTTCCTGAGTATTTTTGCTGTTCTGGAAAAAACCTCTGGCCTAGGCAGCCTGATGTCAAAAAGGTCGCCGGCAATAAGAATCAGGTCGGAATCCTTGCTCTTTTCAACAGCCTCCGCCAGCGCATTGAAGCTGTCCTCTCCTCTCTCCTCTCCATAGGCATAGCCGCAATGGGCATCCGGAAAAATAGAAATTTTCATGCTCTAGATTTGCAGCAAAAGGATTTAACCCTATCTGTAAATCTTCCATAGGAAACCAAGGTGCCCTATTACCACTTCCTAGAGTTAATCGGCTATAAGATTTCTGAATTCATAATAAATTTAGTGCAAAGGCAGGCTATATAGCGATAAGTATAGCAAATATCGGTATATTCGCACCGATACTTGCCTTTGCATTTAATGATTTTTTGCGACTCGATTGACGCATTTCCGCATATTTTTCTTCATGTCATGCTCCCAGATTCTAACCACATTCCATCCTTTGGATTTAAGAAATTTATTCACCTCTGCATCTCTTCTGGAATTCCTTTTCAATTTAGTTTTCCAATACTTTGCATTGGTTTTCGGCAGTCTCCGGTGAAAGACGCAATTGTGCCAAAAACAACTATCCACAAATATCGCCATCCTTTTTTGCAATATTACAATATCCGGTTTGCCGACTAAGCCATAGTTCAGCTTGTAACTCAAGCCAGCCATTCTCAAAGCTTTTCTAAAAGTCTTCTCCAAAGAAGTGTTGTTGGATTTTATGCTAAACATTATTTCGCTTCTTTTCTCTTTGGAAACAGAATCTGAAATATTATCACTCCTCGAAGAGTTCGACTGGATTTATTTTGAATTGGAGCATTCTGGCGGTTTCCCTGCCAGCGTCGCCGCCCTTTCTTTGCATTGTAATATTGCCTATTTTCATGCTGCCTCTATCGGTAAATTTGACCTCGCCTTCTCCAAATTTGTTCATGGCTTCATTTATAGTTTTTAGAGCCCAACGAATCTCATTATTCGCACGGAGAATTACTAGCATCCATCCGGCGGAAAATTTGCCCCGCCCTTTCAGAATATCTGAAATTATCAGAATCTTGTTCTTCTTGAAGAAATTGAGTATTTTTTCTAGTTCTATCGCATCCATTTCATCAAAAAACATTCTTCTTTTGTCTCTCAAACTTGTTTTAGAAGGCTTTATCTCTCCAGTATACAATTTTAACAATTTCGTTATTTCATCTGGAATATTCCACATTTCTTTATAGTTACCTATCCATCTTTTGTCAATTTGATTAAAACCTCTGGGATTGCTAACCAACTTAACTGAAAGATTCTCTGCCGATATTGCCCTTTTCATTATAATTGTAATTTGAACCTGGATGTCTGTTTTATATCCATGCAATTTTATGGCGACAACTCTTTCTATTTCTTTCAGATCGTAGCCCATGATTTCCAGCCATTTTTGAGCGTTTTTGTCATTTTTCCAATTATTAAATTTTCTGATTATATCCTCCTCATTTCTAAAACCGCCTTTAGCTGTAGATGAACCAAGTTTGACCAAATCTTTTTGCGTCATTTTATATCAGTCCCGCACGATTTCAAGATTTGTCCAGCGATTCTCATTAAAACTGGAACAACTACGCTATTCCCAAATTGTTTGTATGCCTGAGAATTTGTCGCAGGCATCCTAAAGTTTTTCGGAAAGCCCATGACATTAGCACATTCTCTGGGAGTCAATTTTCTAATCTTGCCGTCAATTAAGTACGCGCCAGTCTTAGCTGCCGCCCCTCCGCCATAAGCAGATAGAGTGATTGCGTGGCCTGAAATGCTGTAAATTCTTTCGCCTTGCCCGCCATTGTTTATTGTGCCAATCTGTATTGGTCTTAGAGACAGCTTTTGTTTTCTGTTTTTTGTTATCTTAATATCCTTTCTTTTTATTTCATAAATCGAAAGGTCGGCGTTTTTCTCCAAGACGTCCTTCAAATATATTTTCTCATAAGTGGGTTCTGGAAATGAGAAATTCGGAATTCCCAGATCTTTCCTATAACATACAAAATATATTCTTTCTCTTGAGGTAGGCAATCCATAGTGGCTTGCATTCAGTGTATCATAAAAAACAAAATACCCCAATTCGTCTAAAACTCTTAAAGAGGTATTCAAAGTTTTTCCTTTATTATGACCTGCAAAATTCTTCACATTCTCTAAAAGCAAAATTTTGGGTTTATGGTATTTTACAATTCTGGCTATGTCAAAGAATAGAGTTCCTCTCGTGTCTTCAAATCCTCTTTGTTTTCCGGATATGGAAAACGCTTGGCATGGAAAGCCAGCACATAAAATATCATGGCTAGGAATATCTTTTTCTTTTATCTTTGTAATATCGCCTGTTGGAATTTCGCCGAAATTCGCAAAATAAGTTTTTTGCGCGTGCTTGTCCCATTCGCAACTCCAAACGCATTTAAGACCATAAGATTCCAAAGCCAACCTAAATCCTCCAATTCCCGCAAACAAGTCTATAAATGTGGATAATTTTATCGGCTTCATCCTGTTTTCTATATCGGAAAAATATGTTATATTTGGCATAATAGTTTATTAAACGCATTCCTTATTAAACTATGGCTTCGTTGAAGAAGCTACGATCCAAACTTTAAAATCGAACTAAATCTAATAAGTATTGATGCAGAACCAACATTTAAGTAGACAAAGCAATAATCCATCTCGAGGAGTATGGCTGAAGAACTGAAACTAAGCAAGAAGCAATTTTCAGAATGGTATGACAGGATCCTGGCGTATGCAGACATAATAGACGACAGGTATCCCATCAAGGGCGTCTATGTCTGGAAGCCCTACGGCTACAAAGCATTGAAATCCATGATGAGGAAGATGGAAGAGCTTCTCGATAAGACGGGGCATCATGACAGCTATTTCCCTCTTTTCGCAACAGCCTCCATGTTCTCAAAGGAAGCAGACTTCCTGAAGGGGTTCAGAGGGGAATCGCTCAGAGTTACAAAGGTCGGGGAAGCAACGCTTGAAGAGGAGCTCATAGTAAGGCCCACTTCAGAAACAATAATGTACCCCATGTTTGCCCTATGGGTAAGGAGTTGGAGAGACCTACCGTTAAAGATCTATCAGACTGTCCCGATCTTCAGATGGGAAACGAAGATGACAAAGCCTCTGCTGCGTGTCAGGGAAATCACAAAGTTCAAGGAAGCGCATACTGTCCATGCGACAGCAGAAGAAACAGAGAAACAGATCTGGGAGGGCATAGACGTGTATGAGGCATTCTTCAGATTTCTCAGAATACCATTTATTGTTCTGAAGACCCCTTTCTGGGATACGTTCCCAGGCGCCCTCTACAACTATGATTTTTTCACGATAATGCCTGACGGGAAGGCGATAGAACTGGGATCTGTAATAAACCTAGGACAGAAATTCTCAAAGGTATATGACATAAAATTCGCGGATGAGAAAGGGAAGGATCAGCACGCATACCAGACCTGCTATGGAATATCGGAAAGGGCCCTTGGATCAACACTGGCTCTGCACGGCGATGACAAGGGGCTTATATTCACATCAGACATAGCGCCGCTGCAGGTCGTAATAGTTGCAATACTCAAAGGAAGCGAAGATGACAAGAAGATCGCTGAATATGCAAGAAAGGTTGGGGAGAGCCTGGGTTACAGAGCGCATCTTGATGTTTCGGAAGGGCAGACTGTTGGGTCGAAGTTCTATCACTGGGAAGCAAAGGGAGTTCCTGTAAGAATAGAAGTGGGGGCGAGGGAGATGAAGGACAGGGAGCTTGTTGTTGTCAGAAGAGACACAGGAGAGAAGACAAAGGTTTCTGAAAAGGACCTAAACAAGAAAATCGGGGACATGTTGAAGAGCATAGATGAGAACCTTCTGAAGAAATCAACAGACTTCTTCACCTCAATGATAACGCTATGCAAGGATGTAAAGGAGGCGCAGAAAGTTATGGGAAGCAAAGGTGGAATAGTGAAGCTGCCTTGGTGCGGTAATGAGGCATGCGGGAAAGGCATGGAGGAGAAGCTTGTAGGAAAGGCATTGGGCATAGACGAACATGAAAAGGGTGTGGGAAAATGTGCTGAGTGCGGGAAGAAGGCTGCCCATCATCTTAATTTCGGAAGGACATATTAGGCGATAGAATGGAACTTCCAATGTACCATCTCGTCAAGATTATTATAGTGGTCATAGTGCTTGCAGGCATAGTAGGGCTGCTTATGCTGGCCCAATCGCCTACAAAGGGCATTGAAACCGATGAGAACATAAAACTCTGCTGCACGATTTACAAGGCCAGAGGCTGCCCGGATCCCTCTTTGGACCAAATAACATGCCAGAACGGGGAAGATATGGATGCTCTGAGGAACAAGGCCGGATTAGACTACAAGCAACTAAATGCGACATGCGGATGCGATAGAGTAAGGTAATCTTTAAATAGTTCACAAAGCCAGATACTAGCAACAAATTCTGGTGAACAAATGAATGATACTATAAAGACGTTAAAGACTGGAACAACAACAGTCTGCATTGTAACTAAGGACGGCGTTGTTGTCGCAGCTGAGCAGAAAGCCACTATGGGATTCCAGGTAGAGAGCAAGAACGCGCAGAAGGTGCACAAGCTTGATGACAGCATGGGGCTTACAATCGCTGGCAGCGTAGGCGATGCCCAGGCAGTGATCAGGCTGATGAGGGCGCAGATCAAGCTCTACAAGCTGGACAGAGTCACAATGAATGTAAAGGCTGCCGCAAATCTTCTCTCAAACATTCTGCAGGGAAGCAAGTTCTACCCATACTACAACCTTTTCCTGCTGGTTGGCTATGATTCTACAGGTTCCCATATATTCTCAATAGATCCAGTGGGCGGTTATTCTTCAGAAGACAACTTTTATTCAACAGGAAGCGGTTCGCCATATGCGTACGGCGTGCTTGAGGCTGAATACAAGGAAGGAATCTCTTTGAACGACGGAATCGGACTGGCAGTGAAGGCCATCAAATCAGCGATAGAAAGAGACATAGGATCTGGAGGAAGAGGCATAACTGTTGCAGTGGTTACAAAAGACGGCTTCAAAGAGCTTACTTCCGCAGAGGTAAAGAAGTATTACTAAAAATTTCTGAAACGTGAAACAAGTGGTAGAAGAAACAACAGCAGTATTATTTGATAGAATAAAGAGCGCGCTCCCTCCAGCTGCAAGCATCTCTTCGATAATGTATGAGGGGTCGGAGATAGTCATATACACGAAGAACAAGGAATTCTTCGCAGATGGAACTGATGACATAAAAAAGATAGTTCAGAATCTCAAGAAGAGGATAATCCTGAGGCCTGACCCGTCGATCTGCATGGACATGGAAAAGGCGATAGAGACAATCAAAGGATATGTCCCAGCAGAATCAGGAGTAAAGGACATCTACTTCGAACCCCATTTCGGCAAGGTTGTCATCGAAGCTGAGAAGCCAGGACTAGTCATAGGAAAGGGCGGGGAGACTCTAAGGGAGATAAAAAGGAAGACCTTCTGGGCGCCGCAGGTTAACAGGGCTCCAGCGATTCCATCAGATATTGTCCGGACATTGAGGGCAATAGAGCATGAGGAATCAGAATTCAGGAAAGATTTCCTGAATAAGGTCGGAGCTAGAATTCACAGCGGATGGAAGGAAACAGACTGGATCAGGATAACGGGTTTGGGCGCATGCAGGGAAGTTGGAAGGTCCTGCTGGCTCGTTCAAACGCCAGAGAGCAGGGTTCTGCTGGATTGCGGAATAAAGCCTGGCAACAATGAGCTTCCTTATTTCACAGCGCCGGAGTTCGATGTAAGAAGACTTGATGCCGTTATAATTGCGCACGCGCACATGGATCATTGCGGCTCAGCTCCGCTCCTGTACAAGATGGGATATGACGGTCCTCTCTATTGCACGCTCCCTACTAGAGACCAGATGGCGCTTCTCTGCATGGATTACATAGAAGTCCTTCAGAAGGAAGGATCAAATGCTCTCTATTCAACAAAGGAGATCAAGGAGATGCTGAAGAGGACAATAACCCTGCCATGGGGAGAGGTCTCCGACATAACCCCCGACATCAGGTTAACGCTTCTGAACAGCGGCCATATTCTTGGCTCAAGTTTGGTCCATCTTCATATCGGGGAAGGATTGTACAATATTCTCTACACGTCAGATTTGAAGTTCGATCGGACTGCATTGTATGAACCCGCATCAACAGATTTCCAAAGAGCTGAAACCGTCATAATCGAAAGCACCTATGGCGCGTCCGAAGATATCCAGCCAAGAAGAACGGAAGCTGAGGCGAACCTTGTAGAGGCCTGCAAAAAAACTGTTGGAAGGGGTGGAGTCGCGCTTATTCCAAGCTTTGCGGTAGAGCGTTCGCAGGACTTGATAGTTATCCTGGAGAGGTCTGGCCTTACATGCCACATATACCTTGATGGGATGGTCTGGGACGCGACAGGAATAACCACAGCATATCCAGAGTTCATGAGCAAAGAACTGCAGAGGCAGATATTGCAGAAAGGCAGCAATCCGTTCCTATCACCGCTTCTGAAGAGAATCGGCTCTCATAAGGAAAGGATGCAGGTCCTTGAAAGCAAGGAGCCCTGCGTTGTTATCGCAACGTCTGGAATGCTGCTGGGCGGGCCGTCTGTAACATGGTTCCAGAATATTGCTGAGAACGAAAAAAACAGCATAATATTTGTAGGATACCAGTCGGAATCAAGCCTAGGAAGAAAGGTACAGAAGGGAATCAAAGAGATCCCGATAGAGTCAAACGGCAAAAAGATGTCCCTCACAGTGAATTGTGAAGTTCAGACTATCCACGGCCTTTCCGGTCACTCAGACATAAAACAGCTGATAAACTATCTAAGAAGGCTGAAGCATACGCCCGAGAAGATTGTTATAAACCATGGCGAAGCCTCGAAATGCCTGGATTTCGCAAAGACAGCGCACAGGGTTATGAAATGCGAAACGATCGCGCCCAGAGCGCTAGAAGCGCTTAGACTAAAGTGACTGCATCCATGTTATGTCTGTTTCATCGCCGCGCCAGTTAGGATCTATCTTCATCTTCTTTGAGTCCTTCCAGCCGCTCTTGAACTGAAGCATTCCAGTCCATGCGATCATAGTCCCATTATCCATAGAATACTCTATTGGAACAGCGAATGCCTCTGCCCCCCGCTCCTTGCACATTATATCAAGCATATTCTTGAACCTCTTGTTTGCTGCAACGCCACCAACAATTATAGCCTCCTTCTTCCCAGTATGCGCAAGTGCTCTTTCAGTGACTTCAAGAAGCATTGCAAAGCAGGTCTCCTGCATTGAAAAGCAGACATCATTTACAGAAGCTCCATTCTTCAGCAGCTTCTCAGCAGCTGTGACAATTCCGGCGAAGCTCAGGTCCATTCCCTTCACAACATAAGGCAGCTCAACATACTTCCCTCCAACAGCCGCCTTCTCTATGTTTGGTCCCCCTGGATTGGGCAAGCCGGCAGTCCTTGCTAATTGATCAAGAGCATTTCCTATCGGTATGTCCAAAGTTTCGCCGAACGTCCTGTATCTTCCGGACGCGAATGCAAGAATCTGGGTGTTTCCCCCCGAAACATAAAGCACGACAGGATCCTTTGTTCCTGTTGTTAATTTTCCGATTTCTATGTGGGCAACGGGATGGTTGACGTCCATCAGTGGTTTGTTATATTTTATAGCAAGCGTTCTTGCGAACACCGCCCCAACCTTCAAGCACGGAGGGAGACCTGGGCCTCTGGAATATGCGAATACGTCTATCTCTGATAATTTTATGCTCGATTTCTCAAGAACTCTCTTCAAGATTGTATGACAGACCTCACTATGGTGATTGGCTGCATCCCTTGGAATAATTCCCTTGCCGGTCTCAGGGACAAACATGTCCTTCTCATTCGCAAGGATTTTTCCCTTGTCATCAACAATACCGATACCGAAGGTATTTCTGCAGTTATTCTAGAGCAGTACTTTCGATACCCAAGCATAACGTCATAGGAATCAACTAGAAACCAGACTTAATATCTCTATCTCTTTATCTCAGCATACTTGCAACGGCCGCAGTGGATTCTATTTCCATGCTGAGCCATCTTTACGCCAGCCCCGCACCTTGGACACCACTTGCCAGAGAACTTGCCGTCCTTGTAAGACTTCCAGATCTGCACTCTGTTGTGCTTTGATTTGCTCTTCGGCTTTTTGCCTTTTCGCTCTTTCTCTTTCTTTGGTTCCGGCGGCGCCTCTTCTGCCATGTAATCAAGCCTAATTCAGAAACAAACTATATAAAGCTTTTACGCTGCAGGCTTTGCTTCTGCCTGCTGTGCAGGAGCTTGCTGTGTACCCTTCTTCTTTTTCTCAGGAGGCTTTGTCTCCCATATCTTGACTACAGCAACGCCTTTCGGCTCTCCGGCAGAAGAGATGATTCTGCTTATCTCCACCAGCTCAGGATTTACTTTCATCTGCTCAGCGAGTTTCCCCTGTATCATGAGCTTTGACGGAGTCGCTCCTCCCTGGAAATCAACATCTAGAACAAGATCCTTTCTTTTAAGCAACTGATTTTCTTTCTGTTCGATTACTTTGAAATCCATTGATTTACCACCTACTCTTCAATCCAGGAGTAGGGGAGCTATCTTTTTCTTCTTTTCGGTCCTCTTCCTCATCTTCTTCGTGTTCTTCCATCTCTCTTTGCATCATTCTAGGCTTTCTTTGGAGAGAAGAAAGAAGCGATGGGGTTGCATAGATCTCAGCAGAAGCCTTCTTCTTTGGAGCAATTTGAGGTCTAGCCTTTATCATTGCCTTTCTCGGAGATACCTTTGGCAGAGATGATACTAGTGAAGGTGTTACATATAATTTAGAAACAGCCTTCCTCTTCTCCATTTTCTGTTGTGGCTTTGCAACAACTCTCCCAACGACTCTTTTCGGCAGAGAAGGCACTAAAGACGGAGTAGAATAAACCTTTGGATGGGTTATTTTCAGAGGAGCTACACTCATTAGACTTGTTGGTTTGGCAACAACCTTTGTCCTTTCTGGTTTTATTATCGTGGATTTAAGGCTTGGTGTTGTGTAGGAAGGAGCAAGGGTAGGCATGCTCTCCTCTCTCATGCTTCTAAAGGGCTTGGCTGCTGGAGCTTTTCTAACAGCAATGCCAGGAACTAAGCTGGGAGTAACATAAATTGGAACGGCTTTCGCCGGCTTTGGCACAGTTATCTTTACTGATGGCACTTTGGAAGGGATGATTTTCGGTATCTCTGGCATAATCTTCTCTAAGGGGATAATTGACTCAAGCTTTTGCGGCGCCAGCTTCGGTGTTGGCTTGTATGGCTGAATAGGTGAAGGGACAGTTGGCGCGAAGCTTCTTGGCGTTAGTTTTTCCAATTCAAACCATCCTCCCTTTGTCTTCGGCGGCTTCAGGGTTATCTGCTTCCCAATTATCGAGGGTTTCACTGGCGTCCTGTATACAGGTCCTTGGGATATCAGTTTGGCCATATATAATATAGCCGACATAAAGAGGATGACAACAACTATTGCAAATGCGCCGAACATGCATGATGAATTGACTATGCAAAGGGCAACGGCATCCTGTGTTATTACGCTTCTGCCGACACTGAAAACAAGGGTTGATGTTCCTACAGAATTCCCATAATTAAAGACAGCAGAGTAAACATATGTCCCGTCCTTTAGGTTGTTTGGAAGCGAGATAGATTTTGTATATCTTGCCTCTGTTGCAACAACCAGGCTCTCGGATTCTGTAACAACATCCGTTCCGGAAAGGTCCTTTATTGAATATGACGCCTTGACGCTTGTCGGCAGCGCATTTACAAGGTTGAATACAGCCAAGTGAACATTGATTCTGCCGCCTGGTATGGCAGCGCCGCCGTTGAAATCAACATTTGAATCAAACAGGACCTCCTTTGTCTCCACCTCAAGCACAAGCGGTATCTCAATCGCTTCTGATCCGGATCTTATAACAACCCTTCCAACATAAACATCTGGTCTGCTGCCTGTCAAACTGAGCGTTAATGTTTTGCTTTCGCCCGCATTCAGGGAGAATGAACCTGCAGAAAGCGTTGCAGCACTCAGAACAGGTCCTTCCAAAGAAACCTGGACAGATCCTGTACCAGATCCTGCATTGGTTACAGTAAAGCTCTTGGAGAAGCTATCCCCTTCCTTGACAAGAACCTTCAATAATGACTGGTCAACCTCCAGACTTCCAGCAAAAGCCGGCGAAGTAACTAGCAGAACCGCTACCACAAAAGCTGCAAATGATAGAGGATCTTTTGACATAGTTTCAACCTTTATTGTTCTTCCTGATATATAAACATTATTTCTGGATTAGCCTGAATAGAAGGCTCTCCTTCTTGTCGATCAACAGATGTACTATCAGCGCCAGCACCACAAGGAATATGATTATCAGGGCATAGAAGAGGTATGCTGTGGATGTTATGACAGCCTCCTCAACCCTGAATATGGCTGTAGAGGTTGAGAGTATCTTCTCTCCTGGGACCTTCTCATAAGCAACTTCCATTCCAAGGACATAAAAGCCTCCAGCAGTATTCGCTGGCATATTGAAGCTCTTGCTGTATGATCTCTGATCTCTCACAGCAACCATTTCTGTCTCGCTATAAATCTCTTTGTTATTGCTGTCTTTTATGACATATCTCACGTCTGCTTCAACAAGATCATTTAGTTCGCCCAATCTGAATATGGTTATCTGCGAGTTTAGGGAGCCACCCTGCACAACAGACAGGGACGAGGCGGGTATCTCTATCTTTGCATCAAAGATTGTCTTTTCAGACTGGACCGAGAACG
The DNA here is from genome assembly GCA_035289205.1 of archaeon. Taxonomy (GTDB): domain Archaea; phylum Aenigmatarchaeota; class Aenigmatarchaeia; order Aenigmatarchaeales; family DATDXV01; genus DATDXV01. The sequence continues at coordinate 20,030 of DATDXV010000040.1, forward strand.
CTATAGGAATTTTCTTTGTCTGCTTGTCTGACTTGACTACCAGCTCCCCGCTGTTTATTCCAAACTTGTTTCCGACAAACTTCAGAGTGACAGTCGCGGTAGCTCCTGCTTCAATCCTCAGCGTGTCCTGCGATAAAGCGATATCATCCAGATTTGTGCTTAGCGTGATTGTCACATCTCTGTCTTCCTTATTGGTTATTGAGATCAAACGCTCCTTGACGCCGCCCAGACTGGCTGTAACAACTATCTGATCCGGCGTGACAGTGAAAGCATCTATGGCAGCTATTGCAAACACAGAGAACCCTGGTGTCTCTGCCTCATAGATTAGTTCACTGCTGTCTTCAGAAATCTTGCTTGTTGGAAGTATGATCCAGCCATTGTTATACCTGACCAGAGCCATGCTGTTTGCATCTATCCTGTTTTCACTTATCCATTTCTTCGGAACCGCAAATTTGATCTTCGCGCTCTTGAGCGAATCCGCAAGGTTTGCAGCACTTATATCAATGAACTTAAGGACCTTTCCTCCAACAGGCTGTTTTATCGCATCAGGCATCTTCTCAAGGTTCTCTATAATGACCTTGACATTACCCACACTCTTTGAAACAGTAAGCTCCAACGCCCTTACCGCGCCTTCGAATACATCGCCAACAGAAACAGTTGCTGTCTTTCCGGAATCTATGGAATTGAACGTTAGTGTAGCTGTGTCTGGCGTCACCTCTGCAGTTCCAGTAGTGGTTGTCCCACCAATGCCACCCCCGCCGCCAGCAGCCTCTTGCACTGTGACTGTTACATTTGCGGCTACGCCGGAGCTAAAGTTCTGGTTTCCTGTTGTCGTAAATGCATAAATATAGGTTCCTACAGATAACGTTGCTGACTCTGGATTTGTCAAGTTGCTGTTGCCCCTGTAAAGTGTGCAGCTTATCTGGCTCAGATAAACGCCGCACCCAGAACCTGTGGCAGTTACGCCGTTTCCGTATGTGACGGTAGTTGAAGGCGATATCGCTATGGAAAGGTTCGCGGTGGCTTGCTGAACTGTAACATTAAACTGCTTAGAAGCAGAGGAGTAGTTCTGGTTGCCTGCTGTGTATAATGTATAATTATAAAAGCCTACCGCCAACTCGATTCTTTCGCTGGATGAATTTGCTCCGTTAGTATTGTTCAGAGTAGTTGTGTTCCTAAAGTGCGTCAAGGTTATCTCCTGGCCACTAAACACAGATGATATTGATGTTGCTGTTGCATTCACGGTGGAAGGGTAGCCTGTAATCAAATTGGCATCAGCAGAAGCACCACTTCCCACGCCTAAACTCAAGTTGATTAGATTTGCTGTTGATGTATTTTGAGCTACGTTAACGCCTATATTTGAAGTTGCATTGGCTGTATAGTTTGCCGTGGTCGTATAGTTTGCAACATAAATATACAGTGCAGAACCAAGCAGCTGGGCTGTATTATTCTGAGAGGTTGCATTCGTGTCATTTCTGAACAGGCTGCATATGGCCTGATCGCCAGCTGTAGCTGTTGTTGTGCAGTTGACTGTGACCTGATTTGGATATGTCACGTTTCCGGCTGAAGTAACAAAGATAGAAAGATTGCCCTTTTGCACAAACACATAGAATGTAGCACCGGTGAAGTTATTGGAATAGTTAGCATTGCCAGTTACATTGGCTTTGTAAGTAAATGTGCCATTGCCCAGCCTCAGCTGTTCAGTATTACCGCTAACGGCTGTGTCATCTCTGAAGAATGTTAATGTGCCCACCGTCTCGTCTGTAGTAACCAAGGCAGCGGTAGCATTCACAGATTCAGGATACATATATGTTCTATTGCTATTAGCTGTTCCGTTGAGGAACACATTGACAGGGTTGCTTGTGTTCTGTGCAACGTTTACACCCATGCTGGAAGTTGTGTTAGTTGTGTAGTTGCCGGTTGTCGTATAGTTGGCGAGATAAATGTAAAGTCCTGCTCCCAATTTAGCAGCAGTATTGTTTTCTGAGGAGCTCACATTCGTATCATTTCTAAATAGCGAGCATGATATCTGATCTACAACTGTCACCGTACTTGTGCAATTTACAGTCACACTGTTAGGATAGGTGACATTTCCAGCAGATGTTATGAAAACCGATACATTTCCTTTCCAGACAATCGCAGAGAAAGTTACGCCTGTTGAGTTAGTGGAATAGTTCTGGTTACCAGTCACATTGGCTTTGTAAGCAAAAGTTCCATTGCCAAGCCTCACCAATTCGCTTGTTCCAGAGACTGCAGTACCGTCTCTATACAGATTGACTGTTCCGATCTGTTCATCAAGAGTGACGTTTACAGCTGTGGCGTTAATACTTTCTGGATACATATAATTTCTGTTAGAATTGAGTGTTCCATTAAGAAACAGATTAACAGGATTGCTAGTGTTTTGCGTTACATTTACCCAAATGGTAGATGTTGTATTCGTGGTATAGTTTGCTGTTGTACTATAGTTGGCTATATATGTGTACGCACCTGCGCCTAACTTCACTGCAGTGTTGTTTATGCCAGTTACATTTGTGTCATTGCGGAATAGAGAACAGATGACTTGGTCAGCAACAGGCACTCCGCTAGTGCAATTTACTGTGACGCTGTTCGGATAGGTGACGTTTGGAGATGCTGTTACGAACACGGAGACGTTGCCTTTCCAGACAAGAGCGTAGAAAGTAACGCCAGTAGAGTTAGTGGAGTAGTTCTGGTTGCCGGTAATGTTTGCTTTGTAAGCGAACGTCCCGTTTCCGAGTCTTACTAACTCACTCGTCCCGGAGACTGCCACACCGTCCCTATACAGGTTAACTGTACCAACCTGCTCATCTAATGTCACGTTGACCGCTGTTGCATTCAGAAGCTCTGGATACATGTACGTTCTGTTGGAGTTCAAAGTTCCGTTAAGGAAGAGGTCAACTCTGTTGGTAGTGTTCTGGGTTACATTGACCCATATTGTTGAAGTTGCATTGGTTGTGTAGTTCTCTGTGGTTGTGTAGTTTGCCAGGTAAGTGTATGCGCCTGCTCCCAACTTTACAGCAGTGTCGTTTATGTCTGTGACGTTGGTATCGTTCCTGAAGAGACTACATGATAGCTGATCGTCCACTGTAGCTGTTGTTGTGCAATTTACTGTGACGCTGTTGGGGTAGGTGACGTTTGGGGATGCTGTTACGAACACGGAGACGTTGCCTTTCCAGACAATCGCATAGAAAGTAACGCCTGTTGAGTTAGTGGAGTAGTTCTGGTTGCCGGTAATGTTTGCTTTGTAAGCGAACGTCCCGTTTCCGAGTCTCAACTGCTCAGTAGCTCCGGAAACCGATGCCTCATCTCTCCATAGTAAGATTGTCCCTCCCCTTGATTCCTGCATATAGCCAGTAGCATTAACGCCTTCTGGATACATGTATGTGCGATTTGTGTTAAGAGTAGAATTCAATTCCACGTTCACATTATTGGTTGCGTTTTGGGTTATGACATAGATGGCATCGGCGGTCGCATTATCAATTGAGACGCCTGTTGTGTTGTTCGCTATCCATCTATACTGGTAGTTTGAAACGCCCTTTGTGCTGTCTGTTGTGAAATTGATCCAGTAAATGCCAGCAGTGTTGTTGCAGACCTGTGCATTGGGGCTGCCACCGCATGCAACACCGCTAGAAGAATAATTCGTCGCTGTTCCTGAGAAGTTGACCTCTATAGTAGCATTTGAGATGCACTCTATGCCGCAGATATCATCCGTAACATTGATCTGCAAGGCATAGTTTTTGACAGGTGCATACTGACTGTTATTGTTCTGCAGAAGCTCCTGAGAGAACTGCGGAGCTGCATAAACACTAGTAGAAAGAGCTAATGCTAAGAAAAGCATCGAAGTTAGTAGTAAACTTGGGGAGGGTTTTCTCATTCGAAAGCGCACCTTTCTTTATCTATTAGGGTCAAACTGCCTCTTAAAGCTTACTAACCATTTCCTAAAGAATTGACTACTCTTTGACACTAATAGCATACTTTCCAGGCGCTGTTATTCCAGCTTCCTTTGCTATTTCCGAATCAGAGCTAAGAACCACAAGCACTCCCTTCCATTTTCTAGACAGATCTGTGGTCTTGCAAGCGGGACAGATGTTCCCCTTTACAAGCCTCCTGCAGATCTTGCAGGCCTTCTCTGTCATTTCTTTCCCCTCTCCTTCCCCTGAGGCTTTTCTGCTTTCTCAGGCTTCTCTGCCAACCATTTGTGCGATCCAAGAAGATGCTGCCTCATCGTAAGGCCGATCTTGCTCTGCTCCTTCAGCCTTATGGAAATGACCCTAGCTCTGACAGTATCCCCGACCTTCAGCACCTTCCTCGACTCTCTTGCGGAAAGCTGCAGGTTCTTCTGGTCATAGCTGACATAGTCATCAAGTATTTGGGAAACATGAACAAGCCCGTCCATTGCGCCAATCCTTACAAAGGCTCCGAACTCTGTAATGTCAATAACCTCCCCCTCGACAAGCTCCTGCTCCTTTGGCATCCAGCAGAGCATCTTGAACTTGACATCATAATGGACAGCAGGGTCCCCCGGCTCTATGATCCCTTCGCCAATCTCCTCGACAGAAACCACAGTCAGAAGAACTCCGATCTGGTTGTCCACTCTGCCCTCTAGCCTCTCCTGTATGGATTCCTTCACAGCCTCGTCAAGCTTCTTGTCGAACTTGGCGGGAGGCACCGCTATGACATCTCTCAATGTCGCTATGTTGTACATTCTTCATCCACCATACATCTTTCTCGCATGATCAATTATCTTCTTCGCATGCTCCATGTCCAATGTTTTTGAAATGCGCATGCCCTTTAGCTTCTCTAAGAAATCGCTTATCTCCTTTAAATCCTTTTTGCTTATGTCGCTTAGCTGCATAGTCTCTCCAAATTCCGAGTCTGAGACAGGAACCGAGACAAGCACATCATCCGTCAGTCCTGACTTCTCAAGCCTTATTCCTCCGATTGCCCTGCATGAGACCGAAGCTCCAATCTCAAAGCCCTCTGTGCACATCAGGACGGAATCCAGCTCCTCGCCGTTGTGATGGGTGAACGGAACAAATCCGTAGCAGAAAGGAGCGCTCACAGGCACAATTCTCTCCAATCTGACCCTCTCCCTGCAATTGTAGAGGTTCTTCGACCCTTTCTTACACTCAACGGTTATGTTAATTTCCAGAGAAGTCATAATGACCAATCTTACTATACGAATCGCACTTTAAAAAGCTTTTCTAAGACGGAAAAATCTGCATCTGTCGATAGAGGCTAAACAATTTATAAAACTTACGAAAATTCACCCCCTATGGAGTGAATTGACTATAAGCCAAGGAAATGCATAACTATTGGGCATGAAGACTTACCAGAATCCAGAAATTCTAAGGAAGCTGTATTGGGAAGATAGGCTTTCTCTAAGCGGAATAGGAAGGATATTTGGCGTTACTGGAGGAACAATACTGTACAATATGAAGCTTTTGAGCATACCCAGGGAGAAACGGCAGCATGTACAGGAACCGAAGGTGAAGTTCACAAAGAATATGCTTGAGGAACTGTACTGGAAGCAAAAACTAACACTAGAGGGTATAGCGAAGAAACATGGAGTTTCTGCACAATTAATCTTCAAATACATGAAAATATTCGACGTTTCTAGAAGAAATTCACATAAGAAAATTGATAGGAAAGCCTTGCTGGAAGAACTTTACATCAAAAAGAGGTTGCCAAGTTCAAAGATAGCAAAGCTACTGGATTTCAATCCTAGGTATGTTAGGAGACTCTTAGAGAAGAATGGAATAAAGTCAAGGAGCGTATCAGAAGCACTGACAAAGAAACAAAAGCTAGACTTCTCAAAAAATCAAAAAGAAAAGGCTTACTTATTAGGATTAAGGAGTGGGGACTTTCATGCAAAGACACAGCATAAGACAGTAAGGGTACAGACTACCACTACTCATCCGGCACAGATAGAATTGGCAAGAAGGTCATTCGGGAAGTACTCTCAAGTAAACATATATGAATTTTTCAACAAAGGATTTAATGCTAAAGAATGGTTTGTATACGTTGATCTGAATGGAAGTTTTTCGTTTCTTCTCAATAAGCCGGATAAGATACCAGATTGGATAATGAATGAAGAACACTTATTCTTCAGCTATCTCGCTGGCTATATAGACTGCGAGGGACATTGGTGGATAGCAAAAAGCCATGAAGATTATATAAGATTTGGATTGAGACTCAGCACTCAAGACAGAAATATACTTCATCAAATTACATCAAAATTAACTACGCTTGGCTATAAGACTCATATTTACCTGAGTCAAGAAGGCAATACAATAAGATATGGGGTGAAAAATAATAAAGACCTTTTCTCTGTTGTGGTTTATAGAAAAGGGGATGTAATAAAACTTGCTAAAGAATTACTGCGGCTCAGTTGTCATCAAGAAAAAATAGAAAGAATGAATCTGATGATAGAATCTGAGCATAAAAAGTGGGATGAAATAAAAGACAAGCTAAAGCTTCTTAGAGAAAATATGAAAAGGACACGACTTAACAGTTTACAAAAGTGAATAGCTGAGGAATATTGCAACGAAAAGTATAGATACAATTGAAATTACCTTGACGAGAGGATTCAGGCTCACAGCTGCGCTATCCTTGCACGGATCACCCACCGTATCACCAACAACTGCAGCTTTATGCGAATCAGACCCCTTTCCTCCGAGATTTCCAGCTTCAATGTACTTCTTTGCATTGTCCCATGCAGCACCCGATGTA
>DATDXV010000041.1:0-13940 GCA_035289205.1 archaeon
CCAATGGAGTGGCTTGCACTGCAAGCAATGAATGCGCAACAAACAACTGCTGCGGCAGTGTCTGTTCTTCCTCATGCACGGTCACAAATACGGTAAGCGGAAGCGGAGGCGGGGGAGGAATATCCACAACAAGCAGGGATGTGATAATACAATCCCCGTCAGCAATATCAGTCCCTGTCGGAAAGGAGAACATTCTCTACATAAACATAACGAACAACGTGCCGGCAACAAAGCTGAACAATATAACAGTCAAGCTCTCCGGGTATCTGCCGGGACTTGCAGAGGTGGAGCAGCAACTGGATGGAATAGAATACAATGAAACCAGGCAGCTGAAGATACTGCTCAAAGCACCTATCTTCCTGACTGGAACATATGATCTGAAGGTCATAATTGAAGGGAAGCTGAGCGGTGCGCAGAGCAAGACGATAACCCAGGAGTTTGTAGTAAAGCTGACTGCAACATCACTGACAATAGGCGATGCAGAGGGCTCTGTGAATAATGCGGCTGCAGCAGCAAAGGAACTGTCTGATGCAGGCATAGGAACCAAAAGAATAGAAGACCTTCTCAGCAAGGCAAAGGCATCTCTGGCCGATGGAGACTACGCTACAGCAAGCTCCCTGGCAAACCAGGCAGTCTCCCTAAAGGACAAAGCTCTGTCTGTTAAGGATGCTCTGGAGGATGTTAGCAAGAAGCTAGAGGAGGCAGAAAGAGCTGGCCTGGATGTCTCAGAGACTGCAAGATATTATTCTCTGGCAGCTGAGGCATTCGCAAGGGAAGAGTTCGAAAAGGCGGAACAAAGACTGAATGCAGCATCACTGACCTATGTCCTAGAAACGCAGGGGAAGATAAATGTCGTTGCATTTGCATACAACAACTGGTACTGGATACTCGCATTCCTTGCAGTATCTTATGTGACTGGAAAGGCTGCACACAGAAGGCTGATGCTGATTTACATAAACTTCATGCTCAAGTCTCTTAAAGATGAAGAAAGAGCCATCAACGAGCTTCTGACTGAAACACAAAATCAGTTCTATAGGGAAAAGACGATGGACGAGCCGACATACCACAAGATGATGTATGAGTATGAAAAGAGGCTAACCAGCATGAAGAAAACCATGGGAAGGCTTATTATAATGAAAGCAAGGATAATCAGCGCGGAAAGCGAACTGGAAGAACTGGAACACGAAGAGGAGCATGTAATAGATATGACAAAGGAGCTGCAAACGCTTTATTATAAGGATAGGAAGATCAACAAGCACATTTACGATCGCAGGCAGAACGAATACCATGAAAGAAGGGCTGAGATAAGGGAGCAGATTGAACTGCTAAAAGAAAAAATGAACCTGAAGAAAAAGAAAGGATCTAGTCCATTGTTTGCAATTCTACCTCTTTTCTTGCTGATAGTTCCCATAATAGCATTCGCAGACCTGCAGGGAGATGCTGAAAGCGCCTTGCTAAGCGCGCAGCAAGACATCGATGAGATGTCTGGGAAAGGACTCAGCGTGATAAGCTTAAGCAAGCTTCTGGATGAAGCACGAAAGCTGTATAATGCAAAGGAGTATGATGGAGTAATTCTTTTAACAGACCAGATAAACGCCACAAAATCCAAGGCCCTTTCAATAAGCTCAAAGATAGATGAAGTTGAAGGAAGAATGATAGACCTGGAGAGCAAAGGCGCCGATGTGGCGCCTATCAGAACGGAATTAACAAAAGCTTCTGCAGGCCTCTATGGGGAGGAGTATGCAGCAGCTGATGCTGCAGTAGAAAAAGCTGCTGCTTTGCTGGAGGATCTGGAAGGCAGTTTCGCAACCTCATCCACAATTGAACGGACCAGGCTAGATGTAATAAAGATTATCTATCAGAACTGGCTTTACATAACAGCGTTCTTGATTGTGGTAGCTGCTACATGGCGAGCTGCCTACATAAAACTTGACACAATGAGGGTAAGCAAAAGGATAGAATACCTGGAGTATGCAGAGAAGCACCTTAAGGAGCTGATGGTAAGAAACCAGGAGGCCTATTACAAGGAGAAAACAATAAGCAAGCCGGATTTTCTGGTCTCAAGAGATTATTACAACAAAAGGATGTCAGAGCTGGCAAGGGAGCTGAAGGTAATGATGGAAAGGCTGCAAAAGCTAAAATCTATGGAGAGTTCTTCTTTATGGCTGAGACTTTTGGCAAAAAGGAAGTAGTTGCCTCAGTGGCAATCGCACTTCTATGGTTTGCATCCATATCGTTATTTAATCTGTCTTTTAGCTACCAGCCGCTGCCTTTTTATGCCTTTTTTGCAATAAACGCTTTTTTCATGGTAGCTGCCGCATACTTTATGGATAGGAGGTGGACAGTCTTCCTAGTGGCAGCGTTCTTAGACCTCCTAGTGCTTCCTTTCTTTTTCCTGGAGAAATATACGGAAGGAGCAATGGTTATGCTCGCCTATATGGTTCTGGTTCTGACTTCCTCACTGGTATTTGATCTTCTGTGGTATCTAAAGAAATCTGACTACAGATTTGCATACTGCTCCTCAATCTCCCAGCTTTCAATATCCGTATTCCTCTGGGTTCTGATTGCAGCCATGGATCCGCAAAGGATACCTGACCCAAGCATGCTAAATTCAACAGTCAATTTTGCCCTGCTTTCAGCAGGCGCTGGGCTTGGCGGCGGCATAATCGGAGCCCTATTCTGGGGTCTTGTCAGGACTAACAAACGGATTATCAGGTTTCAATTGACGAGATAGCTATATTTCTGTGAAGACCCTCTGCTCGGGATAGACAACTATCCCGCTGTCTGTTATCTGCAATGCGACTCTCTTCTCCTCAAATCTGGATCCTCTCATCTTGAGAATCTCTATAGATCTCTCCCTGACGTCGCCCTTGCTTATATTGTAAATAATTATTACGCCGTCTGCAAGGAACTCTTCAACGCCAGTAGGGCTAAGCTTCTTTGGGGCATCCTCTGACTCAGAGACAAGAAATACTGTGGCGCCAAGCTTCTCAAAGTAGAGGAAGGACTGCTCAATATAGCTCCTGTAGCTATCTTCCTTTCCGGCGAAGGCTGCTGTCAAAGCTGTTATGGAATCTATCACTATCCTGTCTGGCCTGAAGCCCTTTGGGATAAAGTCTGTCAGTCCCTCTACAGGTATGAGCAGTTCGCCCTTTGCCTGGGCAAGCAACGCTTCCATAGACCTTGAAATATCGAAAGGATCAATCCTTCTGATCATAAGATTCCCATTCTTTGCAAGCTTCTCAGGATTCCAGCCAAAATCATGCATATGCTGCATCAGTCTTGTCTCGCTCTCCTCAAATGACAGGTAGAGACACTTCTCCCCTCTCTCGGCAGCGTAATTCAGCATATGCAAACAGAAGAGAGTTTTTCCTGTTCCGGGACCGCCGGCAACAAGAACAGAAGTGCCCTTTGGAATGCCCTTTGCAAACAATGAATCCAAACCATCTATTCCGAGCCTTATGAAATTCTTGTCAGGCTGCCCGTTGGGCTTTTGCTTCTGAAAAGTCTTTGGTTCATCCATAAAAACAGGCATATCAACAGGAGCACTGCTCTTTGGCAATTCCTGAGATCTCTTATTCTCCTTTGCATCGGGCATACTAGAAGATTCCTCAGGTTTCCTTATAAAGATAATGCAAATAAAGGATGAAAGGTTTAAATCAAAGCTATTCCACTAGTAGGTATGGGAGATGGCGAACTGGACAAAGCTGTGGAAAATCTTTCTGAAGCCAGCATACTTCTCGTAGAAACAGATGCATCAAAGTACATGGATGCGGAGACAACAGTTCTGAAGGAGCTCCTTGAGAAAAACCTTAGCTGCATTTACATAACCCTGAACAAGCCGTCAACAACCCTTGTGAAGCTTTTTCAGGCAAAGGAAATAGATACAGAAAAAATCTACTTCGTGGACTGCATAGGAGCAGAGGGAGAGGGGACGCAGAGGATGGGAAAGTCTGTGATAAAGGTGAGTCCAGCGAACCTGACAGGGATATCGCTTGCAACAAATGAGATGATACAAAGCATCCAAGGCGACAAGTTCATTTTCTTTGACGGCATAACCGTGCTGCTTGTCTATAATAGCCTAGGGAGCACGGAGAAGTTTGCGCACTTCATAGCTACAAGAATACGCAGTTTTAATATACGAGGAGTGCTAATGAATGTGATAGATGAAGGTGGTAAACCATTACTAAGCCTAGTAGAAAAAATATGCGACCAAACAGTAAAGCTGTAAAGACTCCTGACCATATCAAGGAAGCCAAAATGGTCTTGATAGGAGCGATAGCTACAATGATCTACCTCTACCTTCTTATACAGTTTGTAAGGCCCTATGCAATGAACAACCTAACCCCTTCAACAGTCTTTGCAGTTCTAATCCTAGAACTCACTCCGATAGCTGTATTGGTTTATTACTCCACAAAGAATTTCGTAAAATCAGCTGCATTGATATCAGAAACAGAGATGCTAAGGATATTCAACAGGATCAAGATATCTCTGTTCCTTGTTATTCTTTACGTACTGCTCCTTGATGTCAACGACTGGCTGCCGAGGATGTATGTTGGCATATCACAGGAATTCGTTGATCTGGTGAACATCCTGGCATACACATCCCTCGTGGTTTATTTCATATTGATCTTCCAGATAAGCAAGAGGGTAAAGAACTTCTGCGATACATTCGGCTTCAAAGATGGGCAGTGATAGAATGGCTGGATTAGAAACCCTTAAAGACGGCTTAGATGTATATCTTCTTGTCTTAAAACCCGGGGAACAGGGCAAATCCTTAGAGGCTACGAAGATCATGATAGACCAGGGCATTAAAGCTGTTTATGTAAGCGTGAACAAGCCCTATAATACAATTCTAAACAACGCAAAGAAATTAGGCATTGATGCTTCAAAGCTTCTCGTATTGGATGCAGTTTCAAAGGCAACAGGATCTCCCACACCCAATGATCCGTCTGTGATATACATTAGCAATCCTACAAATTTGAGCGAGATGTCAATAACCATCGGCAATGCAATAAAACAGATGGGCACGAAAAATGTTGTAGTAGTATTTGACAACGCCTCATTGATGTATGTCTACTCAAAGAAAGATATCGTATCGAAATTCTTCAGGTTTCTCATAGCCCAAGCGAGGAAAGACGGACAGAAGGTAATACTCATAGCAATAAAGGATGATGAAAGCGGGGACATAATAAATGAATTCTCCCAAGTATGCGATGAGACGGTGGAAATCTAGATTGCGATACGAACGCTTACTCCTCTCTCATTCAGCTTCCTTACTTCCTCAACAAGACTACTGTAGTTAGGATCTTCGCTCAATTTATGAACCTCGCCAGCATTTAGATACTCAGGGTCTATCCATCTGAATTTTTTTCTCAGTTTGATATTTGGATTTGTTTCTGTCCATTCATAATTCAGCTTCCCAGAAAGCAATTCTATTATTCTTAGTATTTCAGGGTCCTCGCTCTCCTTCAGCTTCATTGAATTATAATCATCATCCTCCTTGTAAAGCTCATCAACAGTTATTATTCCTTTTTGTAGGGCAATATACAGAGCCTTTGAGAGGAGAGCTGTTCTGACATTAAATTCTATGTTCTGCCAATGCTCCTTTTGGCATTTCATGAAGTTTCTTCCAAAAGCTCCAGCTGCTTCCTTGTTTGCGAAAACTATCCTGCCGTCCCTAACCAGAATGTTATCCAGAATAGTCTTTATGTCGCTCCTGTCCAAATAATAATCTCTCAGGCAATAATCAACCCTGTCTGCGCATACAAACGGCGCATCCCTCTCCAATATTGTGAACTTCTTTGTATCTATGACCGCTTCGAAATCTATGCCATATCTAGAAAGTATTTTTGGTATTTCTGTCTCAAGGATGAACTTCTTGTGGTTTTTATCCTGTAGTTCTTCTTTTTCCTGGTCTCCAAGAACCCAGTCACCTGTATGCGAGAAAGCTGTATGAGACACATCATGCAACAGACCAGCGATCTGCTCCTCCAGCGAGGCACCTAACCTTTGCAGGAGTATCATCACCCCTACAGAGTGATCGAACCTGCTGAAGCTTGGAATCCCATAATACTCGTCAGGAGCACCATACTGGCTGATCCCCTTCAATCTCTGCAATGCATCGGATTCTATAAGCTCGACTAGAACAGGCTCAGTTATTTGTACTGTTCCGTAAACAGAATCATCAATTCTCATAGAATCGAATGTGATGCGAAATTATTTATAGAGGTTATGTTGCTGCTCTTTCTTAATCAGTTAAATTGGAAGTTTTCCTAGCAAGCCAATCCTTTGCAACAGCATCATAATTTTTAAATCTATAACACTCATGACTAGAGTTAACACCCGTTGTGACACGGAATCGTTCTAGAAAACCATCTTCATGAAGCCTTTCTAAAATGCCCTTAACTTGTTTGGATTCATCACGCCTATCATAAACAGAACCACCCACAACTTCTACTGCTACAGCACCTGCAGTAAATAAGCTATGTTCACCTTTGTCGAAATAGACTCTCAATGCGCCTAAAACCAATTCTTCTGTTATCTTTGCTGATTGTTTCATAGAGTATTTACTACTATAGAGTATTTAAAGCTAATTGGATTGAAAAATAATAGAGTGTAGTTTTCAACCAGCAAAGGCATATTGGGGGTCAAAGCAAAAGTGGTGGTATTTAGTAGCAGCGGGCTGAACAGGTCGCCGAAGCTTCCTGCGTACACCCCTGCCCTATCAAGGAGGTCGTCTAGCCTCCAACCAGTTGCCTATTTTTCCCGGTTATTTCGGTCTTAGATGCTTTCAGACCTTAAAAACCATGGCGTAGCTGCCCGGCATTACCATTCTCGCAGCTATAACTAAATCTAGATACCTGTAGCTATAGCTGTATCGATAACCGGTCAACCAGTGGCCACGAATGCATGTTCCTTTCGTACTTATGCATCCTTCGAGTCAGGCTACAACGCACCCTCGGAAGATATAAACCATACTGTCTCTGTCGTCTCGCGTGGGCATTAACCAAAACTATGTATATCGTACTCGGTACCCTAGTCTCATCGCTAGCTGAAGCTAAAGCTAACTAGGTTATTTTAAGATACGATTTGGTACGCAGATCAATAAGGGTTTCATCCGATCATATTGTATCACAGGATAACGAAATATATTTTCATCTCTGCTAAAGACGCCCCACGTCGAGATCACGACGTATTGAACCCAGCTAATGTCCCCTTTTAATCAATAAACCCTTGCACCCTTGGCTGCTACTGCACAACCAGGAGAGGGGAAGCCGACAGCGAGGTAGCAACGCGCGGGTTCTCGTTCTAAAAAGGATTCCTCAAAATAAAGATAACTCTAAATAATAGAAAAATCTTGGCTCGCATAATCGACGAAACGCGCTCATTACCAAAATTGTTTTTTGAGGAAAACCCTTTCAAAATGTCGATTTGCTCGTTACTATTCCATCTCGGAATCAAGCAAAACTAGGAGCTCTCGCCCGCCACGACTCTGTTATAGAGTGGCGATGCGCAGAGAAATCAGATAGATACACTTCATTCACTATCCGATTCTGTCTTCTGAGAAGCCTTAAAACTTTCATAATTATCTTTGCACCCTTCCAAAAATCCCTGATCCATAGGACCAAGCCAGCCCAAACTATAATGTATAACCTTCATTGATATTTCCACAGCATCTTGGTGTCCTCCATAGTGAAATACAATTGTTTTTCCTCCTGTTCCAATTCTTTCAAGAACTACAGCTCTAGCTTTGTCATAATTCAGTCCGAATGTCCTTCCTACTACTAGAAGTTGATCTAGCTCATCTAAAGAATATTTTTCTGATTGAAGTTCTACTGCCATGTAGATATCTAGAAGCAAAAATATTTAAGCTTCTCAGAAGACCCATGCTCTCTGCACAATACCATATCCCCGGGGTAACTTTTCTGAAGTCACCGATAGCTATCAATGCCAACTCGGCGTATCGCTAGCCCATACTTTCGTATCTGAATTCATTGCTGTGTTGAATCCAGTCAAGCCCGCTTTTGCGCTTACACTCTACTCCAGATTTCTGACCTGGATGAGCGGACCTTTGGGCGCTCTTGATCTCCTGTCAAGAGCGTACCGCCCCAGCCGAGCGGCCCACCAATCGGTGTCCCCCCGAGTCGAGGGTTAGTCGTACGATCATCACATGGGAGTGTTACATTGTCGCCTATCTGTCGGCCAAAACCAACAGCTTGGCAGCTCCTCCCTACACTGTGATGCAACAACCATACAACAACGACAGGCTGCCGCAGAGCTCCACGGGGTCTTCTCTATGTGGTCGGAGAAATATCATTACTACTTGCTCCGATTCCCACCGAGGGTCAGTGGCCTTTTCACCACTAAAGCAAGTTCACCGGGTTCCAGACCGGGACAGTGACCAACTCGTTAAGCCCTTGATGCAGGTCGACATTTAATCGACAAGGGATTACGCTACCTATGCCCAGAAGACGATCTTGTCATATTCATGCAAGATGAATCTAGTGACCACCTTCTTAAGACGGTCAGAGTGTTCGGTTTGTAGACAGAATCTACAAATTACCGCCGCCGTTTACCGGGGCTTGGGTTGGTTGGAACCAACTTTAACACACCGGCACTGGGCAGGCCTCACTGGCTATACATGTGATTTCTCATTAGCAGCCAGCTGTGTTTTTGTTAAACAGTCGGTTGATCCTTGTTACTGCGACCTCTCCACCTCTGGAGAGGCACCTCTTATACCTAAGATACGAGGCTAATTTGCCGAGTTCCCTGGCCTGGTGTCTCCCGACACGCCATTGCCTTCTCAGCAAGAGCACCTGTGTCGGTTCTGAATACGGACACGAACACAACTCCCATCTTGTGTTTTCATGGGCTCTAGGAATTTACGGAACTCCAGTATACACCAGAGCTATTCGCACATTCATCCACTTCTCTCCATGACGGAACTCCATGGACTTCAATGCTTGACTTGCGTCCGCATATCCTAAAGCATCACAAGAAGGTTTTAACGCAATGTCCGTGGCTGCAGAATATTAACTGCATTCCCTGTCGGTTTGTTCAGTTAAGGCAAACCTTAGGATCGGCTAACTTACGGCCGATAGACGTTGCCGTAAAACTCTTGCTCTTTAGGCGCTGGAATTTTTCATTCCAGTTTGCTGTTACTTGTTGCAGGATTATCAATACTGGGCGGTCCACACCTGCTCACGCAGATGCTTCTACCCGCGCAGCACGCCTCTCTACATTATCGCTTTCGCGATCTAGGGTATCGGATCTGAACTTACCCCCGTCCATTTTCAGCCCAAAAACTCTCGGGTGGTCCGTTATTACACGTTGATTGTGCGATAGCTACTTCTAAGCTTACGCCCCACCTGTCTTTGAGTTTTCAGCACCTTTGTGACTTAGTTCAGAATTAGGGTCCTTAACCCTAGGCACGGTTGTTCCCGTTTCGGATACCCAGCTTACCCGGGTACCCTCACTCCCGCCTTCTACGGCGCTGACAGATTATTAGTTTGACAGGGATGCCGGCGATTTCTCACCTTAACACCCCAATCAGTGCTTTACCCTGTCAGCAACCTCTGGCGAGGCTGTCCTGAGGGACATTTCGAGAGGAACCAGCTCAAGTGTCTCTAAGTAGCTGTCAAAGATATCTGCCACTTAAAGATATCACCGCTTTCGATAGGCTTTTGGTGTCAGCCAATCGAAGTGTGGTTCAATCTAAATCAATTGACCGATTTCACCCCTAACCCCAAGTCACCCGAGTGATTCGTAGCTCAACATCGGTATCAGACCTCCACGCAGCTTTGGCTGCGCTTCATCTTGCTCAGGGTTAGATCAAGCGGTTTCGGGTCTTGCCCCTGTGACTACTCCCTCTTTCAAAGGAAGCCCCTCGCTTATACTGCGGGCTTTTTGCTTTCGCTTAGGATTAACTGCTTAACAGCCTATCCTCGCCACAGAGACAAACTCCCTGCATAGTGTTTTTCGTTTGAGAAAGATTATTTGCGTCGTCTTGGAACAATCCCATCTTGTCTAACCATTTTAAAGAAATAATAAAAATCCACAGGAGACGGTGACATCAGCCATTTCTGCCTGTTCCCTTCAAAATCATACCCCTTTCCTCCGTATGCAAGAGCGTATCCAGCACCTTTCAGAAGATAGAGCATTGACTGCCCTATCAAATAGTATTCCGCTGCTGCGATCAACACTTCATTTGCCATACAGATATATTTGGACGCAAAGCTTAAATCCTTCTTCAAATTTCGAAACTTACTCCACAACCCTGTAAGCCACCTTTAGTACGAACACCTTGCGATGTTTTCCTTCAAGGAGGCACCTTCCGGGCCGTGGATGACTTTAGCTGTCTGGTTTCAGGATCTTTTTACCTTCTACGAAGAATACTTTTCAACTTTCGCTCGCGCTACTTCTCCGCTATCGGACTCTTTACATATTTAGGGTTAGAAATTGATACCTCCTGTCTTCCCACTCCATATCCGAGGAATGGTACTCTATTCCCGAATCACCTTTCCAGTCTTCGCCTACGCAACTATCATGCTCTAAGGTATCTCGTTCCAGAGAACTTCGACTCAACTGACTAAGGTATACCGGGCTCCACATCCCGCGCTGTTTCCAGCTTGGTTCGGTTTGCCCTCTGCTGTTTTCGGTCGCCCCTACTTGCAGCATCGCGATTGCTTTCTTTTCCTGCGCTTATTAAAATGCTTTAATTCAGCGCGTTCCCTCTCCTCTCGGAGTTCCGACCGAAGTCGACGTGATGTCACATTCGGAAATCCCACGTTCGAAGACCGCTTGCGTCTCGCGTGGGCTTATCGCAGCTTGCTACGTCCTTCATCGGTGTAAAGAACCGAGCCATCCACCAGATAGCTCAATGAACTCGCTTTGACCCTTTCCATGCCTTTGCTGGTATCATTGATCATGAAGATCTCCAGCGACTCAACAGTTACTCCGCCTCACTCATCTGCGTATGCATCGTTTCGGGACGGTGATATCATTGTCGCCTACTACCCTTCCATCACAGACAGCTCTGCGATGTGCACTATTTTCTTGCCGTCTTATACCCCGTGGGCATTTCATAGCTTTTCGCTCAGCCTAGACAGATTCAAATCATCCGGCACTCACGATTTGATTTTGTGAGCATGATGGATTCTATGATGAACCTTGTGTAAGGATCAAAGAAATCGCACTCTAGTTAGGGAATTTTCCACAACTAGAGTTTGTTTGACATATTATCACGTACGCTTGTAGAACTTTACTCGTGATGAACCTATTTAAAGCTTTTGTTTCATTCCTGATAACGATGCTTCTTCATCTCTTCAATATGCCTTCTCTCTATCTCCTCCCTGTTGACTGTAACATAGAAGAAATACAGCGAGACTCCGAAGAGTATTGCACCGCTTATGCCTACATTCGTCTTTATGTCATCTATTATGGAAAAGTCAAGAAAATTCAATGATATTGCGATAAAGATCAATCCTATTATGAAAACAGGACCCAGGAAAAGAAGGGAGATGAGATCAACAACATCCTCAGACTGCGGAGGGCTTTTTCTTTTTGCGAATTTTACTATGGCCCATATAACTACAAGAAACAATGACAAAACAAGCGAAACCTCGTTTATTGGTAATACAACCATAGTATCACTCTAAGGCTGGCGCAGAGCCAAGTAGTAGAAGTATAATCCGGCTCCTATTAAAAGGCCTCCTCCCAGGCCTATCACCAATTTGAAATCCTGAAGAACAAGAACAGGGACAAGATCGAGGGCTATAGCTATGAGCACAACCCCTGCAACCATGTCCCCTCCTATAAGTATGAGCCCTATCATATCTACCACATCCTCCGGATCTGGATGCGATCTTCTCTGGACAAATTTTATGAACCCCCATGCCAGGGCAAGCGCTATGGAAACGACAACTGTAGCCTCCCCGATGGGCAATGACATGCTATGAATAGAAATGGGGGAGCTTTTAAAGTTGATAGGTCAGATAATCCTAAACTTCTTCATTATCTGTTCCAGATTAGGCTCCCCGATCTCCTTAAGGTCATATCTTACTCTTAGAGAGGGCTTGTTTAATTTGAGAAACTTGCTCAGATCAACAGGCGTTCCTATGATTACAAGATCCGCTGGAGTCGCATTTATTGTCTGTTCAAGCTCTGCCATCTGTTTTGTGGAATAGCCCATTGCAGGCAATGCCGCTCCTATGTGAGGGTATTTCCCATAAACCTCCTTTAGCGAACCGATGGCATACGCCCGCGGGTTTACCAGATGACCGCCATATCGCTCTGCCGCTATTGCCCCGGCACCCATTGAAAGACCGCCATGCGTCAGAGTTGGACCGTCTTCAACAACCAGAACTCTTTTTCCAAAGATCTTCTCTGAAGCATCAATTGCTATAGGCAGACTAGCCTTAATCACTATTGCAGAGGGGTTTAACAGCTGTGCATTCTCCATAACCCTCTCCACATCCTCTGGGCACGAACTATCCACCTTGTTGACTATTATAACATCCGCCGCCCTAAAGTTTGTTTCTCCAGGATGATATGCAATCTCATGCCCAGCTCTTCTTGCATCAGCAACAGTTATCCATAAATCCGGTTTTATGAATGAGAAGTCGTTGTTTCCGCCGTCCCAGACTATCACTTCCGCTTCCCTTTCTGCAAGCCTTAGAATCTTCTCATAGTCAACTCCAGCATAAACAATTGTGCCGTTTGCAATATGCGGGGCATACTCCTCCATCTCCTCAATCGTGCACTTGTTCTTCTTCATATCTTCCAGCGCTGCAAATCTCTGTACCGCTTGCTTGCCAAGATTGCCGTACGGCATAGGATGCCTTATCACTACTGTCTTCTTCCCGCTAGTCCGCAGGATATCAATAACCTTCCTTGATGTCGGGCTCTTTCCGGCTCCTGTCCTTACTGCTGTCACAGCAACCACAGGCTTCTTTGATTTCAGCATTGTATCCTTCGGTCCAAGCAGAACAAAATTCGCACCGGCAGCCAAAACTATCGATGCCTTGTGCATAACATCTTCATGCAAAAGATCAGAATAAGAAAGAATGACATCATCAACTTTGAATTTCTTAATAAGCTTAGTTATATCAGATTCGTCATATATTGGAATTCCATCGGGATATCCTTTTCCTGCAAGCTCTTTAGGGTATCTTCTTCCTTCAATGCCAGGAATCTGATTTGCTGTAAATGCAACGACTTTGCAGTCCTTGTTACCGCGGCAGAACATATTAAAATTGTGAAACTCTCTTCCAGCTGCTCCCATTAGTATGGCATTCCTTTTTTTCATCTAACCACCGAATGCTATGCCTACTTCTCTTTCCATCCTATCTATAGGATCATAACTGTAACTGCCAAGCTCTTCCGGTTTTATCCATTTGAAGTCTTCGAACTCATCAGAAAGCCTTGCCTTTTCGGATACTGCTTTGACCAAGAAGCACAAGCCAACAACATTGTGATCATCGGGCCTTACGAATGTGTATTCCCTTAGGAACTGCTTCCATTCTTCTATGTTCAGACCAACCTCCTCCATAACCTCTCTCTTAAGTACTGCCATGATATTTTCCCCGCTCTCGAGTTTCCCTCCCGAAAGGGCCCACTTGCCCGGGAAAGCTATTTCATTCTTG
Organism: archaeon; assembly: GCA_035289205.1. Lineage (GTDB taxonomy): Archaea > Aenigmatarchaeota > Aenigmatarchaeia > Aenigmatarchaeales > DATDXV01 > DATDXV01. The sequence goes on from DATDXV010000041.1 coordinate 13,647, forward strand.
TTCCTTCTGACCATTAAAAATCTGTCACCGCTTTTGTTCTTTATTACAGCAGTAACAGCAACTATGTGTTTCTTGTTGTCCATGGTTTACGATGGTCTTATTAAGATAAATACCTTTACTAAAGGCAAAATCCTTTGCTGTATCTTTGTGTGCATCATAACAATCATTTTTGCAAAAAAATAAAATAAAGGAGAAGGGTTTTTAGCCCCCTCCCCTTTTTATTAGGGTTTTTAACTTACCACTACATCTGTCAAGGATGTGCCGGTTATCTTTGCGCTTGTGCCAGTCGAAGAT
>DATDXV010000042.1:0-3878 GCA_035289205.1 archaeon
TAGGCTATCCAGATGGAGGAGATTTCAAAGTATTCTGGCCCGCCGACGCTCACATAATAGGAAAGGACATTGCATGGTTTCACTGCTGCATCTGGCCAGCTCTCCTAATGTCAGCAGGGATTGAACCGCCCAAGAAGGTCCTGATTCATGGCTACATAACCATCAATGGGGAGAAGATCTCGAAATCTCTGGGAAATGTCATAGATCCTAGAGAACTTGTGAAAAAATATGGAAAAGAAACCGTCAGATACTTTATGCTCAGAGAAATACCAACAACAGAAGATGGGGACTTCTCCGAAAAGCTCCTGATAGAAAGACATAACAAGGAGCTTGCAGACGACTTAGGCAACCTCGTCAATAGAGTTTTAGTATTGGCAGAGAAGAAATGCTCGGGAAGGGTTCCTGAGGTTTCTTACAAACATCTAGCGGATACCGCTCTGCTAACGGCAAAGTCTGTAGAAGAGCATATAAACAACTACCAGTTCCATCTGGCAATAAATGAAATACTGAAGCTTATCGGCGAAGCAAACAAGCTGATAAACGAAAAGAAGCCATGGGAATTGGAAAAGGAGGAAGCGCATGAAATACTCTACTGCCTTCTGGAATGCCTGAGGTTCCTTTCCATACTGCTCTATCCCTTCATACCGGAGACATCAGAGAAGATAATCAACCAGCTGAACCTTGAGAAAGACCACATAGACTTTAGGAGGTTGGAGTGGGGCAATTTAAAGCCTGGAGCCCCGATAAAGAGAGGGGGTCTATTATTCAAGAAGATCGAGGCGAAATAAATGGAAGAAATAACAATTGACGAGTTCCAGAAGTTTGACATAAGGACAGCAAAGGTTGTTTCTGTGGAAGACATTCCAAACAGTGATAAGCTCTACAAGATAATGCTGGAAGTAGGGGATAAGACAAAGCAGATCGTTGCTGGGATAAAGCCGAACCACTCAAAGGAAGAGCTGGAAGGAAGGACTATCATAATCATAGACAATCTGAAGCCTGCCACGCTCAGGGGCGTTGAGAGCCAGGGAATGCTTCTTGCTGCTGACAGCGAAGAGGGACCTCTGGTTCTTGTTCCTGAAAGGGAAGTTGAATCCGGAATAAAGATAAAGTAATTCATTTAGCAGCAGAAATTATCTCTATTACATCCCTGTGCTTCAACTTCTGGTCCCCGCTTATCCTCATCTTTGTCCTCACATCGATTGCATAGAGGAATCCCTTCCCAAGGTCAGTGTGTATCTTGTTTGCGAAGTCCAATGCAGTTGTTCCAGGGGGCATCAAGAAACAGTCAGGCATGATCCTCCCTTCCTTGTCCCCAAGCTTGCTGACCCCTCCGGGAAAGATTGCAATATATTTCAGGAAGTCAAAGACAGCTGCGTCAAGAGAATTCTGGATGCCGGTTGAACCGAACTTCTCCAGCAAGTTTTTCTGGATGAACTCCAAAGCAGCCTTCTGCTTCTCATTGACACCAGATTTTATAGTGAACTTTCCCTCGCCAGGGACGTAATCAACCAATCCTTTCTTCGAAGCCTCCCTCAGTGCGATTTCCGCATCAGCAGAACAGGGAACAAGCATATGCTCCTTGAACTCCTCCTTCAACCTGGCAAAGTTCTTCTCAGCGCCTGGAACATCTATCTTGTTGCATACGATGATCGTAGGCTTCGTCTCCTTCCTGAAGCGCAGGGCAAGCTCCTTCAGCTGCTCCTCGCTCCAGGTTGTAGGCCTCTCCTTGTCAAGCTTCAGCTCCTCAATCGCTTTCCTAGCCATTGTTTCCGTGACCCTGAATCCAGAGAGATGATCAGCAACAGCGGTTTCTATGTGTATCTTGCTCGTCTGCGCCTTCCTAGCCATCTTCTCCCAGCCCCGCTTTATCACATCAAAATACCACATGTCCAATTCGGTCTCAAGGAACCTGATATCATTTGCCGGATCATATGAGAGAGGGGGAACAGACTCCCCTACTTCGTTTGTTGAGCCAGACACATCCACGATATGAATAAGAACATCTGCCTGGCCCAGGTCATTTAGGAACTTGTTTCCCAAGCCCTTTCCCTCATGCGCCCCAGGAACAAGACCAGCGACATCCATCAGCTCAACAGGAACGAATCGAATATGGTTCTTGCAGAACCCTACGCGCGGGTTGCACTGCACACCAAGGTCCTTGTCAGCGCACTGAACACGAACATAACCGACAGCCTTGTTAGGATCGATCGTTGTGAAAGGATAAGCAGCTATTTTCACATCCACCATCGTCGCTGCCTTGAAGAAGCTGCTTTTTCCAACACTGGGCTTTCCAACTATTCCTATTAGCATAATTAGTAATTCAAAGCGTAGTTTATAATAGCTAGCCAATACCGAAAGATTAATAAACTTTCATTACGCATGAGTAATTATGAAAGAAGTAAGAGAAACAGTGCCAGAATATATGACAGAATTCTTCAGGCACGAGAGATACGGGGATATAGTTATTGCCCTCTACAGAGGAGAAATAAGATTTAGCAAAATCAAGCGCATGCTTAAACCCATATCAAGCAAGACTCTATCAGTGGATCTAAAGGGATTACAAAGGATGGAATTAATAGGACGAAATGTCATCAGCGACAGGCCATTAAGAACGGAATATGGATTGACAGAAATGGGACAGAGTTTCTATAGAGAAGTAGTCGAACCATTGCGCAATTGGCAGAACAAATGGAATGGTTCCAAAAGGCAAGAACCCAATCAGTAATTATTTCTGATTTTATAACTTATTGTGCAGAATAGAAATCTTTATAATACATTTTGAAAAAGAACTTTAATGAGAAGGCAAATTCTTACGCAAAGCATGAGCAACAAGATAGCTGCATCCATAGACATAGCAGCAACCCTGCTCATAGAGCACTTCGGAACAACTTACAAGCTCCCCTTCTACCATCCTTATGTTGTTGTTCCAGTGCTTGGGATAACCTATGCATTGTTCAAATGGAAGCATCCTATAAGCGAGTTTGTCCTTGAGAGCGTAACAGCCCTACACTACAATGTGGAGAAGTCAAAGAGGGTCCTGACATATATTCCTGATATATTCACCACAACAACGGGTGCAATAGTGAAACAGACAGCTGTCATAGATTCGCTGAAGGAAGAGGTAAGAAAGAAATCTGTAATCTCCAAGGCGACAAAGAACAGGAACTGGTACAACTACAATTAATTCTAAAAACCTAGAGAAGACTCAGCAAATCACTGATTGTAACTGACACTAACTTCAGTCTCTTGCTATATGCGCGAAACTTGGGCAAAGTACGATATAGTCCTCGTCTATTCCTGCTATGTCTCCGCCGATCGCTACGCAGGTCTTTCTGAGCTTGTCTATTGCTCTCTTCAATTCAGAAAGATCCTTGTCCTTCAGGGCCTTTATCTTAACCAGCACAACGGCCCCTTCCCTCAATGACTTCTGTATCCTGTCGGAATCCGCAAAGTCATCGAGCTTGTCTACCCTGATGCTTACTTTTCCAGATCCTGCATCAGAATCTGCCGTATCCAGTTCGATAAACTCGTTCTGTCCAAGTTGGCCAAAAGCTTTTCCAAAAATTCTGTCCAAAACCATTTAATTACCTCACTTCATATCTTGTGGAATAAGTATAAATAGTTATCAGAAAAGAAGAAAGTACTAATTCCACAGGAAATCCGGGAAAAATTAACTCTTCCACTGCAAAACTGCATTTAAGTGTAGGAATACAGATATATCTAGGAATGAAGGTCCATAAGGTTATAAAGTGCAAGATTACCGCATTAACAACAATCAAGACAGATCAACTGGAGTATGAGTACAACAATCTTCAAGAACTGTTGCAACTTGAAAGACAGGGCTTAGACTTTCTTCCAATTTACGACAAAATTCC
>DATDXV010000043.1:0-12208 GCA_035289205.1 archaeon
CTGCCCCTAGGTCTCCCGCGCTTTTTTTCATTCATAGTCATATAAGATACTGTCTGTGGACCATATTTAAAGATATCTGAATGATGAAATTTCTACAAAATATGGAAGTTGAGTATCTTGAACAAGAACATGTCATAATAATGCTCATCTTGGATTGTGTATTGCATAGTGAATTGAAGCAGTATGACTAATAGAAACCATATGGAAGCTTTAAATAATAACCACGTAAATTTATGGAACTGATAATTTCGTGTCCATACTAACATATGGATTTATAAATCTGAGCTCCCTAATAATAAGGGACCCTTTGAAGTGTTGAATCAGACCTTTCAGGGAAGCTGTGTACATTTGAGGTGATGAAGACAGCCCTGACATAGGAATGCTATCTTCAAAGGGTACCATCATTAGTTCATTTTTTGTTTTGTTACAATTGGTTGTCAAAGGATATAAATGTTAAAATGTTAGCTTTTTGTTTGAATTTCCAAAGCCTTGACCTCTAACTTGCCCTGTTGGTCATGCCCCTTCACCCTGCCTTTAGAAAGCCTGTAGCCAATGTAATCAAGCGCATACTTCATCACCCTCACGAATTCAACAGGATGGAGGTTCCGCATGACCGTGTAAGCAATATGCTTCGGCCGCAGATAGAAGCGGAGCATCAGATGCTCCCTGAGAGCTTCGATCTCAGCTGCTGTAAGGCCTGGATAGGAAACAATGCATCTCAGCCTCCCGTTCTCATCCAACCATTCGTTATAATTCTCTGTGAGCAAATATCCATTTTGCTTCGCCCACTGGTAGAACTCTGTCCCTGGGAAGGGCATCGCATGCTGGAAGAAGACCATGTCTGGATTCAGTTTTTTGGCAAACTGATACGTCTCTTCAATCGTCTCCTTTGTGTCTCCAGACAAGCCGATCATGAAGCAGCCGAAAATTCGCAGACCAACTTTCTGCGCGTTCTTCGTGAACTCCTCTGCCTGCTTGAGGCTTGTACCTTTCCTTATCTGGTTCAGCACAGCCTGGTTTCCAGATTCATAACCTACAATAAGTATCCTGCATCCCGCGTCCTTCATGCTCTTCAGGATGTCATAGCCAAGGGTTGCTCGGACGTTGCATGACCATACAACCTTGAGCTTCCTGCTTATGATCTCCTTGCAGATCGCGTCCGCACGCGGAATATCGATGGTGAACGTATCATCTTCAAAAAAGATTTCCTTCACATCAGGTAGGTTCTCCTTGATCCATTGTACCTCATCAACTACGTTCTGCGGACTCCTTTTCCTATAACCGTGCATGGTAAAACGCTGTGGCAGAACACAGAAATTGCATCTAGCCGGACAGCCACGAGAAGTCCATATCTGAATCATGGGATGCTGCGCTAATGCGTATCTGTAATCATGAACATCCAGAAATTCCTTGTAGGCTTTTGAAACGAATGGAATCTTGTCGAGATCCATTACGAGCGGTCTCTCCGCTGTCAGAACGATCTCCCCATTCCTTCTGTAGGCTATTCCCTGCACGCCCTGCAGATCGTCGCCGTTCTCCAAGGCGTTGGCTATATCCAAAATTGTGTAATCATACTCGCCCCTTGCTATCATATCGATTGCAGGGGAGAGCTTCATTGTTTCGATTGTCAGGGTTGAAGGATGTGTTCCAACAAAAACTATCTTCACTCCAGGAAACTCTTTCTTCGCAAGCTCCGCAAACTCAATGTCCTTGTAGAGAGTGGGTGTTGTGGTCTCCATAACAAGAAGGTCTGGAGAGAATTCCTTGACTTTGTTTATTGTAACATCCCAGCTCCATTCTTTGGCAATCGCGTCCCACAAAAATACTTTGTGTCGCTTGTCCTCCATCAGTACTGCTGATGCATAGGATAAAAATGCTGGAAAATAGAGCGTTCCAGACTTCGTGAACTCTGGCCACCTGCTCTCTTTCGAAACTTTAAACTCTCCTGGAGGGTTAAGCATTCCTATTCTCATCTTAAATCACTGTTATAATTATACATGTTTAGAGGGTTTTTAAAGTATATCTGGACCTAAGATCCATTAGTTCTTGGAACCGATTATTTTCGCATGACTGTATGCCATTCTCCAGAAGGGTGTTGCTCTGAGAATTATGTTTATAACCTTCTTCAGAATTATGTGCGGAGGAGCAGGGGAGCTCATAAGCTCAGTCTTAACTGTCTGCAGCCCAACAGATCTCAAATGATTTTTTAGATGCCATTCTGTGAAGAGGGAATAATGCCTGTCCTCCCTGTCGCCATGCATGGTTTCATACCCCCCCAGATGCGTCCTCCCTACTGCGTACCCCCAATACGATGCATTGTCTGTTATCACCACGATCCTTCCGCCTTTCTTCAGGACCCTTGCAGCCTCCTTGAAGAAGTTGGACACGTTTGTGAGATGCTCAAGCAGGTTTTTGGCATAGACCTCGTCAAATGTGTTATCATCATAAGGAAGCCTATCCCTGTCTATATTGCACTTCTTTACGCCATTCCTGCTGGGGTAAAAGTCCACAAAGTCTGTCCCATACGCATCGTTTCCGCATCCCACATTCAGAATCCTTTCCATAATAACACTATATTCTAAGTAAGTATATTTCTAATTCATAAACCTTTAAATCCATTCTAGATACTGAATTGTCATGGTAAAACTGCCTAGTGTAAAAATAAGCACTAATCTGTTAGCTGTGCTGATTGTGCTTATAATCGGATACTTCTACTATCAGGTTGCCCTGTCAACCCCGATAGTCTTCGGGGATGAGGGCTATTACGCGGGAACAGCCAGATGGATAGCAAAGAACGGCATCTTCCCCCAATACCTGCCGATGGACGGAAGCCCTGTCACGCATTTCACGCTCACAACAAAGCCGTTTTTCATTGTTCTAGAATCGTTCGCCTTCCTTCTTGGAGGGGAGCTGCTGGTCAAGCTGATGCTTCCACTGTTCTCAATGCTTGGAGCGCTCTTCATCTATGTGTTCCTGAAGAAGCTCGGCGACCCTAAGGCAGGGCTTTTTGCGATGATCGCGTTTCTTCTGACACCTTCTTTGGTTACATATGGCGTGCTCGGCTATGTGGATACTCTGTTCGTGCTTCTCATTGCAGGAGCGCTGTATTTCGGGCATCTCTCATTCAAGGAAAACAACAGACTCTACACAGTATTGGCAGGCATTTTCATAGGATTCGCATTCCTTACAAAGACCAGCGGCGCTGCGCTGGGGGTTTTCTTTATCCTCTACTCGCTTTACGCGCACAGGCTGAAGAACTTCAGGCAGCTTTTTGTTATGTTTCTTGTGGCAGGCCTGCTTATGTCGCCGCTGATCATCAGGAACCTGGCTTATTTCGGAAACATCTGCTTCCTGCCCGGAGAAGCGCTCTCGAAGGGCTGCGAACCCGTAGAAGATGTGGCTATTGAGAACCCGAAGGGGCTTGATTTTGCTGGAAGGACAGAGCAGGCATCCACTGAGCAGGGTCTGATAAGATTCGGCCTTCTGAACTACATAATGTTTGCATACGGACTTCCTGCTGTGGCGGTCTTTGTTTTCGGTCTTACCTTCTTCCTCGTTGAAAGAAGTGAATTCCACAGGTATATTTTGATATCCTTCATCGCATTCCTGCTCCTGGCAGAGTTCAGTCTCTTCAGGGCAGAGGATACTGCGCGTTACATGCTTCCTTTGCTTGTTCCCATGACAATAGCAGGAGGGAGCTTCCTATCCGCTTTCTATGACAGGGTGGGATCAAAGAACAGGATAATTGCCCTCTTCCTGATTGCAGTTATAGTGTTTACGCTATGGACGCCCGGCAAGCAGAAGATAGACACAATGTTCCAGGTAAAGAGCTTTGTGCCTGGCGTGTTTGACGGCTGCGACTGGGTAAAGAAGAACACTCCCACAGATGCCGCACTGCTGGCAACATATACAAGGCAGGTTGGATACTCATGCGAACGAAGGGCTGGGGCGGGGCCTGGCGGAGAGGTGATATTCCTTTCGAACAATGAAGATTCCTATGAAGCCATAAAAAAGGATGGCTTTGATTATGTGTTTGTAGTTGTTGGCCTTATCACTGACGCTGCATATGCGGAGAACTACCCGCGGAACTTTGTTGCATATCTGGAAAATGACACAATGCATTTTGAAAAAACCTATGACAACACAGCAAAGTATGGGCAGGCTGGCGTAATAATCTATAAGGTGCTTTGATGGCTATGATAAACAATCCCCTGGTTTTTCCAATATCCATACCTCTGTCTTTCCTAGTGGCATTCATAGTTACATTCATCATGCTGCCCCGCTTCATCTCATACCTTAGGGCAATGGGGCTTACCGGCACGGACATACAGAAGGCGGACAGGCCGAAGATCCCGGAGATGGGAGGTCCTGCTGTCCTTGCTGGGTTTCTTTCCGGAGTGTTTTTCTATATATGGCTTGAACTGTTTTTCTTCAAGTCTGCAATAGACCTTACTGTACTGTTTGCAGCAACCATCAGCATTATGATAATAGTCCTTGTAGGGATGCTCGATGACCTGAGCAGGCTTTTCAAGTACGCTGTGCCTGATGCGTATGGGAACGAAAAGAGGCTGGGAATAAGGAGATGGCAGAAGGTTCTCTTCACCCTTCCAGCTGCGATACCTTTGATGGCAATATCCGCTGGAGACGCCTCGATGGTGCTTCCGCTGCTGGGAAGAATTGATATCGGCATACTCTATCCGCTATTGCTTGTCCCGATTGCAATAATGGGAGCTTCGAATGCGACTAACATGCTTGCAGGATTCAACGGGCTTGAAGCGGGGCTTGGGGTTGTAGTTTTGTCCATGATGGGCATATACGCGGCATTTCTCGGCAACATTACAGCAGAGGTGTTCGCATTCATGATGGTTGCAGCGCTTCTTGCGTTCCTCAGGTACAACTGGTATCCTGCAAAAATATTTCCCGCAGACAGCCTGAACCTTGCCATAGGGGCTGCGATAGCTACGATGGCGATAATTGGCAACATGGAAAGGATAGCCATCCTGGCGTTCCTGCCCTGGATCCTGGAAGCGTTCTTGAAGTTGCGCTCCAGGATAGAGATGAAGAAGTTTGCGGAGTGCTTCGGGGTTCTGCAGGGCGATAATACACTTGCTCCGCCCGCCCAGAAGATATATTCAGTTACGCACATCGTCATGAGGATCGGAAGGCTCAAGGAATGGCAGGTAACTCTCATGCTTGTGGGATTTGAGGCACTGCTCTGCGCCAGCCTGCTCTACTTCTATCTTGTCTATGTCTAGAGGTTTGCAATATACTTGCCTAAATTCTCCATTAGAGCTTTAGAACTTCCTAGCTTTGGCTTGAAGCTCTTCATTTTGCTTATTGCAACAGCAAGCTCTTCCTTGCTTTTTGCAGCCAGCAATTTCCCGCCACGCTCAAGCTCTGCTGCCAGATCAAGCTGATGATCATCAACATGCTCCCCGTATTTCTTGAGCCTCGGCACGACAATCAGCTTCTTCCTATGGGACAGCGCTGTGATTACGCTTCCCGCTCCTGCATGGGAGATAATAATGTCTGCCTTTGATGTCAGCTCTGCCATTTTCTTGTCGTCCACAAATTTGTAAAATTCATAGTGCTTGGGATTGTATGTTGAGTTTCCTATCTGCGCAACAACCTTGCCTGCTATTTTCTTTTTCTCTATCAAGGAGTCAACCATCTCTAGAAGCCTGTTGAACTGCATTGTGTGCGTTCCGCATGTGACGAAAATCAGAACACCGCCCCCCAGTACTTTGCCTTCGGATAGAACTTCAGCATCTTCTCCCACTGAACTAGGAAGAGGTCAGCAAATCTGTAGACAAACCTCCCGCTCCTAGATGGAGCAAAGATCCTGCAGTAGCTTTCAAGGAAAACAATCTTGCTTCCCATGAACTTTCCTATAAGGCATGCAGCTATCGCAGCGCCTGCGCCAGTGGAAATTACGACATCAGGCTTCTCCTTTGCAATTATCTTCCATGTCTGGGAAAAGTTTTTCAGCATTTTCACCATGCTTTTCCCCGTATCTTCCACGAAATATGCCCTTGATCTCTTGGGAAGATCTTTCGTGTTCTCCCTCTCAACTGTTATGAAAAAGTGATCATGCTTTCCAAACAGCTCCTTCAGCATCATTATCTCAACATAGTGTCCTCCGGCTGAACATGCAAGGCAGATTTTCATCATTTCACCGATTCAATTACCTCTTTGAATATTTTTGCTGTTTTGTCCCAGTTAAATCTTTTGGCCTCCCTTTTGGCCGCTTCCCTGACCTTTTCGTACTCTTTCTTATTTTCTATGCAGTACAAGATCTTCTTTGCCATGTCGTCAACATCGTCTGCCTTGATTGCCATAGATCTGGTTTCTTCAGGTATTTTTGCATCGCGCATTATCAGGGTTGGCGTTCCGCACGCTCCAGCTTCCACTATAGGTATTCCGAATCCTTCTGTCATTGTTGGGAACAGGAAGAAGTCGAATGAATTGTAGGTTTCAACCACCTTCTCTTCAGGAACACCTCCAATGACTTCAACATTCTTCATACCATGTATCATGCTTTCCACATCAAACTGGCTCTGATAGAAACTCTTGATGTTCCCTCCTGCCAATACAAGCTTGGCATCAATTTTCTCAGAGACCTTCTTGAAAACTTCTATGGCTATGTCAACCCTCTTCCTGTAGGAGAAGTTGGAGAAGAAACCCAGTACTATTTCCTCCTGCAGTTTTTTTCTTCCAAGATCCTTGAACTTCTCCTCAATTCCGGGATTTGCGACTCTTGCTTCCCTGCCAAAATACTGCTTTACCTGCTGGGCTGTCAATGCAGAGTTAGCCATCAAGTATTTGTTTCTTGACGAAAGCGACCATGAGAACTTCGTGTATATCTTGGCCCATGATGCATACTTCAGGCTCTCCGAATCCAGAATAGGGAAGAGATCGTGGAAGAGGACAATGCCTGTTTTTCCTGGCATAAACGGAACCAGCTGGCAGGACTCTGGCGTCATGGATATTATGATTTTCCTTTTTGTTATAAGCTCTTTGAAAGGGACCTTTGTGAAATTCGCTAAGGCTGTCCTTTTGCTTCCATAAACTTCCAAAGGCTCAATATCAAACCACTTTGACAGTCTCTGATAGAGCTCGTATCCGTACCTAGAGATGCCCTTGAACTTTTCCACATCAAAGCTAGGGGTTACAAAAAGAATTTCCATTCACTTCCCCCTTACAGCGTTCTTCAGCGCTTTTTCCATCTTCATGTTGAAGACAGAAACATCGAACTTCTTTGCCTGCTTTATGCAGTTATTCTTTACTTTAGCAACATATTCATCCGTGCATTTCTCAACCGCTGCCATGATCTCAGAGGCGTTTGCATTTATCAGAAACCCTGTCTTTCCGTCTACCATGCTCTCCTTTAAGCCTCCTTCGTTTGCTGCAATGACAGGCTTGCCCGATGCCATAGCCTCGACAGGAACAAGTCCGAAGTCCTCCATTATCGGGACGAAAATGAATGCATTGCATGTTGCATACAGCTCTTTGAGATGCTCATCCCCAACCCTTCCCAGGAATTCTATGTTGGGATATCCGGAGGCCATTCGTTCAAGTATTTTTCTTACTGACCCATCTCCTGCTATCTTCAGTTTCTTGTCAGGCATTTTTTTGAACGCTTCGATTATCAGATGTATCCTCTTGTTTGTCTCAAGCCTTGACGCAGTGAAGAAGAAGCCCTCCGGTTTTTTGCTGTGGAAGTTCTTTGTGTCCACGGGAGGATAGATCACTTCAGACTCCCTTCCATACATTCTCCATGTCCTGTCCCTAGAAAGGTTTGAATTCACTATCATCTTGTCTACTTTTGACACTGCCTCAAGATTGCTTTGCTTCACAAGCCTCTTCCATACAGACATTTGCAGTCTTCTGTGAATTGGCTCAGTGAGCAATTCGTGGGAGTAGATGTTCTTCGGAGGGCCTATGCTGTACCAGACATTGGGATGGTTGTTTGAGCCCCAAACAGCTATGTAACCGTGAAGAATGACAGCGTCATATCTTCCTTTCAGGTCAAGGTTCCTGAAGAACCTGATCATATCCAGATTCCTTGCAAATGGCGTCTTTGTCCATTTTGATCCAGACTCATGTATCCTGTAGTTTGCTATGTCAGGATATGTATTCTCCCTGTTGAAGAAGTACGTATAGATGTCTGGCCTGAACTTTTTCGCCAGTGCCTGCACTACCCTTTCCCCTCCTCCTCTGGAGTTGAAGTAGTCATGGAACAGCGCTATTTTCATGGTATGGCTTATGTAAAGTAGAATATAAGCTATTATGAATCTAGAGAACCTGCTTGCATGGCTGGAATCCTTTCGAATATCAGCAGCCAAATGTCCCTCTTGAAGAAATTATGTGATATAATAAATTCAGACTTAACTAAACTATACTTCTCTTTAAAGTATTCGGTATCTATCAGAGTCTCTTGAAAAGTTTCTGTATAGGATGTGCTAACATCACTGCTATTGCCTAATAGGATTATATAACGGGGCTTCCTAGAATCCAGGTATTCTGTGCTGAAGCCATTATGCGCTATACGCTTGTCCGCCAGCCCGGACAGGTCAACAGCGGTCCTATTCATATGGAAAGGCAGGTATCCTCCTTCTGAAAGAGCTATAACATCATTTTCATTGCTATTCTCACTTATCCATGTGGCTACCTTGCCATACCCTCTGAAAAGCTCCTTATTGAGCTCCATCGAAGCTACCTCCTCTGGCAGGCTGTAGATCGGATTCTTGAAGAGCGGCATCCTGCCAACAGGCTGCACGGGATTCATAAGTACAAAGATTATTACAAGGAGAAGCAGAATCTTTGCCATCCCTGTCCTTCTGTTCGCATAGTCCACTGCTTTCCATAAGCCTATGGCAGAAAATATAATGATTATTGGCAGGACAGGAATGAAGAACCTTATAGGCACCATCATTATGTCATTCGTGAATGCTGAGAGCAAAAACCAGAGAAACACAACAACTGCCAGAGGTCTTAGCTTGCCTAATGCTTCTTTCCATGAAAGAGCAGCGAATGCAATGAAGGGAAGGAGGTAGAGCGCTGAGATTATGGGATGAATAAGATTCAGGCCAGTTGCCTTGAAGTAAAAACTGTTGGGAAGCGGGTAGCCGTAGTACATCCACCTCCATGCCAGAACAGGAAGGAAGAGCAGAACATATGGCACCAGGAAATATGGAAGCATCTTGTATTCCTTCTTCATTATTATGTAAAGGAAGAAGAGCGCGCTTACAAGCCATCCCATTATGTTTGTCAACGCCATTAGGCAGAACGCTGTGGCAGACATTGCCACAGTTTTTCTGCTTAGATTGTTCTTGGAAAGGAAGTATATGCCTAATAGGAAAAACAGAGTAGCGAGCTGCGTTTCAAGTCCTGTAACTGCCCAGAGGGAATATGCTGGTATTATAGACAGGAATACTGCTGCCCCGGCTCCAAGAATCTTATCTTTCGTGAGATTTGTCGCAATGAGATATGTGAGAACAAGATTGGCTATGCTAGATGCTATTCCTATGAACTTCAGGAAAAGCACGGCATCAGCGTTTATCAGATAAGCGAATGCAGCAAGAATAAACCAGCTGAATGTTGAATAGGATTCTGTTGGATCAGGATCGTCAGGATTCCAGCCTGCGCCATGTCCGGTTGCAAAGTTCAATGAATGCCGAAGCATTATCCAGATGTCATCTACTGTATAGTCGAAGAGCAAGAATTCTATTGCAAGCAGCATGACTATGGACAACAGCAGCAATGCCGCGCTCTTTTCAAATCTCATAATTAAAACATTCTCCTAGACTATTAAAAACCATCTATCTGTGTATAAGGAAAGGCTCCAGGCTGATCAATTCCGCATTCCTCAGGATGAATGGATAGGACAGAAGAATCGATACCACAATTATCAGCAGCATTATTCTTCTGTATGTTCCCCGATCGGCCTGGTTCTCTGACAGTGCATAGAATGCAAATAGAGACAAAGGAGGTCCGAGCGGTGCGAAAAGATCCCAGTCGGAAACGCTTGCATTAACCTCCCATGCAAATGCATAGATAAGATAGAAAAACGCCATGACAAACAGGAATATAGCCTTCCTGTCCATCTTCAGGCGTGATGGCTTCGATAAAAGAGATATGACAGCTATAAGCGCAAGCGGGGAGAGGAGATACAAATGATTGAGTATCATCATGAAGTACGGTATGGAGAACATTGTGTAGCTCTCCCTTCCCAGAGAGAACAATGGGGCGAATGAAACATAGCTAGAGCCGCCCAGCAGATCGCCAACGCCCAGCTCCGTGACATGTTTTCCATACTGGCTATACGCAGCTACTTCTATCAGCCCCAGCACAATCAGGCTGCCGATTACAAACAAAGCGAGCATTCTCAACGTATCCTTGCCGAAGAGCGATTTTAAAGAGAAAACAAATCTTCCAGCCTGATATTTTATCTTGTCTTCTTTGATGAGGGGCAGAAGAAGCAGCGAAGGGAGGAACCATCCCAGAGAGAGATGGAACCAGAAGCCTGTGAAAAATACAGCCAGAGGCGTAAGAAGCCTGGCTTTGCCCTCAAGGTAGAGGAGCGCAGACAGAATGTAGAGCGTTGTAAAGAGCGCCGCGTATGGTATTATCTCCACATCCCCATAGAAGACAGCGGCAAAGCCTGCGAAGGCGGTTGCCAGGAAAATCAACGCGCTGTCTATTTCGTTTCTGCCCAATATTTTAGATATTCTGACAAGTGAATATACAGCTACAATTCCAGAGAGAATGCTGAGATATCCTATGGCAGCGGATGCGGATATTCCCATGCCCTTAACCAAGTTGTACACAAGGTAGATCAAGAAGGATGAAGCTGGGCTGCTCATCCAGAATTTATAGGACGCATTTGTGTCAGCTTCTTCAGCTATAATATCCCATTTGTCGCCTATCCTCTGCTTCATGCTGAATGCAAGAAATAAAACAAGGAACAGGAGAACAGCAACGACTTTGTAGTTCTTTCTAAGTATCGGATTATTCTTAGCGCCTTCTAGAACGCTGAGAAGGCGGGTCGCAATATTTGTCTTATAGAAAAGAAAGACTGCAATTGCTATCAAGAGCGGGTATATGAATGCAGGAAGATAGTCTGTCCCAAATACATTTGTCGCCCAGAAGAGCCTTGCATAGACATTCTTGCAGCTGAAGTTCTCCGCACTGACAGATAGGAGGTTGTTGCATGCTGCGTATGTCACAACGGCTCCGCCAAGCTGGATAAGTATCAGAACTGCTATGCCAGCTAGCAGATATTTTTCTGCATGATCCATAGGAACTGTAAGTTATATTAACCCTTTAAAACTATGCTTCCCTATGGAAGTGCGAAAGAAGGTTGCGAAGAACGCCTTTTACAACACAGCGGACTCTTTGGCAATGATGGCTGTCGGATACATCTTCTGGATAATAGTCGGAAAGCTTCTGCAACCAAATGAGTTCGGGATAATAAGCATCATCGTAGGTCTCTACTCGCTGATAATGCCAATAACAACGCTCGGCCTCAGCGGAGTTCTTGTAAGGTTCATCTCGAACCTTTCTGTCGAATCAAAGCTTGAGCAGGCTAGGTACATAACAGTTGCGTCATTGAAGGTTGTGGCAGCGCTCTCTCTGTCAGCTGCAGTCCTTGTTTTCTTCTTCTCATCCGAGATAGCAAACTCCATTTACTCAAACCCCAGCCTTTCTAATCCGCTAAAAATCCTTTCCATCATGCTTTTCTTCGGAAGCCTTTCCGTTCTGCTGAAGGGCGCATTGATGGGCCTGCAGCGCTTCAGGGAGATGTTCTACTTTGACCTCTTCGCAGGAAGCCTGAGGTTGATAGCTGTGCTCGGACTTGTTATCATGGGTTTCGGCTATGCAGGCGCAATATTCGGTTTTGCAATCCAGTTTTTCCTCCTAACAGTAATAGTGTTCTACTACGTCTTCAAGCATCTGCCGCCTGTTTCGAAGAAATACCCCACGAAAGAGGTAATGTCATACGGCGTTGCTGCAGGTCTCTCTACAGTGGCATCCTATATGCTTTCACAGGGGGGCATAATACTGCTCGGATTTCTGGGAACGCTTGAGGCTGTGGCCTTCTTCAATATTGCGGTATTCTTCGGCCTCATTATCCAGCTTTCATCTTATCTTTTCCAGACAACCATTGCGCCTACAATATCAGAGCTCTGGGCAATGGGGGACAGGA
>DATDXV010000044.1:0-15187 GCA_035289205.1 archaeon
ATACCTAATAATGCAATCTTTAAGAGTGCTTTAATGACAAAGGATAAGAGACTTAGTTTTTTTGCCATGGTACTTATTGCTCTTCTTGGAATCTATTTTGTTGCCGGTTTTGCTATTCTTAGTGGAAATATGGCTTTGACAGGCGCCATTATCCAATTCTCGCCTCCTCCGCCAGATGTTGGAATTTTGAATGTTACTTCCGATCCCTCCGGTGCGAGCGTTTATGACGGAACACAATACAAGGGAATCACGCCGCTTGTCATTAATGGAATGAGCGTAGGAGGTCATTACATAAAACTTTCCAAGTCTGGCTATGAAGACTATGCTGACTACAGTTACATAGTGAAGAATGTCATGACAAATCTGTCTGTTACCTTGACCCCGTTGAACACTTCTGTCCAGGTAGGGAATATCTATGTCACTTCCACCCCTTCTGCATCTTTCGTTTATCTGAACAATACCATCAAAGGGATAACATCGCTCTCCATAAGCGATTTGACGCCCGGGAACTGGGTTGTAAAGGTAACAAAGAGCGGTTATTATGACTATGAGAATGCTGTGAATGTGGTTGGAGGAAACACAACAAACGTCAATGCAGTATTGGTGGCAAGAACAGGCAATCTGCATTTCTCCACAACTCCTTCCGGTGCTTCTGTTTATGTAGATAATATTTACAAGGGTGTGTCGCCTGTGCTTGTGACAGGTCTTATAGCCGGAGTTCATGGTTATTCAGTGTCTAAAACAGGCTATTTTGTCATCATCAGCTCTGCAACTGTTACAGAGAATCAGACAACCAATATAACGCTTGTTCTGGCCAGCACTGAGGAGCCTCCTCAGGAAAATGTGACTTATTACACATTGACTGTTGCAAAGACTGGAAATGGGGATGGTGAAATCAATTCTGGTCCTGATCCCGCTGCAATCAAGTGCGGCTCCGATTGCTCCGAAAGTTATGCAAACGGAACAAGCGTGACAGTATACGCTCTTCCCTCCGCAAATTCTACATTCGCAGGATGGTCTGGAGCTTGCTCTGGGGCTTCAGCTTCATGTACATTGCTGATGAATTCCAATAAAAATGCTATAGCCAACTTTACATCAAATACAAGCAGCGGTGGCGGTGGGACACCCTCTCCGACTGCAGTCCTTGTTTACGTAAATGCCACTGACAAGTCTGTTTATGCGCAAGACACGACTGACAACGGCACCTTTGTAGGTTTCCCAAGAAGAATAGTCATAGGATCTTTGTACAGACAAATAGGCAATATGTCTCTTTCACACGATGCAAAGAGGCTTCTGTTTGCGGAACTCCTAGATATTGCGTACAATGGAGTATTTTTAATTGATATTTCCTGCCCAGAACCAACCTGCAGTGCGCAAAGAATCTTGGATTCAATTGCCAACCTCCCTGAATGGTCTCCTGATGACACAAAAATACTTTACTATAACCGTAGCTACAGTCTACCGTATTCCAACATAGTGGTGTATAATTTTGCAACAGGAGGGAAAACGCGAGTGAGACATTTCAACTATTGGGAACCCATTCTGAATGGCGGCTTAACATGGTCAAATTCAGGGATAAACATAACTTTTGCAAATTCGTCTTATCTGAAAAGAGCTGTTACTACAATGCCTGGCTCATGTATTGTTGGAAATTATTGCATGATGAAGAATGCATATTTTGCGTCCTTTAGCTCTGACTATCCATATAACTACTACACTCTGTCTGCAAAAGGATATAGCAAAGGGACCAGCGTGGCGTTTTCCGACAACAAAAGCGTTAATGTTGTGCCATACGATGGGAGCGCGCCGAAGAGAGTGGTTATAAGCGGCAACTATCCTGTCTGGTCTCCTAATGGGGAATGGCTGATTTATTCCACTGGCGAGGCGTACAGCGCTAGTGTGGACCTTAATATTGTGAATTCCAACTGCAATAATGGCGTTGGATGCTCTGTAAGGACGCTTGCGTCGGGCATAGCGGGCGGTATGGGCAAGTATGATTGGCAGAGCATGTCTGGCGTTCTTTCTGCTCCAGAGGAAACTACAAGCGAAACAACAGAAGCAGTTCCAGAGGCAACATCAACAGTCGGCCCTATATCACCTGCAACATCAAGCACAATAATGCAGACTGTAGATAAGATAGAATCTGCATCGGACACTATTCAGGATCCTATGAAGCAAATAGAAGTCAATACTACAACAACCAAGGTCAAAGAGACTGTTCAACAGCTAGCTAAGCTGGAAAATGAACAGGTTCAGAGGGGATTTGGATATGGATTCGGATGGTTCTTTGGATTTGCAGCGGACCAAGAGAAGAAGGACGCTGCATTCATGATTCTGCAGGCTACAAAACTTAGAACTTCCTCGAAAACGTTACTACGAGTCTCTGAGACATTGACCGAACCTGCAAAGTCCATAGTTGCTGATCAGGCTAACCTGTTAGCTGCACAGGCAAACGACCTTCTGAAGAAGGCAGATGCAAAGAAGAAGAACGCCAGAGGAATACTGAGTTTCATCATAGGACAATAAAAAGCTTTATAAAGGTCTCTGATTATTTAGAGAAAGGTGTCTAATTGGAAATACAAGTGCTTGAGAAATCTGTCAGGGAAGTCAAGTTTACTGCTAGCGGAATTACGACCGCCTTTGCTAATGCCTTCAGAAGGATAGCCACAAACGAGATCCCTGTTCTTGCTGTTGACAGCGTGGATTTCTTTTCAAACGAGTCTGTTCTATATAATGAGGTTCTTGCCCATAGGCTTGCGCTGATTCCCTTTGCATTTGACGCAAAAGCCATGCATACAGCAGATGAGCATGAGGAGGGAAAGACCTGCTCGAATTGCATGGTTGTCTTTGTTCTAGATAAGAAGGGGCCTTGCATGGTCTATGCAAAGGACCTAAAGTCGAGCAATGAGGATGTGAAGCCTGTTTATGATGATATACCTATTGTTGAGCTCTTTGACAAGCAGAAGCTGAAGCTTGAGGCAAAGGCTATCCTAGGATATGGCTTCGATCATGCAAAATGCCAGGCTGCAATAGTAAATTACAGGCTGTATCCAAAGATTACGGTAAAGAATCTGGAGAATCCTGAAGAGGTAATGAAGGCTTCCAGGGGAATGATCACAATAAAGGGCGGGAAGGCTGATGTTTCTCCTGATTTTGACCTGAGCCAGGAGGCCAGCAAGATTGCGAAGCCAGAAGGCGCTTTGAAGATTGAGGGGGAGCCAGGAAAATTCATATTCTCTGTTGAATCTGTTTCCGGGCTTAATGCAGAGCAGATAATTGCTATTGCGCTTGACAGGCTGAAAAAACTGTCAAAAGATTTCAAAAAGTCGTTAGACTCTGTTTAGAGAATTCTTTTTAATAGGCTGGAGATAATTCTTAGACATGCGGGGGTCGCCTAGCCCGGCAATGGCGCAGGTATCATCTTAAGTCATGACTAAAGATGATTGCGATACTTAAGATCCTGTCCCTTAGGGGTCCGCAAGTTCGAATCTTGCCCCCCGCACCAATTCAAAAAAAGATTTATTAATTCCAAACTCTAATTGAGTATAGGATCCGAATAGTTAGAAAAGATAAAATAACTTATTCGGAGGTGTAATAAAAATGAATAATAGAAATAATTTCATAGTGCGAAGAAATGGCAAGACTTTTTGCCCGCATTGTGCGAAGGAAATAAAAATAAAGAGTTCCGTTTCACTCAGCATAGTTTAATAGGTATAAGATACAATTTCTTTCGGGCCGACGTCGCATAATCAGGCAGTGCGCTAGATCCATAAAGGAAGCGAATCTCGAAAACTAGTTTCCGCAAGGAGTTGCAGGTTCAAATCCTGCCGTCGGCGCCAATTTTCTCTCCAGAAATAGTACAAATGCCGTATTTTATACCCTTCAAATCGAGTTAAAAAACTAAGATTTATAAGCTTTAGTCAAACACTTTCTTTATGGAAAAAGAAGAGATAATGAAATATATGAAAAGAGAAACTGCAACAGCAGCAGGCTTTGGATGGCCGCCTTCTATCGGATTGCATATTCAAGAAAGTGAATATAGAAAGACGGAGAAAGGAAAAAATATAGAAGGGAACACGACCCCAGTATTTGTTGGATATATTCCAGAGGAAGAGTCCAATCTTGTTGTAGTTCCTGTTGAACATAATGGCAAGAAGAAATTCAAAATAGGAAAAATAAAGGGCGAACAGCCCCATAGGCTGCCTTCTGATGCCCATGCTATCTTCGTGCAGTCTGTTTATGCGATTGCAGTGACTGCAGACGCTCTGGATCCGCGCCAACTTGACAGCGCCATCAGAAAACATTTGCCAAAGAAACGGACGTTCACTTCTTCTGATGACATAAGATACGATTCCAATTCCCATGGACGCTACTAAATCTTTATAAGCGTGCTTTGTGTATGCTTTCCATGATAGATTACAAGAGTTTCAATGCTTATCCATGGAAGGACAGGTCATTTTATGCCAGAATATCCGCTTCTGTGGTTGCACTTGGTGTGCTTATCTTTGTTGCAGGCAGCCTTACTGGAATGTTCCTTGCTCCTTCGGTTTCTGACACAGCTTGCGAGCAGAGCATTGGAGTCTATAACCAGAGCAACCAAGGATTGCAGTCTGCCCTGAACATCTGCTTGGAGAACAACAAGATTCTGAATGACAAAGCTGATTCATGCGTTGTGAATCTTACAAGGAGCAACAACGAACTGGCAAAATGCAAGCTGGATCTTAATGCTTCGAACACTCAGAATGCGGATCTTGCAAAGCAGGTCACAGACCTTACATCAAAGAATGAGCTGATTTACTCAACCCTGCAAAACCTGAGCTCAAACTACAGCGCGCTTGCAGACAACTATGCGCAGAGATATTGTTGCCAGCTTGTTAGATGGGGCTTCAACTATACGGGCTACAGCGTTTCTGACAACGAAGTAAGCTGCACGGCAACAGGCGGAATAACCCTTACCTGCTAAAGAGCAACCTTTTTAAGGCTTGGACCCCTCACTAACTAAAGATTTTATGCCAAGACCAACAGGCCCAACCAACCCTCTATTGAAGAGCTACATAGCGGAATTAAGGCAGAGAGGCTTCAAGGATAATTCCAAGTTTCTTTTGAACGTAGCAGACCTTCTGGAGAGACCGGCAAGGATCAGGGCCGAGGTTACGCTTGCAAAGCTCAACAGGGTTGCCAGCGAGGGGGAGAGCGTTGTTGTTCCTGGAAAGGTCCTCTCTGGCGGCGTATTGGAGAAGAAGATCACGGTTGCAGCATGGAGCTTTTCCGCGGATGCTAGGGACAAGATAAAGAAGGCAGGAGGCAAGGCCCTTGACATAAGGGATTTCATCTCCAAGAATGCGAAGGGAACAGGCGCGAGGGTTGTTTTATGATAGTGAATGCTGAAGGCCAGGTTCTTGGGAGAATATCTTCGCAGATAGCGAAGAAGATACTAAGCGGGGAGGAGGTCACTGTTGTTAATGTTGAGAAGGCTGTAATAAGCGGAAGGCCTGAGGTCTCCCATGGATACTATTTGGGAAAGAGGCAGAGAGGGGATGCCCATAAGGGTCCTTTCTATCCAAGATATCCCGATAAATTATTCACAAGGGTCATCAGGGGCATGGTTCCCTACAAAAAGCCGAAGGGAAGGGATGCCATGAAACGATTGAAGGTCTTCGTAGGAAATCCTGAAAACCTGAATGCTGAAAAAATTGCAAAGTCAAAGGATGAGCTGACGACAAAATACACAACACTTGAGCAGGTCTGCAAGGCTTTGGGTGCTAAGATATGAAGAAGGAGTTCATAACAACAATAGGGAAAAGGAAGATGGCTGTTGCCAGGGCAATAGCAAGGGCCGGGACGGGGAGGGTCGTTATAAACGGAAAGTCTCTCGATCTTGTCCAGCCGGAGCCTGTGAGGCTGTATATGCAGGAACCTCTGATGATAGGAGCTGATACTGCGAAGGGCGTTGATGTTGAAGTCAATGTTTCTGGAGGCGGAGTGTTTGGTCAGGCTGCTGCGACAAGGCAGGCTGTTGCCCTTGCATTGGTGGAGTTCAACAAGAAGCTGAAAAAGACCTTCCTTGAGTATGACAGGAGCATGCTGATCGCAGACTCAAGGCAGACTGAGCCGCACAAGCCTTCCAGAAGCAAGGATGGACCTCGCGCTTCAAAGCAGAAGAGCAAGAGATAAGGCATAAATAGTATGCATATGATATGGATAATTGATTAGATGATAATTCCTCTGAGATGTTTCAGCTGTGGCCGCGTTATTGCACAGATGTGGGAGACATACAGCAAGAGAGTCCAGATGGGCGAGGAACCAAAGAGAGTCCTGGATGAATTGAAGGTAAAGAGCTACTGCTGCAGAACAATCTTCATGACGCATATTGATGCATACAAGCAGATTGCAAAATACAAGAGATAGAGCGTCATCTTTTTATATAAGATAGAATCATGATATCACATGACAGTTGTGCATGTTGTTCTGTTCAAATGGAAAGGCGGCGTTAAACCAGAAGACATAGAGGGAGCCTTTGAAGAAATTTCTGCACTGGAAAAGAAGTGCAAAGGACTGGAGGGCATAATGTGGGGGGAGAACTCTTCTGAATTTTCCGAAGGCTTCACGCATGTGTTGGTTGTTCTTGCAAAGAACAAAGCATCTTTGGAGGGGTATAGGAAGCATCCCCTGCATAAATCAATCGACAAGGATATCGGAAAGATGCAGGAACGCATAATGAGCGTGGATTTTGAAGCTTGATAAACTCAAAAAACGATGTTCTTTCTGAGGGCTCGTAGTCTAGCTTGGTAGGATTTGTCTATGACCTAAAACCAGCTTGGGGTTTTCCTAAGCTAAGGAGACCAGATTGCTGGAAACTCGTGTTCAAATCACGACGGGCCCACCATTACTCAGCATCATCAACATATGCTGTTATGTCGGGTGCTATCTCAGTTCTTACGTCAGCATATGCTTCCAGGAAGTCATCTGCACGGGCTTTGTTAGAAGGATCCAATCTAGTTGCTGGATGGCTTTCTACAACAGACAGAGGATCCAAAAGATTCTTCATGCCTACTCCATCATCCCCATGAATGAAGTGTATATCATCATCAGATTATGGTAGTGGCACAAATCTCTTCTATCTATTTCAGGCATAGACGCGTCTTTCTCCAAGTGTTTTAGCATATTGTCTATGACATATCTTTCTCCATACATTTCAATAGGGGGTATCCATGCCAGAGATTCTTCTACCGCTTCCAATAGAAATTTCGTCTTTTCCTTTTGCTCCACTTCTATTTCTTTGTCATTCTCCAGACCTCGAAGGAACATGTACACTGTAGCTGCAAAATGCGGATCGCTGACTAGATATAGATAGTGCCCGAACTCATGCGCAAGCATTACCTTTGCTGTATCGAGCGGTATGTCGGGCTTTATTTGAACAGGGCTGATCAGCAGATCTGTATGCCCTTCCTTTACGTTAACAAGCCTAAGTATTGATGCATATGCATCTTTCGGTATGTAATGAGGAATATCTGCCTTGATGTCATAATGTCTTGCTAGGTCGCCGAGCCTTTGTTTAGTTTCTTCATCCGATATTGTTATATGGGGTCTTTTCCTGCCTATGTCGACTCTCGATTTCATATCCTGCCATACATCATCCGCAACCCTGTTTATCTCTTCCTTGCTCAATGTCATAAAGATACCTACTTTATGGTAGTTTATAAACACTCCCAATAGAATTGAATTTAAAAATCTCTGATAAGGAGTGTCTCTATGTTAGATGGTTTGAGAAGGCTTTTTGCAACTCCAAGCTTGGAATCTTCAGGGTCAAAGGGAAGGAACTACTGTACTGAGCTTGAGAAGGCGGAAGAGAAAGGGCTTCCCGCAGAAAAGTCAGGGGTACCTAGACTTGTAAAAGTTGACGGAGAGTATTTTACATACAGGCTTGATGCAACCTTTGATCCTCTGAAGGAAAGCAGCGTAAGAGAGGCGCTTGACAGATACAAGGCAGAGCTTGGACAAACCGCTTTCGTAATGAAAGAAGAGATGGTAATGGAGAACGGCTCTCTTTTTGCAGAGATAACTGTTCTGCCCAAGAAATAGTGAGCTGTAAGGTAAGAAGCGGAGAAATTTTCGAGGGCGCACTCTTTCTATTTTTTTTCTATATATGGACGAGGATATAATTCAGAAATTGTAAATTTCTCTATTTTGGTCAGGCTCTTATTTGAACAGAGTATAGACACGTTTTTAATCCCGTATCTTATGATCGCCGCCCTGCACATTCCGCATGGCATAACGATGCTTTTAGGGTAACCTACGATTAACACGATTTTAAATTTTGATTTCCACCCTTCTTCTGTTACCATGGAGCCAATAGCATTTTGTTCCCCATGAATCCAATTCAAAGCTTCATATGGTATGCCATGATAAATATTATTCTTTAAAGAAAGCACAAAGGAGCCACGTTTTTTATATCTTAATTTTTTTACACGTTCTACAAATTCTCTTTCATCTTTGGTTAGTCTAGTCATAATCTTATGAATTAGGAACCCGAAGTTCTTAAATGTGTCGGTGCCCGATTGGCTTTTTTTGCACCCAAATAGGTGCCGCTAACTTTACAGCTCAAGAAATAGCAACTTATTTAAACTCTATGTTCCTATCTTAGGAAGTTGATTTTAGTGGGTTTGTACCATCACTTGCAGAAGTTCTGGGGAACGCCGGAGCAGAAAGCTCTCTACAAAGAGAGAATGATAAAATGGAGAAGGGAGGAAGTTGCAACCAAGGTTGAGCATCCCACTAGGCTAGACAGGGCCCATGCTTTGGGTTACAAGGCAAAGAAGGGGTTCATTGTTGTGAGATTCAGGATAGGAAAGGGCTCGAGCAAAAGAGAAAAACCTGCCGGAGGAAGGAAGCCAACAAAGTCAGGTATGTATGCGATGCATCCTGGGCAGAACCTGCAGAGCATTGCGGAGATGCGATGCGCAAAGAAGCATCCGAACATGCAGGTACTTGGATCATATTATGTTTCTGAGGACGGAAGGAGCAAGTGGTATGAGATAATTCTTGTTGATCCGCAGTCTCCTGATATAAAGAATGACCAAAAAATGAAGTGGCTGCTGTCCCCAGCAAACAAGGGCAGAGTCTTCAGAGGCTTGACAGCTGCTGGAAAGCGTCATAGAGCCTGAAATCAGCAATCTTTAAAACAGTTCCGAAACCATTCTTATTGATGAAATTTTACGATCTGATCGTCCAGAGCAACCATTCTGGCGGTGAGAGCTCGATAAAGGAGATAGTTGAATTCGCTGCGAAGCTCGGCTTCTCAGGTATTGTTATCTGCGACAATTTTGAAAGCATGGAAAAATTAAAAGCAATAAAACAGGAGATAGCTTCTGCGAAGGGAGGGATAGAGATCTATCAGGGAGTCAAGGTGAAAGCAAACACTCCGGAGGAGATGAGGGAGATCGTCAACAGAGTCAGGGACCATGTGGATATTGTAGCTGTCCATGGGGGGGATTACAACATGAACAGGTCTGCCTGCGAAAACTCAAAGGTTGACATCCTTGCGCACCCCGAGCTTGAGAGGTATGACAGCGGACTAGATGATGTCTGCCTGAAGCTTGCCGCGGAAAACAGCGTTGCGATAGGAATAGACTTCAAGAACATTCTTTACAGCTACAGGGGGATCAGAGGAAGGATACTTGGCAGCGTGGGAAGGAACATTGAGCTGTGCATGGAGATGAAGAACAAGATAGTGATCACATCCGGGGCCGCCAGCATCTGGGACATGAGGGCTCCTAGGGAGCTTGTGGCAATCCTGACGGTCCTTGGAATGGATCTTTCCCAGGCGTTCCTTTCTGTCAGCGGAATGCCGCAGGCAATCCTGGAAGAGAACAAGAAGATACTGGAGGGGAAGATTCTTACGAAGGGAGTGGAGGTGGTTTGATGGACAGGCCAAAGACGCTTCCGCCAACTCTGCGGGACAGGAAGAGGTACATAGTCTTCCAGGCATTTTCAGAGAGCAAAATAAGCTATGAGGACCTTTCCACAGCTGTTTGGCACTCCTGCCTTAACTTTCTGGGGGAACATGGCGTCGGGGATGCAAACATGAACCTGATAAAGGACACATTTGATCCTGACAAGCAGACCTGCGTACTGAGATGCTCGCATACTTCTGTTGACGGAGTGAGGACAGCGCTTGCGCTGATAAGGAGAATCGGGGATTCCAGGGTTGTCATAAAGGTAAATGGAATATCCGGAACAATTCGCGGAGCAAAGACCAAGTTTTTCTGATGTAGAAAGCTTTAAATCCTCTGGGTAAGGATATAAAGTAAGTTTTGTTGTCTGCAATTCTCAGATTACAGCAGAAACAAGGTGATTAATATCGAAGGTATGCCAGAATTCATGGGTTATGACAGAGCGATTGTAACGTTCTCTCCTGACGGAAGGCTCTTTCAGGTTGAGTACGCGAGAGAAGCTGTAAAGAAGGGGACAACTTCACTTGGAGTTGTCTTCGACAAGGGCGTTGTTCTGCTTGCGCACAGGCCTATTAGCGAGCTGGCTATTTCTACCGGAGGAAACGACAAGATCTATCCGCTGGATGACCATGCTGGGATAACAATGGCAGGATTCCTTGCAGACGGAAGGATTCTGATAGATGACGGAAGAATAAGGGCGCAGATCCACAAGCTTACTTATGATGAGCCTATTGATGCTCTGGGATTGACAAAGGCGATCGCAGACAGGATGCAGCTCTTCACCCAATATGGCGGTGTAAGGCCCTATGGCGTGGCATTTCTTTTGGGAGGAGTAGATTCAAACGGCTCTCATCTGTTTGAAATAGATCCCTCGTCAGCATTCTATGGATGGAAGGCCCAGGCCATTGGAAAAGGATCGGTAGAGGCTTTGAAGACCTTGAAGAAGGGATTCAAGGAGAAGATGTCCGAGGATGAGGCAATAAGGCTTGCTGTTGCCGCAATCAAGGCTGCTGAAAAAGGAATAAGGCCGAATGATGTTGAACTTGCGGTGATTAACGGCAGCGGTTACAAGGAACTCAGCGTTGATGACACTGCAAAATTACTGAAGAAGTATTGGTGATTACTATTACAGTAGAAGTTGATTACAATGGGAATTTCTGTAGACAAAGCAGTTATTGCTAAATTGGTAAGAAGCGGAGAAAAGTTCGAGGTCCTTGTCGACCCCGAAAAGGCGCTCCTCTTTAAGCAGGGAAAAGATTTCTCACCCGAGGAGCTGTTTGCAACCAAGGAGATCTACGAGGACAGCAAGAAAGGGCTCAGGGCTGCGGCTGAAAAGATAAACAAGGCGTTCGGCTCCACTGATCCTGATGTCGTTGGAAAGAAGATTGTGAAAGATGGGGATGTCCAATTGACAACAGAGCAGCGGAGGAAGATGATTGAGGAGAAGACAAAGCTCATTGCCACCCTGATTTCCAGAAAGGGAATAAATCCGCAGACAAACACGCCCCATCCCACTGAAAGGGTGCTGAGGGCGATGGAGGAGGCCAAGGCAAGGGTCGAACTGGAGAGATCCGCAGAGGAACAGGTTGATCAGGTCTCAAAGACCATACAGAGAATAATTCCTATCCGCTTCGAGATGCTTGAGCTGAACATAAAGGTTCCCGCCGAGTTCGCAGGAAGGGCGCCGTCTGTAATCAAGAGCTTCGGAAGCATCAGCAGAGACCAGTGGATGTCTGACGGAAGTTATGTGGCTGTCATAGAGATCCCTGCGGGATTGCAGACAGAAGTCTTTAAGAAGCTCAATGACCTAACGCATGGGAAGGTTGAAGTCAAGACCAACAAGAGGGGGATATAATGACTTTGCTGAAAAATGAAAAGAGTCTGGTTGTGCCTGGAACTGTTATTGCGAAGGGATTGGATTTCCTTCCTGGCAGCGGAAGCTACAGGAGCGGGGACGAGATCAGGTCAAAATACCTGGGGCTTGTCAGGCTGAAGGACAAGCTTGTCAGCATCGCGCCGCTCAACGGCGTTTACATGCCAAAGCCAGGAGACGGGATTGTGGGGGTCATCTCAGAGATGCAGGCAACATTCTGGATTGTAAACATAAACAGCCCCTATGATGCTATCATGCAGCTTGGCGAAGCAAGCGGAGATTTCATAGACCTTCAGAAGACAGATCTCTCTTCGATTTTCGATATAGGAGATGTCATATTCGCAAAGATCCTGAGCGTGACAAAGTCGAAGCATGTGAATGTCACAATGAACGACTACAGGGCAAAGAAGCTGACCGGAGGGATGATTCTTTACATAAACTCTTCCAAGGTCCCGCGCGTTATCGGGAAGGAAGGATCAATGATTGAGATCATCAAGCAGAAGACAGGATGCCAGATTGTTGTCGGGCAGAACGGAGTCGTATGGATAAAGGGAGAGAAGGAAGCTCTGGCTGCAAAGGCTGTAATGCTTATTGAAAAGGAGTCGCATGTAAGCGGACTTACAGACAGAGTTATGAAATTGCTGGAGGGTGTTTGAATGACAGAGCCTTTGATTGTTAATGGAAAGAGGTATGACGGCAGAACATTGGACCAGTTCAGGCCGATTGAAATGAATTTGAATGTCGTGAAGAACGCAAAGGGCTCCGCAACTTTCAGGTTCGGAAGCACGCATGCCCTTGCAGCAGTTTACGGACCGAAGCCGTTTTTCCCGAAGGGTCTGCAGGACCCCCAGAGGGCAATACTAAAATTCAGATACACCATGGTGCCATTTTCCACAACAGAGAGAAGCAGGCCAGGAACAAGCAGGAGAAACACAGAGATTTCCATGGTGCTTGCAAACGTCTTCAGGAATGTGATATTTCTAGAGGAATTTCCGAAAGCTGGGATAGAGATATTCGTTGACATCCTCCAGGCCGAGGCATCGACGAGATGCGCTGCCCTGAACGCAGCTTCCGCCGCCCTTGCGATCGCAGGGGTCCCGATGCGGGATCTGCCAGCATGCTGCTCTGTGGGAAGGGTTGACAAGCAGCTTGTCCTTGACGTTGCAGGAAAGGAGGACACGGAGGGGGATGTTGACATGGCGGTCGCAACGGTCGGAGGGGAGGACAGGATTGTTCTTCTGCAGATGGACGGTATAATAACAAAAGAGGAGTTTGAGAAGCTGTTGAAGATGGGCGTCAGCGGATGCAAGGAGCTTCATGGTTTCATTAAGAAAACACTGGAAGAGAACTATGTGGTTGGTGAGATAAATGAGGGTTAACGAAGTCTATGTCAGGAAACTGATGGAAGCAGGATTCAGGGCAGATGAGAGAGCATTCGATGAGATGAGGAGCGCTGATATTGAAGTGGGAGTTGTATCAAGCGCGGAGGGCTCTGCCAGAGTCAAGCTCGGGGAGAGCGAAGCAATTGTTGGCATAAAGATGTCTCTTGGCGAGCCATTCTCTGACTCGCCGAACGAAGGAGTGCTTATGGTCAACGCAGAGCTTTCGCCAGTGGCTTCCGAAGATTTTGAGCCAGGCCCCCCATCCGAAAGAGCTGTCGAGCTTGCCAGGGTTGTTGACAGGGGAATAAGGGAGAGCCATTGCATTAATCTGGAGAAGCTTTGCGTGAAGGAGAAGGAGCTTGTCTGGATGGTCAATGTCGATCTTCAGATTATAAATGATGCTGGGAATCTTATTGATCTCTGCGGCATCGGAGCGATAACTGCTCTGCTGGCCTGTAGGATTCCGAAGACAGAGGGGGACAAGGTGGTCTTCGGCGAACTCACGGAGCAGATGCTGCCTGTGGCTGACATCCCGATACCGATAACAGTCTGCAAGACCGGCAACGTGCTTATTGTTGATCCTACACTAAAGGAAGAGGAGTCAATCGAAAACAGGGTAACAGTAACTACGAACAAGGACGGGAATATATGCTCCTTGCAAAAGGGAGGCAGCGGCTTCTTTACAACAGAAGAGCTTTTAAAGGCTGCAGATATCTCTATCCTAAAGGGGAGAGAGATTAGGAAGATGGTTGAGAAGCATGCCAGGTAAGATAGGAAGTTTTGGCCCAAGATACGGGAACAGGGCAAAGAAGATTATTTTGCAGATAGAGACAATGCAGAAACAGTCTGCAGAGTGCCCTCATTGCGAGAGGAAATCCCTGAAGAGGGTTGCTGCCGGCATATGGACTTGCCAGAAATGCGGAGTCAAGTTCGCTGGGGCAGCATATCTTCCGAAGAGCGTAAAGAAGGTGTAATGATGTACAAATGCCTGAATTGCGGAAAAACAATTGAAATGAGCGATCTCAAGGACAAGATCAGATGCGTCTACTGCGGTTACAGAATCCTTTCAAAATCGCAGCCAAAGACAACTGTCACTATAAAGGCAAGGTGAAGTTGTGAAGTGTTTGGCTGAGATAGAATGCTCTAATCCGGAGCTGGTTGTGGAGGCTGTCTCGCCTGAGATTGAGTCCAACGACAGGGTTTCCGTGAAGCTGAAGAGCATGAAGAACAGGATTGATGTTATGATTGAGTCGAATGATGTAAGTGGTTTGATGATAGGTTTTAATTCCAGTATGCGCCTAATAAAGGCAAGCATGGGAGCTGTCAATAATGGTTGAAGACAAGATTTCTTTGCCTCCGGCTGCGCAGCAGCTGATAATGCAGCTGCAGACATACCAGCAGCAGCTGCAGAGCTCGGCGATGCAGAGGGAGAGCTTCTCTGTGCAGAAGATCGAGTTTGAGAGAGCGCTTGAGGAATTGGAGAAGACAAAGGAGAGCGAGGTCTACAAGTCTGTCGGGCCTATCCTGGTAAAGACAACAAAGGAAGAGATGAAGAAGGAGCTGAAGAGCAAGCTTGAGATGTTCGATCTCGGCGTGAAGAAGATGGAGAAGCAGGAAGAGAAGATAAGGGAGAAGGCGAAGGAGACGCAGGACAAGCTGAAGGCGATGCTTGGGAAGCCAGACTCCTCTGCTGCCTGATTTCTGCTAAAGAATATGGTCTTGGTTTGCAAGAAATATTATTTTAATTTTTTCTTTAACTCGTCTTTGCTTGGAACGCCAGTAAATTCCAGTTTCTCATCAATTACAATACCAGGAGCAGACATTACTTGATATCTCTCTAATATCTTAGGATTCTTAGTTATATCTATAATTTGGTATTTTACTTTCATCTCATCCAGCATCTTTTCAACCTCAGCACAACCACCGCAACCTGGCGTTGTTAAGATCTGTACTTTTTTCATTCTAACACACATAACAAA
>DATDXV010000045.1:0-10779 GCA_035289205.1 archaeon
AAAAGGCCAGCTAATTGCAAACTCCTCAACCGGCAAGCTACCAACAGATGCTGCCCCAGCAGCAACCTGCTGAGAAGCCAATTTTTCTGCTGCATAGCCAACTGGAGCGAATATGTTTGACATGCCAAAAAACATAAGACCGATTCCTATAGGAAGGCTCAGCAAGACATATATCGGAATCCTAGGATTCACAAGGCTCCTCCCCTTGGAAGTTATTTCGTAGTATATCCATTTGTGATGGGTTTCCATCCTCTGTATCAATCCTGCATCCTCCAGTTTTCTCAGATGCTCAACTATGGTGGAGGATGCGAGGTCAAGCTGCTTGGAAAGTTCTGTGGGGGTCTTTCTCCTCTCTGAGAGTGCCTTTAGAATGTCAACCCTCGTGTCTGCAGACAAAGCCTTTATGGTCTCCTTGTCTATCTTCATAATCAACTAATCGCCGACTGGCAACTTAAATAGATTCTATTTGTTAGGTCTAAACCTAATAATATCGGAAGCTTTAAAAGCGAGATAGACAAACATATTTTATGGAATTAGGCAAACCCTTAATTATGTTGCTAGCAGTCCTGCTTGTTAGCGCTTGCGTTCAGCAGGGGAATCAGCAAATTGCTAGAGCGCAGTACGTTACAGTTTTCTCATCTAATCAAGCTATTTCCAATCCAGAAGATGTTAACAGCCTTTTTGGTAATTATAGCTCTCAGATATGGGATAATACAAAAGCAGCTGGCGGAGGGTTTAATTTCAGCAATCAGAGGCCTTTCTTCGACTATATAGAAGTCTATCCAAATCCAATATCCTTAAATGGAACCACGACTATTTTCAGAGTCAGTCTTCCTATTGTACCTCTTAATGAGCAGTGGAGGGTTGTTAATGGTGCAGTAGAACATTATACAAAGTATATTTCTGGCGATGAAACCTCTGAGCCAGTCGAGGGATGGCTAACTGCGTCATATATACCTTATTATATTTCACAAAACGGTGATGTCATTACAGCAATAAGTATTGCAACCTCCACTGGTGGACCTGAAAAGCAGTAACAAGTGGAATTATAGAATATAATATCAGAATTGATCATGCAGTTTATTAAGCAGTTGCTTCTACCTTGCGTTTGTATTGGGTTTAGCGAAGGCCTTTATTGTCTCCCTGTCTATCTCCATAACTAGGTTAGAGCCTAGCATGCTCTTAAATTAATCTGAATCATTCGGCTTTCGCCTAACAAAAAACAAAGCCTTTTATTAAAGATATTCTCATCTATGTTCATGAGCAAAATACTCCTGGCAGGATCCGCAATCATTCTTGTGCTTGCAGTGGCATTGGCTTTGACAGCTGTAATCACGCCAACAGACAACAGCATGAAGCAATTCAGCTCTGAAGCGGAGCTGAAGAGCTACCTGCAATCCAATACAGAAGGGGGGAGGACCTACAGCGCTGGGACATCTGAAATGCAGGCGTTGTCCTCTGCGGCAAAGACAGGGGAGTCAACACCCTCTGCTTCGCAGGATTATTCAAAGACAAACATACAGGTTGAGGGCGTGGACGAGGCCGACATTGTAAAGAGTGACGGGAAATACATCTATGCTGTCTCAGGGAACAAGGTTCACATTGTAGATGCGTATCCAGCAAACAACGCAGAGCTCATCCAAACCATAGAGTTCAACGGCTCTGTGAGAAACATCTTCATAAACAAAGACAAACTGGTTGTCTTTGAAGATTACTACAACTACATAGCCTACGGATCAAAATCAGCTGGGGGGGAAATCCTGGGAGGTCCATATTACTATTCAACCCCTAGATCGTTCATCAAGATTTATGACATTGCAGACAGAAAGAACCCGCAGCTTGCAAGAAACGTCTCTGTTGACGGCAACTATTACGAATCAAGGATGATAGGGAATTATGTTTATTTTGTAGCCAACACCCCCATCTATGGCACTGATCCGATACCGCTGCCTGTTGTAATGACAGATGGAAAGGAAACGAAGATACAGGCTTCGCAGGTTTATTACCCCCCATACCCAGACAACTCCTACATATTCACGAACATCCTCGCTGTCAATATTGAGGGAAGCGAAGAGCCGACAATCAAGACCTACCTGTTAGGGTATACGCAAAGCATGTTTGTGTCAACTAACAACATTTACATCGTCTATCCGAAGAGAATGAACTACTATGACTACCAGACCAAGCTTGTGGAAAGAACGGTAATTCCATTTATGCCGCAGGATGTAAAGGCTGAGATAGAAAAGATACAATCCTCCAACATAAGCAAATACGAAAAGAACTATGAGATCAGCTCTGTATTAAACAAATATGTCCAAAGCCTTGACCCGGAAGAGGGTGCAAAGCTGCTGAAGCAGATGGAAGAGAAAGCAAAGGAAGTGATGGCAGAGCTGGAGAAGGAAATGGACAAAACCATAATACACAAGATAGCTGTTGATAAAAACAACATCGATTATAAAACAAACGGCGAGGTGCCAGGGCAGGTTCTTAACCAGTTCTCGATGGACGAATACGGGAACAGTTTCAGAATAGCCACGACAACCCAGCCATTCTTTTTCGGAGGGTCTGTTATAATGGGAACAGGAACTGGATCGGTAGCTGTTGCAGGGAGCAGTGGTGTAGCTGAAACATCCTTCTCCGTGCCAGTAAAGGCAATGTCTGTGGAAAGATCCGAACCTACAACAAAGAACCATCTCTATGTCCTGAACAGCGACCTGAAGACTGTAGGGAAGGTGGAAGACCTCGCTCCCGGAGAGAGAATATATTCTGTCAGGTTTCTGGGAGACAGAGCTTATGTTGTGACGTTCAAGCAGATTGACCCTCTGTTTGTTATAGACCTGAAGTATCCTAGCGACCCCAAGGTTTTGGGGTACCTGAAGATAACCGGCGTTTCAGACTATCTGCATCCCTATGATGAGAACCACATAATAGGAATCGGAAGGGACGCGACTGAAGAGGGGAGGATACAGGGACTGAAGCTTGCGCTGTTTGACGTAAGCGATGTCTCAAACCCGAAGGAAGTGTCAAAGTACGTCATAGGCGAAAGAGGAACCCACTCGGAAGCGATCTATGATCATAAGGCGTTCCTCTTCAGCAAGGAGAAGAACCTGCTTGTCATACCCGTTAGCCTGACAGAAAACAACAAGTACAACGTCTTCCAAGGCGCATATGTCTTCAATCTTGACCTAAGCAATGGCTTCCAATACAAAGGAAGGGTAAGCCACACTGTAGAGAAGAACGAGACAGACTACTGGTACTATGACTATGAGCACACTGTAAGGAGAGCGTTGTACATAGCAGACACGCTCTACACAGTATCGCAGAAGACAATAAAGATGAATGTTCTAACAGATCTTGTGGAAATAGGCAAAATAGATTTGATTTAAATTTCTATCCTACACAAATTATCCATGCTATTCCAGCAGATTGCCAAGAAAGACACGGGCTGCCTGACATATGTTGTGGGCTCCCAGCAATCGAAGGAATGCGCGGTTATAGACCCTCTGGAATCGGAGATTCCGCAATACATAGCTTTCACAAGGGACAACGGAATGAAGATAAAGTATGTTATCGACACCCATACGCATGCTGAGCATGCTTCCGGGGCAAGGAAGCTTGCAAACATGGCGAATGCCAAGCTGATGCTCTCGCACAGTTCGATGGCGCAGTTCCCCTTCTCCCCATTGAGAAACGGGGACGAGCTAAGGATGGGAGAGGTCTCTATGAAAGTCCTTGAAGCACCAGGCCACACAATGGATGGCATAATGCTTCTGGTCGAAGGCGACATGCTTCTGACAGGCGACACTCTGCTATGCGGATGGTGCGGAAGGGCAGACTTCCCCATGGGAATAAGCTCTGTTGACAGCCTGTTTGAAACCGTCCAGAAGGTCAAGCAGATGGAAGCAGACACGCTGATCTATCCCGCTCATTACGGGCCTGCCCACGGTTTGGACAGCAGGATGCAATCAAGAATCAGGGACGAGTTCAAGACAAACGAGCTGTTTCTGGCAAAGACCAAGCAGGAGTTCAAGGAGCTTGCAATGAAAGATTTGACACCGCTATCAAAGAAATACATGGACACAATGAGAAACAATCTGGAGAGGTTTTAGCATGATAATCATGGGACATAAAGATCTTGAGGGAGCAAAAAGATTTAGGGAGCTCAAAATGGGGGAGGCAAACATGATATATTTTAGTGAGAATTATTCTGAATTAAAGGCTCGATTTCCAAGAGAATATGTAGCAATAAAGGATGGAGACCTCCTTGACCATGATAAAGACCCAGAAGCAATGATGAGGCGAATACATCAGACGTTTGATCCAAAATCAGGGGAATCACTATCAATAGGCATATGGTACATACCAGCAATAGGCGAGCATGGAGCTCCTGGTTAGAAATCTATAACTCTTCTCTGTTGCAAAACTCTGCTGCTCTTTCTGTAATCCTGCATCTTAACACTTGTTCTATTTCCAATATACTCCAGAGCTGACTGCAGGGTAGAGAACTGCTCTGCATTGCCCCTCATAGCAGCTCTAACACACTCACGAACGACCCAGACCCCCATTGGTATCACATACTCATTCGAGATTTCCCTGAACACAACCACACGGGCCTGTCTCCTGATTTTGTTAAGATGTTCAACAACACCCAGCCTTGAAGCGTAGTAACCTCCCACCTGCTTGTCCGCATAGCTCTTCCTCCCCTCAAAGGGATCGTATTCTTCAGAGCTCTGCCATGCACTACCCGAGGGCCAGCTCTCAAAGTTCTCGAACTCCCATGAACCAGGCATCAGCAAAACATGAAAGCTGTTGCCTAGATAACTGGCGAAGAACACAGAGAACTCATTCACCGAAGGATAATCCCTGACACGCTCCATAAGCTGCTTGCAGACAATATCATCGGTTGCTGTGATCGACCATTTTGTGGGAACAAGCTTCCTGTTCTTCCCAATGCCGAAAGATCCCACAGAAAGAGCCTTCTGTATCTGGGAGAGAGAAACATCATTCTCATAAAGATTAGCAACAGCTTCGGAAGCCTTGAGATCCCTGTCGTAGTATGCCTTCTCCATCCTCTGGTTCCATTTGATGTTATCAATGCTAAACTTCTCCAGAACAGCAGAAGGTCCCATCGGGTTGCTTATCCTGTCGAACTCAATGCCTCTGGGGACTGATTGGAACTCAGCTTCCGCATTCACAGAGCTTGAGGCTAGCGCAACCTCCTGCAGCTTGCTGACAAGCTTGTTCCCCGTGTCCCTGATGGAAACAACCTGCTTGCCCCTGACAAGTTGCAGCCTGAACTGCAGTATGTCCTCGGTGTTCTTGCTGAACCAAAGCTCCGGGGTGTCCATGATAGTTGTGTCGCCATGCTGGGGGGTCACCATCGGCCCGACATAGACATTGGGATAGCGCCATGAGCCAACGAAAACGCTTGGCGGTGTTGTTCCAGCGATATTCTTGTCCAGCTTGATCGAAGGTATCCTCAGCTTTCCCTTGAGAAATTGATGGTAGAACGACTTTCCTTCCATGAGCTAAATTTCTTCGCAAGATTTAAATTGATATTGCTATTCTATAATATGGAAGTTGAGATTGATTTCAGGAAAACTCCCCAGAAGAACGCAGAGAAATATTTTGAGGAATCGAAGAAAGCTCGGAAAAAACTAGATGCAGCAGAGAGAGCCATAAAAGAAACAGTGAAGAAGATGGAGGAAGTTGAACTGAAGGAGCAGAAGAAAGCTGAGAAACCAAAGAAGAAGGCGCGGGGAAAGTGGTTCAACAAGTTCCACTGGTGCATAACCTCTGATGATTTTCTTGTTATAGGCGGGAGGGATGCTACGCAGAATGAAATGATCTTCAAGAAGCATGTTGAGCAGGGGGATATTGTCCTGCATGCTGACATCCAGGGAGCGCCCCTCACAGTTGTGAAGTCCGAAGGGAAGGCTGTCACGCCCGTTGCGTTGAAGGAAGCGGGGGAGATTGCTGCAGCATACAGCTCTGCCTGGAAGCATGGCCTGGGTTCTGTGGATGTCTACTGGGTTAGCCCTGAACAGATATCGAAGACAGCTGAAGCTGGAGAGTTCTTGCCGAAAGGCTCCTTCATGATAAGGGGAAGAAAAACTTATTTGAGAAAGATCCCCCTGCGAATTGCTGTTGGAATCAGGATTGAAAGAGGCGAAGAAACAACCGCAGCTGTTATCGCAGGAGGTTTGGAATCCATAAGCAAACACGCAAGATACTTCGCTACGATTGTTCCTGGCTCTCTGGAGCAAGGCGCGGCAGCGCAGGAAGTGAAAAAGAGGCTTCTCTACAAAGCAATGCCAGATGACAAGCCTCTGATAGAAGCTATAGAGCTTGACGAAATCAGGAAGAATATTCCCGCAGGAAAGAGCGATGTTGTATCTTAGGCGAACATGCCCAATGCGCCCTCTTCGTCTTTCAAATACTCATCGCACGCCTTACACTTCTTTGTGTCCCTTACATGTATTTCATCCAGCATATGTGCAAGACCCATTATGGACAGGCCATGTAATCTAATGGTACCCTGTTTTTTACCCCTCAGAAGATGAATCCTTCCTCCATGTAACTCTACAGGCGATGCCAGAGTTTCCACCTTGTCACTAATTATAGGTATGCCAGAATCCATTACATCCAGATAAGCCTCTTCTACCTTTGTACCTGCCATATCCAACAGTCTTTCTTGGATATGCATCTCATCCAAGAACTTTCCGTCATCTATATCCTCTGGCTTGAAACCTTTCTTGTCTGAAATCTGTCTTACCTCAGCATCAGTATTATACATCTTCTTAAAGTATCTTTTACGGAAAAATGTGTTATGAGGCAATTCGATGGGATAAACCTTGTCTGTTTCCGCCTCCTGATAGAGAGCACAGTATGTAGTAGATTCGGTTGGTTTGGCTATAGCACCCATCCTATTGCCAATAATGACTGGCACCATCTCGAAGCCAACATTGGACATAGTATTGAATGTCTTGAATTTCGATATTTTGAATCCGTTCGGGTTTGTAGATCCATTCTCTTTGATACACTTTCTACTAGGTTTTAGATCTATATGTTTGATGTCTTTTAGTGCTGCCATAGAGTTCAGATCTCTCATAAACTCTTCTTTAACCTCAATCTTTCCGCCGCTGGCCAGACTATAAAGAATAGCTACGCTCGGTATTGCATATTTTAATGAACTATCGCCCATGAGAATCGAAGAGAAATATTTTCTCTCTTCTAAAGAATCTATTCTAGTATCTATCCTCTGACCAATAAAATCAGCCATGTCAAAATAAGCCTCTGTGCCTGGAAAAGAGCCGAGTCCCATGGCACTGCATATATTTGCGACATGAAAGGGTGGGAACCTGATAACCAAGGCTTTGTCCCCTGACTTCATGGACAGATAAGGCGTTTCCTCATTCATCGGAAAGTAAAATG
Organism: archaeon; assembly: GCA_035289205.1. GTDB lineage: Archaea > Aenigmatarchaeota > Aenigmatarchaeia > Aenigmatarchaeales > DATDXV01 > DATDXV01. Next base: position 7,435 of record DATDXV010000045.1, read on the forward strand.
CCGATACCTCATCTATAGTCAAATACTCTGTCATAAAAATGCTTGTGGATTAAAGCTTTTAAGCTCTTCTATCGACTCATCTTTAAATACAATTTTGCACAAATTCAAGCCATGAAACATCTTGCCTTGCCGCTTCTGGCAATTGTTCTGGTAAGCGCCTGCGCAGCGCAGAGTGAAGACCAGGGGGTAAAGAACGTTCCCCCATCCCTGTCTCCAGAGCTCTCTATTGTTTCCCCGATAGACGGAACCATAGTAACAGGCGACTCAATAACAGTTCAGGCAAACGCCTCAAACATCAAGCTCGCTAAGCCGACGGGTACTGTTGTAGAGGGGGAGGGGCATTTTCATGTTTATCTTGATGGTTCAAACGAGCAGAGGGGTCCAGGAACAAGCTTCACCTTCCTGAATGTAACGCCAGGCCAGCACACTATAACTGTGGAGTTGCATAGGGGAGACCACTCGCAGCTGAATCCCCCTGTAGGCAAAATCATAACAGTCACAGTTCAGGCTGCCTCAAGCGGAGCGGAGGCGAAGACATGGGACGTTGACATAAGGTCATATGTGTTCACCCCGAGCATCGTGAGGATAAAAACCGGCGATTCTATCAAGTGGACAAACTATGACACTGTAGGTCATAGCGCAACAGCCGATGACGGAAGCTGGGACACTGGAACTGGAACAGGGGCTTTAAAGGTAATAAAGTTTGACAAGGCTGGAACATACAAATACCACTGCTCGCCTCATCCATGGATGCAGGGAACTATCGTAGTAGAATAAAGTATTTCTTTATAATCAAGAGCATTAATTATCTCTATGAAAATACTTGTAATAGGAGACCTGCACGGCAGAATACCGAAGATCCACTTCAAGGATTATGACGCGATAATCTGCACAGGGGATTTCTGCTCGGACAAGATGAGGAAGTACATGTTCCAGGCGTTGAAGATAAGGATGCGGCTCCCCATTCCCATAACATGGATCGACCTGGCTGGGAAGAAAAGGGCAGAGAGGATGATGAAGAAGTCCTCAGCTGACGGCAAAAAAGTCCTGAAGTATCTGAACTCGATAGGCGTTCCAGTCTATATAGTCCCTGGCAACTGGGACGGAGAAATAAAAGAGTACAGATCGCTCTTCAAGGGGATGAAGAACATCTTTGACTGCTATCATAGAATCCTTGCCGTGAATGGATATAATATAATAGGAGATGGCGCGACTGACAGTCCGGAGTATCCCCAGCACAAAGATGACCTCGGCAGATATACAAAAATAGAACTAAGGGAGAAGATGAAAGAATATAGAAAGCTGAAAGGCAAACTCTCACGCCTTTTCAGGAAAGCAGGGAAACCTGTTATATTTATCTCCCATAATGTTCCTTTCAACACACCAATAGACATAATAAGAAACAAGGATTCGCCGAGAGATGGCTGGCACTACGGCTCTATAGTGGCTAGAGAGCTAATACTAAAATACAAGCCGCTTGTCTTCATAGGCGGACATTTGCACGAGCACTTTGCCAAATGCAAGCTAGGGAAAACAATTGCAGTAAATGCAGGTCTCGGAGCAAAGGCAAATATTCTCTTTGAGTTGGAAAGAAACAGGATAAGAAATATCACATTCCGCAAGGACAAATAACAATATAAACTTAACATATGATTCTATAAGGCATGAGAGGCAATACAACTGACAAGGGAGATTTGTGGGTAGAGCTAAGCAGAGCAGAGATAGAGAGGCTTGACAATGAAGCTCTTTCGGGAAGCATAGCGATCAGATATCATGACAAAGAAACAGACAGCATAGAGACAAGGGATTCTGCTCTGGAGATAAGAAAAGGTAAGGTCAAAGAAAATGCTGTATTGGTCCATTCCCCTCCTGAAGGAGAATTCAGGTATGCAGAGAGGATTAGCATAACAATATCAGATGAAGCATACAGGCTCCTGACAGAAGATATGATAGTACGCCAAACCAACGGATTTTCGAATATAGAACTGCTTCCAGAGAACTACGATGATTTGTAGCTATTCGAATTTTCTCAGGACATGGATATTCCCGACCTTTTCAATAATGCAGTTGAAATGCGTCTTGTCTACCGATTTTACTAAGCGCTCTATCATAGGAATATCGCTTGGAATTATCTGCTTCTTGAACTCTTCCAGCTTCTCAAGATCAAACCATCTCACACGATCAACATCCTCAGGATTTATTTCCATCGTCTGCGGATAGAGTTCGCAGACATGCAGAAGGAAGTGCTGCATAACTTGGTTATTCTCAACAAGATGTTCGGAAACGACGCCGAGATGTTGTTGAAAAGAAGTCTGTATCCCTGTCTCTTCAAGTATCTCCCTTGTTGCAGCATCTGTCAAATGTTCATTCTTCTCTATCTTTCCTCCAGGCAAACCCCACAACCCAATGTAATCCCCTTTTGTTCTTTTTATGAGAAGTATCTTTCCGTCCCTGACAACAGCAGCTATGGCAACAGCAAGCGGTAAGTCTGTCATATGTAGAATGTTAAACGAAAGCTTAAATTAGTTCTGAAAGTCTCATTAGTATATGAACAAGCTTACTGCAAGCGATATTATCCAAAGATATTCCGAGGGACAGAGGGACTTCTTCCAGACAGAGCTAACTGGAGGGGACCTGAGCGGTGTCAATCTAAGGGATTGCATATTTGTTAAAAGCAACTTCACAGGCACAAGCTTTGAGAACTCTGACCTCACCAACGCTAATTTTTCTGATTGCAATCTGCAAAGATGCATCTTCAGATCTGCAATTTTGAAGAACACCAGGTTCATCTCAGCTGATCTTTCATGGGCAAACCTGAGGGAGTGCGTCATAGAGGACACCAACTTCAAGTCAGCAAACCTCATGTGGGCCCATCTCTGCAAGAACGACCTGGCACTTGCGAATATAGAGGATGCAAGGATATCCTGGTCCTGCCTTGCTGACTCAAGGATGTCTGTCGAACAGATGATGCGCGTATCAGGCGACACAACAGTGAAGTCAGAGCATGGGAATTATGGAAGCAACTCTATAATTGGTCCGAGCGGAAAGGCCTCATACTCCGAAGGCAAATCTGGCCTCTATTCCGAGGGAAAGGGCGGAGACGAGCATGACGAGGGGCCTAGAAGCATCTATGCTGCTTCTAAGGAAGGAGGAGATTATGGAGGAAGGAACTCGGAAGAAACTAAGGTTGACATAAAGAAACTGAAGAGGTAAATATAAGAACTCTATTCTATTACTATTCACAGGGGTCCGTAGTCTAGCTTGGTAGGATAGCATGAAAGTGCCCTATTACTTGCCTTGGGAGCAAGAGACCGGTGTTCAAATCACCGCGGGCCCACCACTATT
>DATDXV010000046.1:0-19315 GCA_035289205.1 archaeon
CAATACACCAGCGCATCATCCCTGAACCATATAACATCTATCCTGCGCGCAGAGCCTAATGACTGTGGAGGTATAAACTGAGTCACATCGCTTACTGTTGCTATATCACCCAGTTTCTCTCCTTTATACTCCTGCGATGGATCGGCTGTGTATGTGTCATATCCAAGCAGCTTTCCTATCTTCAGTAGCAGGAATTCGGCTGCAGTATGCTCTATTTCCTCTTCCTCTATCGCAATGTTAGCATCTTCCTGTTTCTGAGAGGCTTTAACCACATCCCTTTCCTCTGGCTGAGACTTAAACTCCCCGACATTGTAAAATACGTAGGCAATAAAGAAGTCCGTGTCCCAAAGATCCGGATTAGGGACCGCTTTACCTTTAATTTCATTTCTTATGGCTTGCATAATCTCTATGCAGCTCTTGTATATGTTACCATCAAATGCGTTGTAATCGAACGCCTTCTTAGGTATGTCCCCTCTTATCTTCAAGAAGGGCAAGACAGATCTGGGCTTCACGTTCCACAGGCAGTATTTGTCCGCGTCTAAAAGCGTCAGTATCTCGGTTATTGTAGCTGGGCCCATATGCTTTATGTTGGATTTGAACTTGTCATATCTTAGAGCGATGTCACCCTCGCCATAAATCAAGTCCTTTAATTGAGCTCTCAAGTTATCGAAACCGTTGGAAAGAACATTGTTAAAGGCATAATCTTTATTGGTCCACACCTGCGTCGCGTAAAGATTTAGAAATATGATCTTGAAATCAACCTCGGTAAGCTTGTCAATGTTATCTTTAGACAGTTTCAGCTTAACATAGGAAGATCTGTTATTCCTCTCCACTTTCCATTCGTTTGCCTTCGGGGTGGATAGGAAGCTAATAAAAGAGTCCATGTATCTTTGTATGTTACCTCTCTGATCCGATGTCAGTTCTAGCATAGAAATTAGGTGTAGTCGAATGCTTTTAAAACAGTAAGATTTCGTGCACCCGTTACAATATTCATTATAAATCAGCATCTCTTACTATATCCAACCCAATATGCCCCCAATCACCCTCTCCCCCTCAAAGCTCAACCTGATGGAAGACTGCAGGAGATGCTTCTGGCCCCATTAACTATTCAGAATGCTTATCTAGCCAGTCCTTGACAACCATCGTAGCTCTTACGTCGTCCTCATTATAATCCACAACCTTCTGTAGCTTCTCCTTATTCTTCTTAGGATCCTGCGTATATTCAAAATAGAAGGCCATCGACTCCATGGCATTTACGTCCTTATGCCTCCATTTGAATCCCATGAATGGAGCTATGCTCTTCAGGCTGTTATTGTATGTAGGAAATGCCCAGGACTTGGTGGCAATCTTGAAAAGGTCTATCATATGGTTCTCCAGAAATTTCCAGTCCTTTTCAGTAGCATACTTCAGACACATGTTCTTGATATGCGTGTGCTCGTAGTGGTGCCAATGATACATCATAAATCTTTTCTTTATAGACCTCACATATTTAAGAAATTCTAAGAACATCTCTCCCTCGGAATTTATATCATTAGCCACAAAGGGCTTGAAAATTTCTTTCTCCTTGTTTCTAATAAGCAATCCAATGAGATAGTCTATGGGTACTATATTCTCTCCTGTGACCTGTCCAGTGCCTTCCAAGTCAAGGAATATTTCTATATCCACCTTCGGGAAGATATACTTCTCAATCCTTATCGGCTTCCCGCTCTTTAGAGCCTTCGCACATCTGATGATCTTTAGAGCTGTAGACTCCCCAATCCTATCTATTTGGCACAGATCCTCTGGATTCGCCCCAACAAGATCGTCAACAGTCTCATACCCATTGGTCATCAGAGCGTTCTTGGTGACTTCGCCGATTCCTGATACAAGTGAGACATTGTTCTGCTCGATGGCCTTCTTGTCTGTATAGTCTTCCCAGGGCCATACGCCATTCCCGAAAGTAGGTGTCGGAATAGTTTTCTCGGTAAGTATCTCTCTTGTCTCATCCATGATGCCCTTCAGCCACTCCTCATTATACCTGTACTCCAAAACTTCTTCATCTCGGTTGATTATGCAATATGTTGTAGGGAAGACCCCTTGGATCTTTCCAAGAATGTAATTGTAGAAACAGGCTTGTATTTGGTGGTGCTCCTGTATATTTTTAGCAAGCTTAATCTCTTTGATGACGTAATGATAGTTTCCCAACAGGGATTTACCCTTTACTTTCTCTAGAACATCTACAACTCCTATCAATCCTTCCCTGTTCCATATCAGGGGTGCGTTGTGTATGGCATCCCTACCTTCAATCATGGCTTCAATGACCTTCCCAAAACCCTCTTCTGGTGTCTTATACGATACCTCTTCGGCTTTGGCGAACATATCTGATACTACATTATTTTCATGCTCCCTGCCTACCTTCATTAGAAGCTCCTGATATTCGGACCTTCCATCCTGTTCTTCCTGAGGAGCAAAGTATTTGCACCATAAGGTAAACGGCGATAATATACAATCGTAGAGATCCCTGGCCCTAATCTTGGTGCGGTGATTTCCCGACATGGCCTTTGAAAGCAGTGTCTGTGCATCCATTATAGATATTTATTCTGAACGAATATAAATGTCCCCGTCCAATTCTTTCAATGATCAAGGCAATCCTCTTCGATCTGGACAACACACTGATAGATTTCGTTAAATTGAAGTTCTATTCTATCGACGCTGCAATAGATGCGATGATAAGCAACGGACTGAAGATGAGCAAGAAGTCTGCCGAGAAATCCCTCTTCAGGCTCTACAACAAGCATGGCATAGAGTATCAGCTTATCTTCCAGAAGTTTCTCGAAGAAAGCATGGGAAAGATAGACTACAGACTTCTTGCAGCTGCAATCTCTGCTTACAGGAAAGCCAAGGCTTCTGAATTAAAGCCTTATCCGAGTGTCATCCCTACCTTAAGGAAGCTGAAGAGAAAATACAGATTGGGGATAATCAGCGATGCCCCAAGGCTGCAGGCATGGATACGCCTCGCAGATCTGGAGCTACTGGATCTTTTCGACGTGGTCATAACAAAAGATGATACAGGAGTCTTCAAGCCAAATCCGAAACCTTACATCAAGGCTCTGAAGATCCTGAATGCAAAGCCAGATGAAGCAATGTTTGTTGGGGATGCCCCCGCAAGGGATTTGAAGGGCGCGAAGAACGTCGGGATGAAGACCTGCTTTGCAAAATACGGATTTGCAGAAAAGGTCACTATAGGCTATGATGCGTCTGATCCCAAAGTGAAGCCTGATTATGTCATCAACAGCATCTCAGAGCTGCTGAAGATAGTTCAAAAGAATGCGAGTACTGCAGGTGGAAGGAAATGAAGCTGGGTAAATGAGTACTTGAGGTTATTGCTTGATATCTAAACCCAATGCCCGAAGGCTCCTAAAGGGGTTGCTATTTCTATATGTGTTGCTGTTTGCTTATCTGGCATATCCTGTAGTGTATTATTTTTATATTGATTATGGCAAATGCACATCAGAATACAGTATAGGACAATGTGTTTACAAGTTTTTGTCTTATCAATACTATGATACATTAGGTGAGTGCTATATAGACAAAATAGAGCAGGGCAGTGTCATATCACCTAGAACGATAAACATCTATGCGGACTTCTATCTTGTGAATACCAATCTAACCAATGAAGCTATTTATTATATGTTGGAAGGAACAAATGATATATGGAATATCTATAATATTAGCTTTATATCTAGAAACATAGTTACAATTTCAAATAAAAGTCTGGCACTTCCGGATCTAAGTAATTGCTCTGAATTGCTATCATATGCAAGTTTATCTGATGAAGAAGGCTATGACAATGTTATTGATGTTGTGATATCAGATTTCCCAAGCAAGTTCTTTGGAGGGATCCACTATCCGAAATGTAATGAGAGGAGAACCTATTTGACAGCAGTTTCCATAGAAGAAAAAAACATTTCATGGACCATAGGCCACGAATTTGGGCATATCTTAAACCTCTTGGATAAAGCCCACTATTCTGGAGAATTAAATTTCATGACACATGGAGGCTGTATAAAAGATAACTATTATCCTTCGGTTCTTAACCAAGCTCAGGTTAATAATGCTACCTCGGAGGCTATGAAGATTGCCAATGGATAATAATTGCACTTTTGCAATCCAACTGTATCTCAGGTTCATGCTCCAATAAAAAGCTATGAAAGAGTGTATGTTTATGACGCAATACAGGGAAATGCCGGATGAGAATTCCAGCAGAGCAGAGATAGAAAGCTATGAGCCTAGAACATGGATTAATGCTATGTTCTGGGGATGTGAAAAAGACAGACTGCTGGCAAGATTGAAAAGGAAAGCGAATAAATAACTTATATACCTCCAAATAATTTATAAGAATATCCTTGATAACATTCTTTCAACAATCCAAATCGGAATAAAGGGATCCCGCGAACGTTTTGCATGGCTTCTAGGAGATCCTATCCAGGCTGGTGCGTTCTTTGCAGGAAGAAGGCTGCGCCTGGGATCCATTGGGGGAGGATGGGATGGCATATGCATGTGGCGGAAAAGCCTCTCAGATTTCTCATGCTTAACAGCGATGCAGTAGAGAGAATAATAAAAAATGGCATGATTGTCCCAAAAGACGATATTATAATGAAAGGCAGGAGGTACTCATCGAATCGCAAGATGGCTGCATTCATAGGGATGTGCAGGAGTTGCAGCGCAATAGTGAGGAAACATCGTTCTCTGGACGAGAAGGACTGGCCTAAGGAGGATGTAACCAGATACTACAACTGCAAGCCCTGTAATAGCAGATTCTTCGGAGCTCTTCGTGACGAGAAAGTAGCGTGATGCTATGAAAGACCGCATAGACAAGATCTTTGAGGATATGTTCGGCATCAAGCTGGATGGCTGCCCCTTCTGCATAGGCAAGGACATTCCAAAATATAGTCCGGAGGGCAAGAATCATGTGCATTTCGTGCAGGTGGATAAACATGGAGACATAGTATGGCAGAACTGCTTCGTGGGCAAGAACATACCGAAATCCAAGCTCGATGACGTTATAGACGCGGTTGACGGTATAAAGTGATTTTCAGATATAAAGTGATTTTCAGAGAGACGTTCCAAGAAGCATTGCATTTAAGTGCAACTTGCCTTCAATTATAGCCCATGGCAACAGCTGTGTTTTATGTTCTTGACCCGAGAAAATATGAAGACGGGCAGATTTCGGTCCTGAAAGGCATAAAATCCAAGAACATAGTCTATGTGACAGTGAACAAGCCCTACTCCCATTTGGAATCTGTGCTGAAGCGCCGTGGAATAGATGCAGGAAACATCTTCTTCATAGATTGCATCTCCAGGTACTCTGGAATCAGCATAAAGGAGGGCGGAAGATGCATCTTTGTAAGCAATCCGCAGGACCTTACCGCGATATCCATAGCGATAAGCGTTGCCCTGAAGAACATGAGCGGAGAAAAGGCTGTGGTATTAGATTCAGTAAATACGCTCAGGACATTCAACGAAGACCAAGTTGTGGGCAGGTTCCTGAACTTTCTGATAAACAGGATGCGGGCGCTGGATGTTTATACAGTACTGTTCGAGCTTGAGGCCCCTCTGAACGAAATGATAAGGCAGACCGAGTCGATAGCAGACAGGGTGGAAGTGGTGCGGTAGTTTATATACAAGGTGGCATCAAAATAATTTGAGTGATGCATATGGTTCATGAGATAGGAGAGGCAATATCGCTTGTGTTCTCTATCATAGGATATGTGATAATTCTCAGGCATTACATGAAGCACAGGGACATCTTCCTTATATTCGTTGCCTATAACTTGCTGTTCATAGGAACTCTTGCAACAGTACTGGAGGCGTACTTCCTGGCAGAAACAATGAACCTGCTTGAACATAGCCTTGGATCTGCCATGGCAGGCATAGCCTTTGCCCTGGTTGCATACAAGTCAAACCAGAAGAATGTCCAGATACAGAACTATACAAGGTCAAAGATGAGGTCGAGAAAATGACGGATCTGCTTATTGCGTTCCTGAATCTGGTCGGCACGCTGGGTTTCCTCCTGGCGTTTGCATACTCCTACAAGAACTATAGGATGACCAGATTCATATCCTCTACCTGGCTTCTCCTGAGCCTGTCAATGGTTATCCTTGCAATATTCTTCTCGATGAACATACTGCAGTGGCTAGATATCGACGCCGACCTGTTCGATCAGATACAGAACGCCCTGATGCCTGTTGCAATATTCAGCCTTATAGTTTCCATAATCGTGTTTGAAAAGGAGCCTATAAGGCCCAATATTTAGAGCATGTATTCTAATAATTCACTCTATGGGGAGTGAATCGGTTATAAATAAAAGTCATGCCAATAGTGTAGCATGAAAATAAAGGAGCTCGAGAGCGAGATCACATTGCTTAAGAGAAGGCTGGAACATCTGGAAAAGAGCAACGGTCATGTTTCTGATGAGGAGGCAAGAATTATGATAAACCGATTTATCAGCAGGAAGAGATTAGAGGGCGCAAGCAGGCTGAACATACTCGATATCATGGCCGAACTGAACCTTCCGCCTGAACAGATAAACAAGGTCATGAGGTTCATGGAAAAGCGCGGCATAGTCAAGGAAGTTGGTTAGATGGACATACCTCTTGTGGAGATAGAGGGAAAACGCTGGTTTCTGCTCAAGAATATTTCTGATTCCTGGATTGTCAGGGCTGTTGATATAGAAAAGCCTAGGCAGGTCAAGGAGCGCTCTGACCACAGGAGCGTGGAGTCTAGAGCGGAGGGAAGTGTGAAGTGCAGGCCAACCAAGGAATGGGATCTGCTTAACAGATAAGACTTTATTTTAATAGAAGTTATGTTCAATTCTAGCATGTCTAAATACATCCTTCCTCTTGCACTGAAGAGCATAACACACTGGCATAAGAAATCTTCTCCCGCGCATGTAGGAAGATGCAGGCATGCTTTGGATTTCTTTGCAAATGAAGGGACAGAGATATATGCAATCGCATCCGGGAGGGTTGTATGGATCAAGAAGGACTCGAAGATCGGAGGATATAGCAAAAAATACATATTCGACGGCAACCGCATCGTGATCAAGCACAAAGGTGGATATTCTGCATATGAGCACATGAAGTTCGGAGGAGTACTTGTTAGGTTTGGTCAAAGAGTAAGGAGAGGTCAATTGATCGGTCTTGTAGGCAATACCGGTTGGAGCTCTAAACCGCACCTGCATTTCGAGCTGTTCAGAAAACCGGATCCGGATGAAAGCGAAGGGCATACTGTTCCTGTCTCTTTCAATCTGAAAAGAAAGGGAAGATGCGATAAGCGCTGCTATGGCTGACCTACTTTGACTTGAGTTTGTAGAGTTTCCAGGAAGTGTACATCATCAGAAGCAGCCAGCTGCTCATCGAGGCCCTCTGCTTCAAACCGCTGGTAAGCGATTCTTCATAGCTGTCCACTCCGAGCCACAGGAAACCGCAGTAGAGCGTTGCAAGGCCAAGCCCTGCGGCAACAATGAAGTAGTACTTCATGCTCCTCTCCTTCGCTGTGTCTATTGCCATGAGTATGAAGGCCGGGAAGAGGAAGAAGAACACGCTGATCGTTGCAAGCATGTGTATGGGATTCGTGTTGATCGATATCAGCGCAAACGAGATTCCTCCAGCTGCAAAGAGCGCGGCTTCAAGTTTTCCTATAAAACTCCTGCCCCTTATTGCATAAACGCCCAACGCAAACATGATCATGAAGGCTCCGAAAAGCGCAAAACCGAACACGTTCATTAAAAGCTCAGTAGGCGCACCCTCACTTCCAAGGTCGCTGATAACATTGCGCACATGGTCATAGCCGGGATACATCGTTCCCAAAAGAAGAATTACCAGCGCAAATACAACAGGCCCATAGAGCCCTGCGAGTATTAGGCGCCTGTCCATTTTCATGCTCATGCGGATACACTACCCCTTCAGGGTTATTGCTCCCCATGCCAGAGTCAGAAGGGCAAGCACATAGTATGCCTCGCTCGGCCACTTAAGATATGTCGCTGCCGCAAGCAAGACGCCTACAAGGAGCGCTCCTCCGCCCATTGCCTGCTTTGAAAGCATGCGTATAATTGTCATAGGTTGCTCTTAAAACTTTCCGCAAGGTCATAGAAAGCTTAAATAGTGGCTGTTCCAAATCAATTCAGGTCTCTGATTGCATGGTCACTCCCGAAAGTATTGTTGCTCTGATTATGTCTACATTTGTAATAGGCCTTCTTTTGTATCTTTCAATCCAGTCCAGGGCCTTCAGGAAGGGCATCCTTGTCATAGCATTGGGTATGTTCATCGGGACATGGTTGCACTCCGTCGCATATCTCCTGTATTTCATGGGGCTCATCGGCCATGAGTTCCTGATGAGCATAATGCCTCTCCTTGTGATAACAGGCTCCCTTCTCATAGTGCTAGGCATCATATGGATAGCGGTGCCGTTTTCCAGCCTTGTCCGCATCATACAGATCATAGATAACGGGAACATAGATACGAAGATAGACTCGAAGCTAAAGAGGAAGGATGACGAGATAGGCATGTTCGCAAGGTCATATGACAAGATGATGAAGAACATGAAGCTTGCGGCTGAGCAGCTTACATACTGCAGGGCAATGACCGTCGGCATGAAAACCTCGAAGGTCAGGGCAAAGGGAAAGAGGTAGTTCCATGGCCGATATAATACTCTACTCGGTAAGTCCCGAGAAGTACTTCGCATGCGTCGTCAGTATTCTGAAGTCCGAGGGGAAGGGCAGGAGAGTAATCTACGTCACCACAAACAAGCCCTACAGCCAGCTCGTAAGCATGCTGAAGACGCATGGCATAAGTGCAGAGAGCTTCTTTTTCATAGACTGCATAACTAAGTATACAGGAGGCAGGATAGACCCCAAGGCAACGAACTGCATCTTCGTTGAGAACCCGCAGAGCCTCACTGTAATGAACATCGCGACTGTGGAGGCGCTGAAGAGCATAGACGGGAGCAAGATGGTATTCTTCGACTCTTTGAGCACGCTTTCTCTTTACAACGGCCAGCAGACGATGGGCCAGTTCTCCCACTTCATCATAAGCAAGCTCAGAACGCTTGATGTGGATGCTGTGTTCCTGTCGATCGAGTCCGACATAAAAGAGGACGAGATGAAGCATGTAGCATCGCTGGTCGACGGGGTTAGGGAGTGCAAGTGAAATAAGGGTTAGCTTTAAAAATATTTAGCGGAACTGGATAAATTTTATAATATGAAAATTACACGGAATGAGCTCAGGCTCTGACGAGTACAATTTCTTCAGTTTTCTTCATCTTCCCTACAGCAGAGACCAGCTCCCTCGCGTCCTTCTCCATCTCAGAAAGCTTAGCAGTCGCATCTTCTTTAAGTCTGCTTGTCTTTGCTGCAAGCTTCTGATGCATTTCCGCATCTTTATTGTGCTTTGAAATAAGCTCCTCAGCCTGATCCTTTGCTCTCCGATATGCCCTGAAGCTGCTTATGTATCTGCATGATTCCGCAGAGATCTCGCTGAGCTTTGAGAATGCTCTCCAGAGCTCCCCTTCGTTCTCAGGATCCTTGAGCTCCAGAGGCGTGCTCTTAAAAGCTTTGTTCCTCTGTTTCCTTATCTCATCAGGATCATTGCCGCTTACGGTCGACAGTATGGCAATGTAGTACTGGTTGAGCGGATCCTCGGAGAAGCTGTTGATAAATTCTCCATGCTCCATCTTTTCTCTCTCCGCAGCAGCAATCATAGGTTTCTTTTCTCTAGCGGATATCTCGAGCTTCTTTATCTCTTCACCAATAGCATGGTATGACTGTGATAGCTGGCTGTATTCAGAAATAGCTTTCTCAATCTTTCCCCTGGTACTCCCTGCGTCTTGTAGCAATTTGAGCATATGGCTCTGCTTTTCTACTGCATCCCTCAGTCGCATGTGCACATCTACAACTGAGTCAAGAACTGGAAGCAGCGACTCACCGCCATTTACTCCTGCAAGCATGTCCTTTAAAAATATTTCATATTTCTCATCGCAGAATCTCTTTATTGTTTCTTCTATAATTATTTTATTTTTCTTCATTTCGTATGCTTCAGATAATATCTTCTGGATTGTAGGGTGGCTAATATTAGCCTCTTTAACTTGTCTTTCCAGATGAGCAATAGTTCCATCCATGTATTTTTTCAGCTTCGCATCGGCTTCCTCTGTAAGAACATCAACCAAAGTCCTGTAGCCGTTCTCCCGCTTCCTTTCATTCTCTTCCAAATAGATGCTATGCGCCTTCCTGCTCGCCATTACATACTCCACTCTTTCAGCATGTGGGGCAAATACGTGGAAACCATCAGCCTGCATGGAAAAAGTTGAATGCCAAAGCTTTTAAGCTGATAGCTCCGGAAAATATCCTTCGCATCTTCTATTATGGAATCCAGAAATGCCTTTAAAAGAGTCCTTTGCATTTCCAGTATGCTGCGAGCAAAAAGCTAAGCCAAAGGATGCATGTTTTCTGTGTCCTTTGGCGCGGCATTACTTCAGGTCCTGCCACACGCCGATAATGTTCCCTTCCGTGTCTCTAACGCGCGCGTAGAGACCCATCCCGCCCACATTCACAGTGCTCATCACAAGAGTCCCGCCCGCCCGCGCAATATCTTCCAGTTTCTTCTCTAGGTTCTCAACCCTGATCACGATCACAGGAGAGCTCACAGTCTCGTCATTCATCAGCCCTCCGTTGATGGTTCCAGGCTCCTTGGGCATCTGTTTCTCATCAACCTCCGTTGTGCGGACAATGCAGTAGTTCATCTCGGGCATGTCCTGCAGCTGCCAATCAAAGAGAGTCTTGTAGAACTTCTTTGCCCTTTCCATGTCCTTCGTAGGTATTTCAAAGTGAATAACGCTGTCCATATAATCGCCCAATATGTAAAGCTCTCATACGCTTAAAAAGCTCAGCTTCACTAATTTTCTTATGCCAAAGAAGTATGGCGTGGTTCCAGACCACAATCTTTTTATCAATCTCATGCGGCATGAGGCGACAAGGGAGGACATAGAATCATCCAGGGCTTTGCTTGAATACGCGACAAAAAGGAAGCGCATTTTCACATCCAGCAAGCGCAAGGGATTCCTCTCGCGCTATCTGGATTCCAATAAGGACAGTATGGATGCCGACGCGCTTAGAGAGTACATCCGCATTCTCAGCAACTACAAGATAAGGGACTTCGACATGGACAGTGTGGATGAGAGGGTAGGAAGAGTGATTGCGATATACAGCGAGAACGGGTTTACGAACGAGTTCAATCTCGCCAGAGACAAGGCAACGCTTGTGCCAAGGCGGTTCCGGCACATGGCAAAGCTGATCTACATAGACCAGATAAGCGAAGATGAAAAGAAGAAAAGGGAAGACGGAAGATATATGCCGGAGGCAACCGACATAAAGCTCATCGGCTACGCCTCCCTTCTTACGGGGGAGTTCGAAAGAGTATTCCTTGCCTCGTGCGACAGAGGAATAATAGGCAGGAAGGAGGGGAGAGAGGTCGCAGCAAAGATTGAGAAGGAGTTTTCAATCAGGATAGACCATCCCTCTGCAGTTCTGGAAGAGATCAGAGCACTTGACGCTTCAGCAGTAGTCATCCCAAAAGTTCAGACTGCATGATACTGTCATTGGGAACAGCGTTCTAAGCATAGAGTAGAAAAACAACAGAAACAGAGAAAAAACTATTTAGTGATAGCAGCATTTGCACATTGTCTTCTTCAAGATTTTCCAGATACCAAATGCTATCAGGGTCAAACCCCAGCTGCCTGTGTAGAGAAGAACTCCACCGGCAACTATGTAACCCAGTCCGCCAACCCATTTGTGATGAGGGCAAGGACACATCATGCCCATTTCCGTTTTCTTTGCCATGGCTAATAATACCAAAGCCTGCATATAAACCTTGCTAAAGCCCCGCATCCTTTCTTAGAACTTCAGCCTTGTCTGTCTTCTCCCATGTGAAGTCAGGATCATCCCTTCCGAAATGGCCATATACGGTTGTTTTCCTGTAGATGGGTCTTCTGAGGTTCAGGTGCTCAATTATTCCCTTCGGTGTCAATAGGAAATGCTTTCTGATAAGTTCTTCTATTTTTGAGTCGGGAATTTTCCCAGTTCCGAAGGTCCTTACAAGAAGCGATACAGGCTCAGCAACTCCGATAGCATACGCAATCTGTATCTCGCATTCATGTGCGAGCCCTGCAGCAACGATGTTCTTCGCAATGTATCGTGCCATATAGCATGCAGAGCGGTCAACCTTGCTCGGATCCTTGCCGGAAAATGCGCCTCCCCCATGTGGAGCAAATCCGCCGTATGTATCAACAATGATTTTCCTTCCCGTTACACCTGAATCACCTGGCGGTCCGCCAATCACAAACTTCCCCGTGGGGTTAATGAAGAACTTCGTCTTTTCATCGATCCATTTCCCGCAGACAGGCTTTATCACATATTCAATGATGTCCTTCTTTATTGTTTCGTATTCAACATGCGGCGCATGCTGCGTTGAAATAACGACAGCGTCAACCCTCTGCGGCTGCCATTTATTGTCATACTCCACAGTTACTTGTGATTTGCCATCAGGCCTTACCCAGTCAAGAATCTTCTTTTTTCTCACTTCAGCAAGTTTTTTGGTTAATTTGTGCGCAAGGGAAATAGGAAGCGGCATCAGTTCAGGCGTTTCATTGATTGCATATCCAAATACCAATCCTTGATCCCCAGCGCCCTGTTCCTTGAATAATCCGTCGTTCTCGTTAACGCCCTGTGCTATGTCAGGCGACTGTTCATGTATAGAGATAAGAACTGCGCAGGAATCTCCATCAAAACCATATTCAGAATTCGAATAACCCGCTTCCTTTATTGTCTTCCTAACAATACCCTGAATATCAACATCAGCCTTTGTTGTTACCTCGCCTGCCACAACAATCAGTCCGGTTGAGGTCAGGGTTTCTATAGCGACCCTGGAATACGGATCCTGCTCATAGAACGCATCTAGCAATGCATCAGAGATCTGGTCGCAAATTTTGTCGGGGTGCCCTTCGGTTACAGATTCTGAAGTAAACAAATATCTTTCAGCCAATAAACCACTTCCCAATCTAAGAAGAATAACTATTTAAAACATATTGGATGATTGGTATGTTTTATTAATGCGCCATGTAAAATAGTCTCATGGTCTCTGCTGCGGAAAGAATCAAGGAGGACTCCGATATAATCAGATCCTTCAAGAAAGGACAGAGGGAGTTCCATGATATCGTCATGATACCTGAGAAGGGAAAGACAACTTCCATATTTGAGGGAGTTGACCTCCGCGGGATAAAAATGATCGACTGCACCATGATAAACTCCGATTTCAGGAACGCGAACCTAGAGGACTCAGACTTCTCTGGATCAGACCTTGCGGACTCCAACTTCAGCGGAGCCAATCTCGCAAGGGCAAACTTCTCTGATTGCAACTTGTTCAACGCCATCATGATAGGCGCAATAACAGACGGCACAAACTTCACGAATGCGGACTTCTCTTCAGCCCAGATTGGAGACCTTTCGAATGCGATCACAAACGGGGCAAAGTTCAAGTCCGACAAGGTAAGGATGACCGACCAGGAGATCCTGCAGAGATATAGGGAGGGGGAAAGGACGTTCGTTGACGTAAATGCGTCCAACAATGATTTCGCTGATGCTGCGCTGAGAGGAGCAGTGTTCAAGAACTGCAACCTCCACTACACATGGTTTCGCGGAGCAGACCTGACAGACGCGCAGTTCATCAGCTGCGACCTTACGGACTGCGGCTTCCAGAAGGCGACAATCAGGAACACAAGCTTCGAAAAGTCCAACCTATTCTGGTCAAGCTTCTCCGGAGCTTTCATAGAGAAAGCAAGCTTCCGCGGCGCGAACATGACCTGGATGGTACTAACTGGGGTTGACCTCTCCTCATCAGACCTGACAGGGGCAGACTTCTCCTGGTCGCTTATGACAGACACTGAAGTGTCGGAGAGGCAGATGATGGCAATGGACCCCGACATGATTTCGACAGCCAAGATGGACAAGGTCAAGGAAAAGGAATCGTTTTCTGGAAGGCTTGGCGGAACATACGCAGGAAGGGTGGGCGGAGGAACATACGGAGCGAACTTCTCTGAAGGCAGCTACGGGTCTTCTGCTGGGGAAGGCGCAGTTTATGGGGGAAGGAAGAAAGGGGATTCCGACGAAGTAGCCTACGGCTGAACTGTTATAACTACATAGTAGTGATATCTTTATAAACTCTATAACTATACTATTATATGTAGCTTCTAGCTACTGAATGACGATTTTATGCCAGACGAAAAGCCGAACTATGCGGGCGTTAGGAAGAAAATGAAAGAAACAGATGATCCTATAGAAGCCTTGAGCATAGGTATCCCAGTTCTATCCTCTCTGTACAAAGATACAATTGACGGAAACGTAAAGCCAGAGCTTGGAAATGCGCTGCTGGAAGAGTTTAGTTTTGCAGTAGAGAGGACAAAGAACAAGGATGCGCATTACAATCAGGAACGTGAAGCAGCTCTCGCAAAGCTCAAAGAGCTGAGCGACCAGATGGCGGAAGCGCATAAGATGATGCAGAGCCAAAGGGTCACGCACAAGGGAAAAATGGAAGAGATGGAAACAAGATCCAAGGATCAGACGGAATCGCTTGAAAACAGATATAAATCGGATATCGACTCTTTAAAATCTAATTTTGCAACGGAAGCCGAAAAAGGCAAGAAGATAATCGATCGCCTAATGACAGAGCTTGGCGAAAAAGAGGTTTATGTGCAGGAACTGCAATCTAGGGGCGTAACGCTTGAAACAGAAAAGTTCATGACAGAAGAGAAGCTGAAGAAAATACAGGAAGAGGCTGATGAAATGAATAAGGAGATTCACGCTTCTAGGGATAAGATGAAAGAGCTTGAAGCTAAATCTCAGGCAGAGCTGCAGGCTGCACAGGATAAGATGAAAGAGCTTGAAGTTAAGGCCCAGGAATATGACGGCATAATGCAGCAGATAAAGAAAGGCGAATATGTTACTCAGGTTGCTGTTGAGGCAAAGGAGCAGGAAGCGTTGCAGAGGGGTATTATGTCCGGAAGGGTGCAGGCCTCCATTGATTCTGTTGCACCGAGTTCTAAATATCTGGAGTATGAGCTTTTGCATATATCCAGACCGGATCACAGCGTTCTGGATGAATTAAGGGCTAGCGCAGACATTGCAAGTGAGCTTAGGGAGGATGTTCAGAGGAAGGACAGCGAAATAGGCATGAAGGATGGCCAGGTAGCTGAACTGCAGAGTGAAGTAAGAAGTCTGCTGTCGCAGATAAAAAATGCTGAAAGGAGAGCTGGTGATTCTGTCGAAAGGGAGAAATACACAAAGGCTCTAGAGCAGATAGCCGCGTTGAACGAAGAGCTTATGGAACTTAGGAAGAGGGTTCCTGCTGACAAATAATTAATTTATAATTCTAAATATTCTCCGATCTTGATTGGATGGAAAGATATCCCATCTGCCTTAAGTTTGCCGTCGCACATTGCGTACATCCTCTCAAGCATGAAGTCCTTGATTATAGCATCATGTATTGGTATGACATGCGAAGGTTTCAGGCTCTTTGCAAAATGCAAAGCATCTACGACTCTTGCCCACGGTCCTGCTATTGGCAGGGCAACAATTTCTATCTCTTTGAGTCCGTGTACATCAAATGAATCGCCAGGCTGAAGCAGCCTGTCGTTTATGGCGAATGCAAGGTTGTGCGGAAGCTCTGCGGGTATAGGACCGTGCGGCGCTTCATATGCAGCTATCTTGAAACCCTCAACGGTTTTTGTTTCATTCGGGGAAATCTTTTCGTGCTTTATTCCATCCTGCTCCATCAACGCTCCGATCTCATGATTTGCAAGGACCTTTGCAGGCTTCAGCGACAGTATTGTTTTCAGGGCTTGAGGAAAGTAATGGTCAGGATGCTTATGCGTTATGAGAATGACATCCACAGGGCCTATATCCTCCGGTTTTATTTTTCCCTCCACGAAAGAAAATGTCCCAGGATCCATCAAGAGTCTCTTCTCGCCCTCTTCAATGAGAATGCATGAGTGCAAAAACTTCTTTACGATCATGGAATAACTGCAACGTTCAAGAATAAATTGCTTACTTTCGATAGCTTCTTATAAATTTCCATGAAGCTTCTTGCATGGTTGCAAGAGAATCCTTCAAGCAAGATATGCTTGATCTTTTTTGGAAGTTTGTCTGCGAACGCCAGAAAATCTGGCACAGGAGGTTTGTTGAAAAGTTGCCTCAGCCTTGGACTGATGACAAAATAATGCAGGCAGATGAAGAAGAAAATTCGAGCCAAGAATATAATGTTCTGTCACTAGATACCTTTATATTGTAGGTTATTTCTCTTTCATATGCTGATAAAATGAAAATGCAGCTGCCATTATTTGCACTGGTTGCAGTGGTGCTTACAAGCATGTGCGTCAATCAGCAAAACCAATATGAACAGCAATCACAGGAACAGATATCAAGCGAGCAGGAGAATACTGTTCAAACTTCCGGATTTGATCCGGCTTCATTTGGAAAACCTAATCCAAGAATAAAACAGCAGATACCTCCATGTTGCAATCATCCCTATTGGCATAATGTTTACAGGGCGTTCTCTGACGATGGCGTTTCATTCCAGAAGGAAGGAACGCTCTTGAAGGAGCATGCGAGCGTTCCAGCAATCCTGCAGAAGGACGACGGGAGCTTCATACTTTACTATGTTGACGGGGAATATGACACAACAGGTTGTTCTGTTTCTCAGGACGGGAAGACGTTCACAGCAGGGAACTGCAGGATTTATGGATTCACGGAAGAGAAGGCATGGGATCCCTATGTCATCAAGATCAACAGCAGCTTCTACAGGATGTACTTCTTCGCTCCCAAACCAAGCGGGGAGAACAGGATCATGAGCGCGATATCAAAAGACGGCATCAGCTGGCTGCAGGAGCCTGGAATAAGGTTCCAGTATCAGGGGGTTCTTGATCCTGCTGTGATAAGGTTCGATGGGCAGTGGAGGATGTACATGGGGGATAATACACAAAGCAGTCCTTTGATCATAGTTGCAAATAGCAGCGACGGCCTGAATTTTGCGAAGGAGTACGAGCTTGATCTCGGCGGAAATGTCCCGGAGATTGTCAAGCTTGACAATGGCCAGTATGCATTGTATTTCTGCAAGGACGGTATTTCCTATGTCACATCCTCCAGCGGCTATGTCTGGTCTTCGGCGAAGCAGGCTCTCTCACCTGAAGCACAGAAGATTGTCTGCGACCCCAGCATAATCAAGCTCCAGGACGGAAAATGGGCAATGTACTACAAGACGCAGTAGTGCAAAAGCCCCAAACATCCCTGTGAAATACATAATCTGAAATCTAGATCATAAGTTCAAAATCGTTTTTAATATCCACTTGCATCAGTTAGCATGTCCCAGGCAACTGCCATAGACCATATTGCGATTTATGTTTCGGATATGGACAATGCAAAGAAGTTCTTCATAGA
This sequence comes from archaeon, assembly GCA_035289205.1. Taxonomy (GTDB): domain Archaea; phylum Aenigmatarchaeota; class Aenigmatarchaeia; order Aenigmatarchaeales; family DATDXV01; genus DATDXV01. The sequence continues at coordinate 17,519 of DATDXV010000046.1, forward strand.
GGGCTTGGGACTGACGATACACGGAGATTATGGAAACGAGTTCTTCATGGAAGTTGGCGCGCAGCTCCTTGCCATCTTCAAGGGCAGGAACAGGACGCAGACGTTCAACCACATTGCCTTGAGGGTCAATGACTTTACTGGTGTGAAGAGGAGGCTCGAAAGGCTGGGTTACAATGTATACAAGCAGGACATGGTGGATGGACCGGACGGAATAAGGGTGCAGCTGGTTCAGTAGGCTCTAAAGATTAGAAGTCTTCGGGCCTCTCATATGCCCATTTGTCTGCGCTGTTTGCGCTCCGCAGAATTCCGCAGAAGTCCTGCATTACATCCAAGATGTAGATTGTATCATCTGTCATATTCTGTGCCCTTGTCCATGCATGGCCGCCGCGATGGTTCGTGTTTCTGTCAACGCTTATCTTCCAATTCTGAAGATGGCCTTCCTGCTGGAACATCTCAAGAACGGCTCCGCATGCAAGCGCATCATGCCTGCAGACACCCATACCCGCTGAGAGAAAAGAATCAAGAGCGATTTTAGCATCGTCAGTGGCATTGTTTTTTGCCAGAAGTTCTTTAACAGCTTCCAAGTCCTGCCTAGGCATAGTTTCCTTTACAGCAGCGAACGTTCCAATGAATGCATCGCTGGGATGATAGGTCTCCCTTCCTGTAGCAGGATCAATGAAATAGAAGTCATCCCCTGTTTCCGGGTCGCATGCATAAGATCTGGCTTTCACCTTTGCCAGTTGGTGTAATTTGGGAAGCTCTCCATACTTTGCATCAACAACAACAGCCTCTCTGCTGCTTTCCCCGAGATATACGCCTCCTAGAATAGGAGAGTTCCTATGAATAATATGCCTTCCTTGATATGTTCCGTCTGGGTCTAATTTGCCCTCTTTTTCCAAACGATCCACGCTAATTACTGTCCTGTTCCAGTTGTTCATAATATCACTTGGCAAGATTCCTGTTCTTGTATTTAGGATCTTTGCTTACATCTCGTCCAAGTTGCGGGATCCTGTATAGGTGTTCTTCGCTGGGAACCTCTATCTCTGCAACAATTAAATCTCTTCCGTCTATGTAAACATCAAACTCAACCTTATGCGAGCCCAGTTTCCTTTCAAGCCTCTTCTTTGCCACCCTTCTTCCTTCAGTCAGAGGCCAAAGGTCCATAAAAAGCTCCATAGGGATCTGTTTTTCTACTTCCTCCCTGGATGTCATACCTCTTCCCTTCATTGCAAGGTAGTATTTTCCCGACTTCCTGCGAATCCTTGCATCCATAGGTTCAAAATTAACATTCATTTCTGCCCTTTCAGCGATTTCCCTTGCATTCCCAACAGGCAGATACCCCTGCCTTATAGGTTCGCCGTTTGCTAAAACATTGATTCTCAGGGAAGCTACTGTGTCATAAAGAAAACTAAGGGCCTTTTCAGAATAATCCTTGCCGTCTTCCCAGATGAGAAACTTCTTTTCGATCTCTTTGGGTATAGGAATCCTACCTGCCTTCAAATATAGCTCTCGTGAATCTTCCCAGAATAGGCAACTGCGTTTCCTGCAGCTCTATCAGCTCTCTTGGGTCAGTTGCAGAGGCGAAAGCTGCATAAGTCATGCTTCCCTTTCTTCCCAAATAGGTTTTTCCAGACATATTACTTCTCCTGAACATAACTCCATTTTGAGGCAGCATAGACAGGGTCAGAGTTAAAATCCAGCCTCATCTGTTCCTCCATCCTCTGCTCCTCATAGCGATCGAGCCAGACAGAGCTAACCAAGCCTTCTCCTAGAATAGTCCTGATCAGAGGTTCTGTT
>DATDXV010000047.1:0-3902 GCA_035289205.1 archaeon
TAATCATGTTGCTTGTTGTCAGATCTCCGTGGATTATTCCGTTTTCATGCAAAAGACCCGCTTCCCTGCCTATCTGCTCTGCTATTTCCTCGCCATCTCTTTTGTTAGAATTCAATAGTTCTTTTACTCTCTCTCCTTTCAAGAATTCCATTATAAGCTTGCAATCTTTTGCTGTCATTACAACAGGAACATTGACCCCAGCTCTCTTTGCTTCGAGCAGGAGCTTCATCTCGCGCGCTGTCCTCTCTTTTCTTATGCTATTGTCTAATTCTGAAACTCTGTAGCCTTTCTTTATCCTTTCCTTTATCAGGGCAGTCTCGCCTTCATGTTTCTCTAGGTAGAGTACAGCTTCCGCACCCCTGCTTATCTCTTTCATAGAAGGAGATATAGAGTGGAGTATTTAAAATCAGAATGGTGGGCCCGGAGAGATTTGAATTCGAGAATCTTTACAATGTAAAGATTTCTCTCGACCTCCACATATGACCTAGGGTTTATCAGTTTCGCCTTTTCAAGTGGCGCCCTTACCTGGCTAGGCCACGGGCCCTTAGCAAACATAGGTAGCAGCACTTTTAAAAATAAGTGGACCCGGTGGGATTTGAACCCACAATCTCGACGTTGCGAACGTCGCGTCATTCCGGATTAGACTACAGGCCCTATTCTTTATAGGAAAACCAACATTTTAATAGATGCTTGAACATAAACTCAACTCATGAAGGAGCGATATGATTCCAAGGAGGCGGAGCCTAGGCTACAGGCTCTGTGGGCAAAGCGGAAGCTTCATGTTTTCGATCCCAAGAGCAAGAAGCCTCTATATTCAATTGACACGCCCCCGCTGACAATGTCAGGCCTTCTGCACATGGGGCATTTGATTGGTTACGTTCCGATGGACTTCATCGCGCGCTACAAGCGCATGAAAGGCTTCAACATATTCTATCCGATGGGATTTGACAGCAACGGCCTGGCAACAGAGCGCTATGTTGAGAAGGCGCGCAATGTAAGAGGCTCGCAGCTGTCGCGGGATGAATTCAGAAAGATATGCTTGGAGGAGGTTGAAAGGGGAGAGGCGGGCTTCAGGCACATACTGGAGAGCCTTGGCATGTCTTACAACTGGGACCAGCTTTACAGCACGATATCGGATTTCGGCATCAGGATATCGCAGCGATCGTTCATTGATCTGTACGAACAGGGCAGGGTATACAGGCAGGAGGGGCCTGTTACATGGTGCCCGCAGTGCCAGACCGCGATCGCGCAGGCTGAACTGGAGGACATGAGCAGGGAGACTATTCTGAATACAATAGAGTTCAAGATGAAAGGATCGAACGAGAAGATAAAGATAGCAACAACAAGGCCGGAGCTTCTTGCCGCGTGCGTTGCGGTCTTCGTCCATCCGCATGACCAGCGCTACAAGGGGCTGGTCAGCAAGAGAGCAGTAGTTCCAATATTCGATTATGATGTCCCTATAATCGCGGACGAGAAGGTCGATCCAAATTTCGGAACAGGAATAGTCATGGTCTGCACATTCGGAGACAGGACTGACATAGAATGGTGGCAGCAGCACAAGCTTCCCCTGAAGATCGCGATAGACAGATCCGGAAGGCTGACCCATCTTGCAGGGGAGTTCGAGGGAATGAGGATTGAGGAGGCTAGAAGAAGCATTGTTGACAGGCTGATGGAGCTTGGGCAGATGATTGATCAGAAGAATCTGGATCAGAGCGTCAATATCCATGACAAATGCGGGACCCCTGCCGAATTCCATATCTCACAGCAGTGGTACATACGCGTGCTTGATATGAAGGAGAAATGGATGGAGCTAGGAATGAAGGTGAGATGGTTTCCCGAGCACATGAGCGTGCGATACAAGCAGTGGGTCGAGGGCCTGAATTCCGACTGGTGCATATCGAGGCAGAGATATTTCGGCGTACAGTTCCCTGCATGGCACTGCAAGAAATGCGGAGAGACAGCGCTTGCAGAGGAGAGCCAGCTTCCTGTTGATCCCATAAAGACAAAGCCGAAGAAAAAGTGCAAATGCGGCTCGAATGAATTTGTTCCAGATACGGACATCATGGATACTTGGACAACATCAGCTATCACGCCGCTGATAAACGCAAAATGGGGGGAGAAGGATAGCAGGATGAAGATGATCCCGATGACCGCAAGGACGCAGGGTCATGACATCATACGGACATGGGCGTTCTACACAATTGTCAAGAGCTGGCTGCATGCGAAAACAGTGCCCTGGCTGAATGCGGTAATAAACGGCCACGGCTTGGATCCGCACGGAAAGAAGATGTCCAAGTCAAAGGGCAACGTTGTAGAGCCTCCGCCTGTCGTTGAGAAATACTCTGCCGACGCCATCAGGTTCTGGGCTGCCTCCGCCAAATTGGGATATGACATGTTCTATCAGGAGAAGGACGTTGCAAACGGGCAGAAGACCGTTACCAAATTATGGAACGCCGGAAGGATTGTATCGCAGGCCAAGGCTGTAAAGAAGCCAAAGGCGCTGAAGCCCATTGACAGATGGCTGCTTGCAAAACTGATGAGTGCCATCAAAGTTTCTACTAAAAACTTCGAGGTTTATGAATATGCAGAGGCAAAACGAGAGACAGAAATGTTTTTCTGGCAGACATTTGCAGACAACTACCTTGAAATAATCAAGCACAGATTATACGGAGAGAAGAGGGATGACTCTCTTCATTGGACCCTGAGATTTGTCTTTACTGATATTTTGAAACTCTACTCCCCTTTCCTGCCGCATGTCACTGAGGAGCTCTATCAGGAGCTCTACAAGCCTAAGGACTCGATACATCTTTCTGAGTGGCCCGAATGCGACAAAACGCTTGCAGATCAAGATGCCGCTGGGGCTGGCGACATGGCCGTTGCCATAGTGTCATCTGTGAGGAAGTGGAAGCATGACAATAATCTCGCGCTGAACGCACCGCTGAAAGAAATTATAATAGACTGCTCTGCGAAGGAGAAGAGAACACTTGAAGATTTCATTGATGACATAAAGGGAACCGTCAAGGCGGAAAAAGCTGTTTTTGGCAGGGGAGAGTTTTCGGTAGACGGAACAGCGCTGAAAATAAAGATAGTGGTATAGCTTAATCTTCTGTTAATGCTAGATGTTAGTAGGTGTATGTATGGAAGAACAAAGATACAAACTGAAGAAGCTCGTGGCGGAATTGAGCAAGCTTAGAGGAAGGCATACAGAGCTTGTTACTGTATATGTTCCTGCCGGAGCAAACCTGATTGATACAGTCAACCAGCTTCGCAATGAGCAGGGAACTGCAGAAAACATAAAATCCAAGGGAACAAGGAAGAATGTTGTTTCTGCTTTGGAGAAGATTCTGCAGCATCTGAAGCTTTACCCTAAAACACCTGTAAACGGCCTTGCTGTTTTCTGCGGGAATGTCTCTGAGCATGAGGGCGCCGATGACATAAGGCTCTGGGCAGTAGAGCCTCCCGACAAGCTGGAGGTGAAGAGGTATTGGTGCGACCAGAAATTCATTACAGAACCGCTTGAGGACATGGTGAAGGAGAAAGAGGTTTTCGGGCTTCTTGTCATGGACACGAAGGAAGCCACAATAGGTGTTTTGAGGGGAAAGAAGATCCATGTCCTAAGAAATATGGATTCCATAGTTCCTGGCAAAACGGCACAGGGAGGACAATCGAGCTCTCGATATGCAAGGATCAGGGAAGGGCTCGTGAATGACTTCTACAAGATGATTGCTGAGAACATGAAAGCTCTAATGCCACCAGAAGCCAAGGGAATAATAATCGGTGGACCTGGACCATCAAAGAAGGAATTCAATGACAATGAATATCTTCCTACAGATCTGCAGAAAAAGATATTGGTTGTAAAGGATATAGGATACACAGATGAGTATGGGCTGGAGGAGCTTGTG
>DATDXV010000048.1:0-3782 GCA_035289205.1 archaeon
ATCGCAGTCAACATGCTCCACTTTGTCTTTGACATGCTGTATGTTCTTCATATCGCAGAGAGGTCTGCTTAGTATTTTTACCCTATAGCCTCGCGCAAGCAACTCATCCACAACATGGCTTCCTATGAAGCCGCATCCTCCGGTTACAATGACTTTGCCTTTCATATGAATACCTTGCACCGAGCAGCTTTTAAACTTACTCCCAACTTATCTCTATTGGTTCGCCCTTTGCTGCAGATCTAGTTGCAGCCTCTGCTATCTGCAAAACATCAATGCCCTGATCAAGCGTTGCCAGTTGTCCTGGCTTCCCGGTTTTTGCAAATTCTATGAAGGCAGACAATTCGCTCTTCAGCGCCTCAGATCTGCGCGGCGTATGTATCTTCATAGAAGTTGTGTTCGTGTCGGCAGTTGCCCCGTTCTTGGGAGCATATCTGTCATACTCCTCTACACGTCCGCCATCAAGAAGGTCGGCAGTGTAATATGCTCTGGAAGTATGCACAGTGGCCTTCCTTATACTTGTAGGCGTGAGCCAGTCAGAATGCACTGCCGCATCAAAATCATCGTAGATGAGATTTATGGTAGCCGTGTCCTCGAACTTTTTTGTCGGAAGCTCCTTGGAACGCGTGTGGGCAAAGACCTTCCATGGCTTCTCTCCAGAAATGAACCCACATAGATCTATATCATGCACAGACATGTCAACAATGACACCAACATCCTTTATGCGCGGGGGATATGGGTTCAGTCTTTGGAAATCCATCCTGTGTATCTGCTCCTCTTTGCCAATCCTTGAAACAAGCTCCTTTATGCTAGGATTGTATCTCTCTCCAAACCCTACTGCGACAGGTGTTCCATGTTTTTGCGCAGCGGCTCTTATCTTCTGCGCAGAATAGACAGACTCTGCGACAGGTTTCTCTATCAAGAGCGGTGCGCCTGCTCTCTCTATTGCTTCTACCGCAGCATGTCTATGGCCAGTTGTAGGCACGCAAACACTAACCAAGTTTGCCCTTGCTAGCAAGTCAGGAATATGATGTGCCCGCTCAACAAATGGGATGTCTTTATCCTTGTATGCATTCGGATCGCTGTCGAAACCGATCACATCAAGCCCCAGTTCTCTGTATACCCTTGCATGGTTCTTGCCCATGTAGCCTAGCCCAATAACCCCAGCTTTCATAGATGAAATATAGAAAAACAATCTTTATATTGCTGCAGAATCACAGGTCTAGACCTTCCGTGAGGCTATCTTTTAATACGGATTTTCTCCATATAGCTCATGACAAAGGTCCTCTTCACTCTGCTAAACACAAACAACCCTGATCCCAGGGCACCGAAGCAGGCAAAGACACTTATAGAAGCGGGCTACGATGCAAAGATAATTGCATGCAGGTCAGATGGTTCTCTCCCTAAGGACGGCTCCAACCTGGGAGTCCCTGTGCATAGGGTGGATATGTTTTACACTTGGAAGAAAATCCCGTTTATACAGTATTGGGATTTCTACAGGAAGGCATGGAAGGTTATTGAGAAGGAAAGGCCGGACATAGTGTTCTGCTGCGACCTGAACACATTGTATCTAGGAATAAAAGCCAAGAAACTTCTCGGTTCGAAAATACTTTATGACGCAAGGGAGTATTTCCCAGGAATGATCAGGGGCGATGCAAAGTTCGGCTCGCTCTTCTACAAGTTTTATGAAAAATATGAAGCAAGGTGGGCACCGCAGTGCGATGCCATCATAACAGTGAACGATGAGATAAGGAAGATACTCAATAAAGAATATGGAGTGGATTCAGAAGTGATAATGAATTGCCCGCCAAAATCTTTTCTGAAAAGATACAGGATACATGATGAAAAAGTAGTGGGATATGTCGGCGACATAAACTGGGTAAGGGGGGTAGACAAGCTTGCCATGGCAGCCAAGCATGTGGTAGAAAGCGATCCTGGATTCAGGTTTCTCATAGTAGGTTCCGGCAGCTACCTTCCGAATGTTCTTGACATTGTGAAGAAAAACGGCATGGAAAAATACTTCGAATTCACAGGGCAGGTTCCTATGGACAGGATGCCAAGCTATTATGAGAGAATGTCTGTAGGAACAATACTCTTCCAGCCAACTATAAACAACATGCTGGGTTCCCCGAACAAATTCTTCGAGTTCATGGGAGCTGGGAAGGCGCAGCTTGTTTCAGACTTTCCAGTGATGGGCAAGATAGTAAGGGAAGAGAACTGCGGGGATGTAGTAGATCCTACGGATCCAAAGAAGATAGCTGAAAAGCTGCTTGGGATGTTCAGGAAAAAGAAGGTGAAGTCCTATGGAAGGAATGGAAGGGACGCCTTCGAAAAGAAATACAACTGGGAAGCGCAGGGGAAGAAGATGCTGAAGATCATTGGGCAACTAGCTTCTTGACGATCCTGTAAACTGGCTTTAGGAATTTAAGTTTCTCTGCAAGCATTTCAAGAAGCTCCAGCTCGGCCTTCGCAAATACGCCCCATTTGAATATCAGGAACGCATAAGCAAGCATAGCAAAAACAAAGAACGCTGCCCTGGAAAGCAGATCGCCTGTGACAGACATTATAATGTAGGAAGATGCGATCAGAAGGGCTACTGCTAACACGGGTTTTTCTAGCTTCTTTAGCTGGAACTCTAATTTGGAAAGGACCTTTGGCAGTGTTATTGCAACAGCCAATATCTGCGAAAGGACAAATGCGTATGCTGCGCCCATGTAGCCGTACAGCATGATCATCGGGATGGATATTGCCACAGAAAGGGCAGCGGAGACCACCATTAGTTTTGTCATTGTCTTGGGCTCATTTGTATAGTAGAGGAGGTACCACATTATGGATGCCAGACCGAAAAGAAGTGACCCGGGAAGGTAGAAAGCTATAATAGATGATGCGGGAAGGTAGCTTGCATTGAAGAATATGTTTATCAGAAACTCTGCAAAGAGCGCTGAGAATGCAACTACGGGAGCTGCAATGAGCATCATATACTCAACCGCATTTCTCACAAGCTCCTCAAGCCTCGTCCTGTCCCCCATTGCCCAGAGCTCTGATATTGTAGGCGCAATGGTTGTCTGGAAAAGATAAGATGAAAGCTGGATAATGAGGCCGAAGAATACCGCAATATTGAAGAAGGCCACAGCCTCAAGCGTCCCCAGGAATCCAAGCAGTATTATGCCACCCTGCGAAAGCATGTAGGATGCCACTGTAGAGAGCCCTGCAGCAACGCCGTATGACATTACATCTTTCGTGGGGTATTTTTTCGAAACGGGCGGCAGATGCTTGAAGACATAGTAGAACACTATTACTGTTAGGAGGAAAAACTGGATCGCAAAACCGAATATTGCGCCTGCATAGCCGAAACCCATGATAACAAGTCCGAACACAGCTATCAGCCTCAGGCTTCCTGCGAACAGGTCAAAGTAGAACATCTCCCTGAAGCGCTGCAGGCCCATCAATGCGCCCTTGAGCAGGACAGAAAGACTGCCGAAGAAAAGCATGATGGAAAGGATTTTCAGCGGATTAGAAAGGCTGGGGTTTGAGTAAATGGAGTTTGCTATCTCAGATGAGAAGAAAAAGACAAGGACGGCGACTGCCAGGGAGAGCGCTGCCACAACCTTCAATGACGCAACTGTTATGTACCTGGCCTGCTCAAGCTTTGATTCAACAGAAAGGTTCGAGATGAACCTTACAAGAACTCCGCTGAGACCGAGCGTTGTTATTGGCATTATCAGCGAGTAGAGACCTACGATGATGCTTATTATCCCGAACTCATTTGGTTGCAGAAGCTTTCC